>JAAVXM010000055.1 GCA_022790575.1 Clostridia bacterium | reverse complement strand
TTTTTCACAGGTTTAGTAATAAATTATAAGAATAAAATGTCGAAATATAATCATAGCAAGTAATACAAAAAAGCGTCATCGGTATAGCTTAAATACATACCGTAAACCATAAAAGTATGCCAAGTATAGCAAATGAAGAAATACAACAAGAGGTAATGAGGTTACATCAAGCAGTACATGAGAAATTTGGATATGAAATGAAATACATAAGACCACCAAAAGGAGAATTTAATGCAAGAACAATACAAAAATGTCAAGAACTAGGATATAAAACAGTAATGTGGAGTTTTGCATATTGTGACTGGGATGAGAAAAAGCAACCATCAGTAGAAAAGGCAACAAAAATGATAACAGACAATTTCCATCCAGGAGAAATAATATTATTACACTCAAACTCAAAAACAAATTCAGAAGTATTAGACACAATAATAAAAGAAGCAAGAAACCAAGGATATGAATTCAAGACATTAGAAGAATTTCAATAAAGCAGTTGATAAAAGATATCAACTAACTTGAAAAAATAATTAAAGTTAAAGGAATGAAGAATATGAAGAAAAGGAAAATTAGTAAAATAGATAAAATACTAGAAATGCCACAAGAAATATATTCAGATAGACCCAAATTAACAATAACAGGATTTAACGAAATAATAATAGAAAACTACAAAGGAATTTTAGAATATGAAGAATTTTTTACAAGTATAAGTACATATATAGGAATAGTAAATATAAATGGAAGTGATATAAACTTAGAAAAGATGACAAATGATGACATAAAAATAACTGGAAAAATAGAGGGAATAGAGTTAGATAGAATACAAGACTCATAAATAAAAAGCACTTGTAATGGAAGTGTAAAAAAGGAGAAAGAAAATGTTTATAAAGATATTGCTAAATTACTTATTAGGGTATGTAAGAATTACAGTTGAAGGCTACTATATAGAAAGATTTATAAATATATGTACAACAAATAAAATACTAATTTGGAATTTAAAAAGGGAAAAAGGAGTAAGACTATATTTAAATGTAGGAATCCAGGACTATTATAGAATAGTGGAAGTATCAAAAAAATTAAAATGCAAAGTCAAAATAAATAAAAAAAGAGGATTACCATTTCTAATAAATAAATACAGAAAAAGAAAACTATTTGTAATATCATTAGCAATATTAATTATAACAATATATGCAAGTTCAAATTATATATGGAATATAGAAATAAAAGTAGAAGACAATATGCAAGTAGAAAATATCATGGAAGATATTACTCAAGCAGGTTTAAAAACAGGGATAAGAAAAAGTAAAATAAATATTGAAGCAATGGTCAATCAAATAAGATTAAAAAGAGATGACATATCATGGATAGGAGTAGATATAAAAGGAACAAATGCAATAGTAAAAATAGTAAAAGCCAAAAAGGCACCAGAATTAATAGATGAGAAAGAATATTGTAATATAGTTGCCAAAAAGAGTGGAACAATCACAAAAATAATTGCCCAAAATGGGACTGCGATAACAAAGGTCGGAGATAGAGTAGAAGAAGGTCAAGTATTAATACAAGGAACAATGGAAGGAAAATATACAGGAATAAGATATGTACATAGTTTAGGAGAAGTAAGAGGAATAGTAGAATATTCAAAAAGTGAAAAAATACCTTTAAAACAGGAAAAAAAGGAGAAAACAGGAAAAAAAGAAAACAAATATGAAATAAAAATTAATAATTTTCAAATAAATTTTTATAAAACCCTTTCAAAATTTAAAATTTATGATACAATAGAAGAAGAAAAAAAGTTAAGGATATTTTCAAACTTATATTTACCAATTTCCGTAAACAAAATAACCACTGAGGAACTGGAAAAAAATTCAATAGAATACACAGTAGAAGAAGCAATAGAAAGAGGAACAAAAAAGTTAGAAAAGGAAATTGAAAACGAAATAGAAGAAAAAGAAAACATACTTGGGAAAAATGCAGAAGTAGAAGAAACAGAAGAGTATGTAGAAGTAAGTGTTACATATGAAGTAATTGAAAATATAGGAATGCAGGAAAAAATAGAAGAAATAGAACAGACAGAAGATATACAAGAATAATACCTGCCTACCAAAACTTAGGAAGGATGGAATTATGGAAGAGAAAAGTCTAAGAGTAGTAGGAACAGATAAAACCTTTTTTAATAAAATAACAAACACATTAAATAAATTATTAATCCCAACACAAATAGGAATTAATGGGATGAGAATATCAATGAAAAGAAATGCATTAATAAAAGCTTTTGAAGCAGCGCAAGAAGATAATAGTAAACAAGATGCAGCAGACAAAAAATATGAAGATGCATATACAGCATATTTAGAAGCATTAGACAAATATGTATTAGACACGATATATAAGAAAGTAAAAAATGAAACAGCAACAAAAATAGAAAGTACAGCATTATCTCAATATTATGGAATAGTACAATTAAAAGAAAGTGAATATGTAGAATATAAATATAGAAAGCAAAAATATCTAATAGAATTAGACAAAGAAACAGTAAAAGCATCAGGAAAAGAAAAAATGATAGAAAAATACGAGAAATTCTATATAGAAAAGCAAGACACATTATATAAAGGACTACTAAAAAACTATTCAATAAAATTAGCAGACAATACCAATATATATGACTCTACGAAGGAATGGATATATATAAAAATATTTGATACACTAGAAGACTACATAAAAAACATATTACCATTAAAAATAGAAGAACCAAATCTTGAAAACATAGTGAAAGAATATGAAAAATATGAGCAATTCTCTATAGGAAAATTAGATGCAAGAGACAACATAGAAAAAAATATGATTTTATTAGGTATAAGTAGGAATCTATTCACACATAGTTTACCTTTAGTAGTAGCAGAGCAATGTTATATGAAACTAATAAAAGACGCAAGAACACTAGTGCAAGATACAAAGATAGCCACAAAAAGAGAAAAAGCATACACAATGTTATTCAATTTAATAGAAGACTATCATATAAGACTATTATCAACAAAGGTATATTGGGAAAACTCAAGAAGCAGAGAAGAATTCAAAAGCTTTTTAGAAAAATATAAAATAATTGAAAAACTAAAAGAAATAGACTTTATAGAATATGTAAAACAAAAAGAAATCTTATTTATAAAAGAAGAAATAAGAAAAATAAAAGAAGAGAAAATAGACTATACACAACTAATAAAATACTACAAGAGAAAGCTAGTAGACTATGGAGAAATGAAAGAAATAAGAGAAACAAGAAAAGTAAGCAAATCATACAAAAGAAATAAACAAAATATAGGGATAAAAGAATTGATAAGTGCTTAAAGGAATGAAAAGAAGATGTATCAAATAGAATATTTAGAGATAGAAGAAAAAAAGCAATATGAAGAAATAATAAAAAAAGTAGTAAAACAATGTTATAATGAAGAGAACTTAGAAAAAACAAAATTATATATAAGTATAACACTAACAAATCCAAAAAACATTCACAAAATAAACAAAGAATGTAGAAATGTTGATAAAGAAACAGATGTACTATCATTCCCAATGTTTGAGAAAGAAGAGATAGAGACGATAACCCAAAAAAGCAAAATTGAAAAAGAAGACATATTAGGGGACATAGTTATATCTATAGAAAAAGTCAAAGAGCAAGCCAAAGAATATGGGCATAGTTTTGAAAGAGAACTAGCATATATGATAGTACATGGATTTTATCATTTAATAGGATATGACCATATAGAAGAAGACGAAAAAAAAGAAATGAGAGCAAAAGAAGAAGTAATATTAAATAAATTAGGGATAAAAAGGGATGAAATAGATGAAGAATAGAAAAGAACTCATAATTCTAGTATCAATATTAGTAATTCTTATAATTGTAGCAGGAGTACTATTAGGATATAAAATAATGAAAAAAGAAGAAAATGTGCAAGAAGAAAGTATACAAGCAAATACAGAAACAAAAGAACAAGAAGAAGCAATAGTAGTTCCCGAAAAAGAGATACAAATATATAAAGGACAAGACAGACCAATAGCAATAATGATAGACAATCACAGTGGAGCATGGCCACAAGCAAACTTAAGTAAAGCATATATAGTATATGAAATAGTTGTAGAAGGTGGAGAAACAAGACTAATGGCAGTTTTTAAAGGACAAGAATTAGAAAAAATCGGTCCAGTAAGAAGTTCAAGACACTATTTCTTAGACTATGCAATAGAAAATGACGCAATATATGTACATCATGGTTGGAGTCCACAGGCGCAAAGTGATATATCAAAATTAGGAATAAACAATATAAATGGTATACAAGAAAGTTCAAGTAGCTTTTGGAGAGTAAAAGACAAATCAGCACCACACAATTTATTTACAAGTACAGAAAAAATCTTAAAAATAGCAGATAGAAAAGGGTACAAAAAAACAAGTGACAAAAAAAGTGTATTAAAATATATTGCAGATGAATATGAATTATCAGAAAAATATAAATCAGACAGTGAAGGAGAGCAAGTAAGTACAGAAAAAACGGAACAAATTTTGGAAGCTTCAAAAATCACAATACCACATTCAAACTTGCAAACTGTAAAATATGAATATAATGCAGAAATGAAAGCATACACAAGATATGCAAGAGGAAAATTACAAAAAGATTATATAACAGGAGAACCAGTAAGAACAAAAAATATAATTATAGTCAAATGTGATAATTATACACTAACAAATGATTCAGAGAGTAAAGGAAGACAAGGACTAAACAATATAGGAACATTTGAAGGATATTATATAACAAATGGAAAAGCTATACAAATAAAAGCCACAAAATCAGCAAGAAATGCACAAACAATATATAAAGACTTAGAAGGAAATGAAATAGATGTAAATGATGGAAACACATTTATAAATATATGTCCAAAAGATGCAAAGATAGAAATAAAATAGACAAATTAGAAAACACTTAAAAGAAACCTCAGCTGAGGTTTCTTTTATAAAATATATAAATAAAAGGTAAAAAGGAGGAAAAGCCAATAGAGATAATTTTAAACTTAATATATCCACAAGTATGTAGTATATGTGGAAAACTAAATACAAAATCATTATGTAACAAATGTAACACAAAATTAAAAGAAGAATTTAAATATCAAAAAGAAGAATACACAAACAATTTCGAGAAAAACTTTATAGAACATCATTATTTTTTTCAATACAAAGAATTAATTAGAAGTCAAATTTTATCATTAAAATTCCATGAAAAGCCATATATTTATAAAACAATGTCAAAATTTTTAGAAAATCAGCGAAAAAGTTTTGAAAATTTAAAAAAATATGATATAATAATTATAGTGCCAATAAGTGATAAAAGAAAAAAAGAAAGAGGCTACAACCAGAGTGAACTATTAGCAAAAGAAATTTCAAAAATTCTGCTAATAGAATACAGCAAACAAATTATATACAAAATAAAAGATACACAGCCACAAAGTGTACTAAACAAAAGACAAAGACAAGAAAATGTTAAAGGAGTATATGAAGCAAAAAACATAGAAAAAGTCAGAAACAAAAAAATACTAATAATAGATGACATATATACAACAGGAAACACAGTAAATGAATGTGCAAAAGTTTTAGTACAAAAAGGGATAGACAGAAAAAATATTGGAGTATTAACAATTGCAAAAGATTAAAAGTAAATATACTTAAAGAGGAGGAACAGATGGAAGATTTAGTAGAGAGTATATTAGACTATATAAGAGCAGACTACACAGACTATGCAATAATGATAAATGGAGAATGGGGTTCTGGAAAAACCTATTTTTGGAACAACAAGATAAGAAAAAAAATAGACTCAATGCAGTTAAATGGAAAAAGATATACAACAATATATATGTCATTATATGGAATTTCAAACTTAGAAGAAATAAGCAAAAAAATATTTATGGAAACAACACAATTAGCAGACAGAGAACTAAGAAAATTCATGGATTCAAACAGTCAAAGCACAATACCAGAATATGCAAAAACAGGAATAGACATGGCAAACTTATTTGGAATATCGCAAAATGCAGACAAAGTGAATTATGGAGAGTTTTTCTCAACAGACGACAAAGTATTATGTTTTGATGACTTAGAAAGAGCGAATGTAGATGTTATAGATATATTAGGATACATAAATAACTTTGTAGAACATGACCATATAAAAACAATCATAATATGTAATGAAAAAGAACTATCAACAAAATTAAAAAGTAGTAACTTAGAGATGAAAACATTTATAGCAACATACATGTTAGACAAGCAAGGAGAATTATTAAAAACGGACAAGCCAATGGTAGAAAAAATCAGAGACAAGATAGAACATGTATTTGACAAAGCAAATGAATATGAAAGAATAAAAGAAAAGTTGATAGGAGAGACATTTGAATATGTACCAAAATTTGACTATATAATAAATGGAATATTAATAAGATATGAATCAGACCCAGACTTAATAAGGTTCTTAAGAGAAAACACTAATATAATAATATCAACATTCAACAAAAGTGGAACAAGAAATCTAAGAATATTAAAACACGCATTAAATGACTTTCAGAAAGTATTTGAAATGGTAAGTAAGAACTATCCAAATGTAAGTAACAGAGTATTACAAACCATGTTAATATTTACAATAGCTATATCATTTGAAATAAAAGCAGGAAAAATAACAAAAGACAAATTTGTAGACATCATGAACAATGATGAATACAAGGCGATACTAGTATCATCAAGAATATTAATGGACAACAGACAATTCTATATAAAAGAATTTGACAACAATTATTATTACAACTTCAAAACAGAATATAGATTCTTCAAATTTATAGAATATTATGTAAGGACAAGAATATTTGATATGAAAATATTCAAAGAAAACATGGAAGTAATATTAAATACAGCAGGGCTTGGAAAAATGCCAGCATATAAAAGGCTATTAACAGAAGAATACTGGAAAATATCAGATGATGAATTTACAGATATTGTAAGTGAAATAATAGAAAATGTAAAAACAGGAGAAATAAAACTAGTAGACTTAGTAAAATTATATGCATATTTCAGTTATTTCTCAAGAAAAGGGCTAATATTATATGATTTATCAACACTAAAAAGCATATTTATAATGGGAATGAACAAAGCATCAATAAAATCAGAATATTGTGAAGACGTAGAAAAAGAGTTAGCAAAAGTAGCGATACAAGAAGTAGCAGAAGACATGAATGAAATATTAAGAAGATTTTACGAGTTAAATGACGAATTAAAAGACAAGATGTATAGAGAAAAGGCTACAGAAATATTCAGATGTATACCAATGAAAATGGAAAACTTCTATGACAGATTTGATAAAGAATGTATGGATGTACCAATATTCAAATATCAGGACCCATATCAAATGTTCCAAAGAATATCTTGTGCAAGCAATGAAGATATAGTAATGATAAAAGAGAAATTAGTCAATAGAGCAAACCAATACACAAAAGAAATAGAACCAGAAGTTGAAAATATAAAACAATTAAAACAAATTATGGATGAGTACACTTCTGAAAAAGACATATCAATAAAAATAGTAATGCTAAAAGAATTCTCAAAAGAATTAGGTTATATATTAGACAAATACAGTAATAAAACACTTATAACAACAAAAGAAGAAAACGAAGAACAATAAGAACAAAAGAACAAAATAAGAAAAGAAAAAAATGAAAGGAAGTGATAAAAATGTCAAATTCTGCATCAACACTTATAGCACTATTTGCAGCTGCTGTATTTGTAGTAGTAGTACCATTAGTAACACTAACAGACAGAAATGATAATGTAGTACAAGAAAATGTAAAACTAATTGTAGAAGAATTTATAACAGATGTAAAAAACACAGGAAAGCTAACAAGTGAGAAATATCAAGATTTCCAAGATAGGTTAGCAGCAACAGGGAACTCATATGATGTTGAGATGGAAATAAAATATCTAGATGAAAACCCTGGAAAGAAATTAGAGCAATCTAATTCAACAAAAATAGGAGAAAATGTATATCTTTCAGAATACACATCTCAGATATTAGAAAAATTAGAAAATGACAAAAATAAGACAATAACATTAAAAGAAGGAGACATTATATATGTTGGAGTAAAGAACCAAAATAGTACAATAGCTCAAACATTAAAAAGCTCATTATTAAAATTTTCAAATGATGGAGAGTATGTAGTGTCAGCAGACAGCACAGGAATGGTTAGTGTAAATGGAACTAATTAAATAGTAAAAGATTAAAATAGCAAGAAAAAACTTGCTATTTTTTTTAATATGGTATAAAATAAAGCCAATATATAGGTATAAAAAAACAAAATACACAAAAAATATTTAGAGAGGTTATATATATGAAAAAATTAAAATATGTAATTATGATAATAGTACTATGTTTAATAGTATTTATTGGTGTAGAAGTATTCAAAAATGATAAAAGGGAAGAAGAGAAAAAAGAAGAAAATACAAACACAATTATAGAAGAAAATCAAGAAAAGATAGAAAATGATAACAAAGAAAAAGAGGAAGAAAACAATATACAAAGTAATACAGAAAATAATACTCAAACAAATAATATAAAAGGAGAAATAAAATCAGGAAGTGAATTAGAACAAAAGGCAGAAAAAACTTTAACAGCGAGAGGTTGGATGGGAGCATCAAACAATATGATAGGACTAAAAGAAGGAGTATTATATTTATATAATAAAGAAACAAAAGAATTTAAAACAATAGCAACAGGAATTGAGGATATATACTATAAAACAGAACTTGCAGAAGATATAACAGTAAAAAAAGGAAGTAATGCACAAATATTAGATGAAAATGTAACATTTTTAATATACGAATAAAACAAGAAATAAAAAGAAGACGTGATTTGGAAATAAATTACCATTTTACGTTTCTTTTCTAGCTTAAAAATAGAAAGGAGACAAAGATGAAAATAGATATAGAAAAAGCGCAAAATGAATTTATAAAATACACAAACAAATTTGATTTACAAAATGAACCTATAAAAAGAAAGCAAGAGCATTCATTTAGGGTTATGAAAATATCAAAACAAATTGCAGAAGGGTTAAAATTAAATCAGGAAGATATAGAAGTAGCAACATTAATTGGATTATTGCATGATATTGCAAGATTTAATCAATATACTGAATATCATACATTTTCAGACAGTGAAAGCTTTGACCATGGAGACTATGCTGAAAAGTTATTAGAAAAAGAACTTTCAAAATATGTAGAAACAGATGAATATAATAGAATAATAAAAAAAGCTATAAAAAATCACAATAAATATCAAATAGAAGAAGGATTAACAGAAAAAGAGATATTATTTGCTAAAATCATTAGAGATGCAGACAAAATAGATATATTATATGAATCAGTAGATATATTTTGGAAGGATAGAGAAAATGAAGTAGAGGAAACCAAAATAACAGAAAATACCATTAAACAATTTATGAAAAAGGGATTAATAAAGAAAAGCAAGAACAACCAAAAAGCTGAGCAGATAGTAGTGGTAATAGCATTTATATTTGATATAAATTTTAAAGAAAGTTTTGAGATAATTAATCAAGAAGATTATATTAATAAAATAATGAATAGATATAATTTAAAAGACGAAAAATCTAGGAAAGAATTTAAAGAAATACAAGTAAAAGCAAATGAATATATAAAATCAAAAATATAAAATAAATAAGTAGGTATATTAGCATATAGACCAGAAAAGGCAGGTGAGAAAATGGGAAAAAAACTACTAATAACAGAAAAACCTTCAGTAGCAATGGAATTTGCAAAAGCATTAAAAATAAATACAAATAGAAGAAATGGGTATATAGAATCAGAAGAATGGATAATAACATGGTGTGTTGGACATCTTGTTACGATGAGTTATCCAGAAGTTTATGATGAAAAACTAAAATTTTGGAGGCTAGACACACTCCCATTTATTCCACAAGAATGGAAATATGAAATAATACCAGCTGTACAGAACCAATTTAATATAGTAAAAAGCTTATTGCAAAGAGAAGATGTGGAAGAAATATATAATGCAGGAGACTCTGGAAGAGAAGGAGAATACATACAAAGACTTGTATTTATGATGTCAAAACCAAATCCAAAAGCCCAAATAAAAAGAGTATGGATAGACTCTCAAACAGAAGAAGAAATACAAAGAGGACTAAGAGATGCTAAAGACCAAAGTGAATATGATAGTTTATCAGATTCAGCATATTTAAGAGCGAAAGAAGATTATTTAATAGGAATAAATTTTTCAAGATTGCTATCAATAATATATGGAAAAAAAGTTGCAAAAGAGATAAAAGAAGAAAAAGCTTCAATATCTGTAGGCAGAGTAATGACATGTGTTTTAGGAATGGTAGTATCAAGAGAAAGAGAAATACGTAATTTTACAAAAACAAAATACTATAAAATAATAGGGCAATTTGGAAATGAGAGTGGAGAATTTACAGCAGAATGGAAAGTAAATGAAAAATCAAAGATGTATGAATCTCCAAAATTATATAATGAAAGTGGATTTAAAAAACAAGAAGATGCAAAAGAACTTATAGCAAGTTTAGCAGGGAAAAAGGCAATTGTTACAGAACTTAAAAAATCAAAACAGAAAGAAAATGCACCATTATTATTTAATCTAGCAGAAATACAAAATGAATGTACAAAAAGATTCAAAATCAAGCCAGATGAGACATTAGAGATAATACAGAATTTATATGAAAAAAAGTTAGTTACATATCCAAGAACAGATGCTAGAGTTTTATCTACTGCTGTATCAAAAGAAATATCTAAAAACTTAAATGGTCTAGTAAAAAACTACAAAAATGAAGAAGTTCAAAAGTTATTAAAAAAGATGGTAGATGAAAAGTACTCTACGAACTTGCAAAAAACAAAGTATGTTAATGATAGTAAAATTACAGACCATTATGCAATAATACCTACAGGACAAGGGTTTGAAAATTATGATAAAATACCAGAATTACATAAAAGTATATATAATGTAATTGTAAAAAGATTTATTGCAATATTTTATCCTCCAGCAGAATATAATAAAATATCATTAACAATAAACATAGAAAATGAAACATTTAATAGTAGTGCAAAGATATGTATAAATAAAGGATATTTAGAAGTACTAAAACCAAAAAAAGCAGAGAAGAAATCCACAGAAGAAGAACAAGCTGTGGAAAACAAGGCAGAGAATAATGAAGAAAATGAAAGTAATGTAGAAATATTGAAAAAATTAAAAAAAGGACAAGAAGTTGAAACTAAAAATTTTGAAATAAAAGATGCAGAAACATCACCACCATCAAGATATAATTCAGGTTCAATGATACTTGCCATGGAAAATGCGGGAAAATTAATAGAAGAGGAAGAACTAAGAGAACAAATAAAGGGTGCAGGAATTGGTACAAGTGCTACAAGAGGAGAAATTATAAAAAAGCTTGAGAAAATAAAATATATAGATATAAACAAAAAAACTCAGATAATTACACCAACTCAAAAAGGAGAAGTTATATTTGATGTGATAAATTCATCCATGCCAGATATGTTAAATCCAAAACTCACAGCAAGTTGGGAAAAAGGATTAGATATGGTAGCAAAAAAAGAAATAAAAGCCAATGAGTTTATGAGTAAATTAGAAAATTATGTTAATTCTAAATTTGATAAATTAGTTATAAAATGGTAAAAAAATCCTAGCTAGATTACAATCTAGCTAGGATAAAGTATAGTACTATACTTTAGGGTCGAAAATTTGGATTCAGTTCAATGAAGGATACAGAATGGTCAGTCCAGTCTGGGCAACCTCGTACAGATTCATCAGAGATGATAATCTCTTTCTTGCCAATGCTAGGCATGTTATGTTCCCGCAAGAATTTGAGGAAGTCATCACTCCGACTCCACAGTACACAACATCCAAGTTCGGCGTTTTGGGCCTGAATATACGAAGCAAGGATTACTGCGTACTCTTCTTTCAAGGACTTTGAGACATTTTTAAACAGATATCTGGCAACGATTCTTGCTCTTTCCATCCTAGCCTCTTCTGCTCTTTTCATTGCTGCCTTGGTGCGAGAAGTGGTTTGCTCTTTTTTCGGTGTAGACATTTAATCCAAATCCTTTCGTTTCTAATAAATTAGAAACATATGTATTTGCAAAAACTGCATATTACAATTATAACACAATTTACATAAAAAATCAAATTTGATATTTTTTTACAAATATATTATAATATTTATACATAATTTCTTAAAAGGAAAGTGATACAATGAATACAATTTTAGGAGAATTAGGGAAAAGCCCTAAATTCTGTGAGTATATAAAAAATATAGAAAATAAAACAAGCCCAATAGCAATATCGGGCTTAACTGACGTTGGTATGGCACAAATGATTGCAGCCACAAATGAATTTTCTAAAAAACCAGTATGTATAATTACATATAATGAAATTCAGGCAAAAAAGATTATAGAAGATTTAAGATATTTTGCAGATAAAGTAATATTTTTTCCAAAAAAGGAGATAGTAACATATGATTATGTTGCTGAAAGTAAAGACTTGCCATATGAAAGAATAGAAGCAATAAACAAAATACAAGAATCAAAGCAAAATATTGTAGTAACAACAATAGAAGCAGTAATGCAAAAAATAATAAGTAAAGAACAACTATATAAAAATATAATAAAATTAAAAATTGGAGAGACATATAATTTAGAAGAAATAAAACAAAAACTAGTAGATTTAGGATATGTAAGATGTGATTTAATAGAAGGAAGAGGACAATTTAGTATTAGAGGAGGAATTGTTGATATATCAACAACAGAAAAAACAGGAATAAGGGTAGAATTTTGGGGAGATGAAGTAGATTCAATTAGAAACTTTAATATAATTAGCCAAAGGTCTACAGACAATATACAAAAAGCTACAATCAATCCAGCACATGAATATGTATTGGAAGATGATATACAAAAAATAATTTCAAATATAAAAAATACAATATATGACGAAAAAATGCAACAACAAGTTGAGCAAGATATAGAAGCAATAAAAGGTGGAAATTATATAAGTAAAATAGACAGATATTTTAATGCATTTTATAAAACACAAAATACTATATTAGATTATATAACAGATAAATATATAGTAGTTTTGGATGAAATAAACAAAATAGAACAAAGACTTAAAAATGTAAATATAGATGCTAATAATGTAATAAAAACTCTAATAGAGAAAGAAAAGATAGCACCAGATGCACTTAAAATATTATTAAATCATGAAGAATTTGAAGAAAAGTTAGTACAAAAACAATTAATTTATATAGAAAAGTTTGATAATGTAAATAAAAATCAAGCAGAAAGATATGAATGGAACTATAAGGAAAAAAGTTTTTATAAAAGTGAAATAGAAATATTATTTAAAGATTTATTAAAAGCCCAAAAAGATAAAAATAAAATATATATATTAGCAGATACAAAAGAAAAGGCAAAAAAACTATGCACATTATTAGATGAAAATCAAATAATAAACAAATTTGAAGAAAAATTAGATAAAACTATAATAGTAAAAAACAACGAGAACTTTGTAACAGTAAGTATTGGAAAATTATCATCAGGATATGAATGTTTTGATTTAAAACAACTTGTTATAACAGCTGAAGAACTTGTAGAAGGAGAAAAAAGGAAAAAATACAAAAACTCAGCATTTAAAGAAGGAGAAAAAGTAGTATTTGCAGATTTAAAGTTAGGAGATTATGTTGTACATCAAAACTATGGAATAGGAATATTTATAGGTGTAAATACTATAAGTGCTGATGGTACTACAAAAGATTATATAAAATTAAAATATGCAGGAGAAGACATTTTATATGTCCCAACAAATCAATTAGACAGTATCAGGAAATATGTTGGAGGAGATGAAGGAAGTTTAAAAATCAACAAATTAGGTAGTAAAGAATGGATAAACACAAAATCAAGAGTAAAAAAGAACCTAAGACAAGTAGCAGAAGAACTAATAGAATTATATGCAAAAAGAGAAGAAGCCAAAGGATATGCATTCCCAGTAGATACACCATGGCAAACTCAGTTTGAGGAAAAATTTCCGCATCAAGAAACAGATGACCAGTTAAGGTGTATAGATGAAGTAAAAAAAGATATGGAATTAAATAAACCTATGGATAGACTACTATGTGGAGATGTTGGGTATGGAAAAACAGAAGTTGCAATAAGAGCAGCATTTAAAGCTGTAATGGGAGGAAAACAGGTTGCATATCTAGCACCAACAACAGTACTTGCACAACAACAATTTAATGAATTTAAAGAAAGAATGAGTGAATTTGCAATAAGAGTTGAAGTATTAAACAGATTTAGAACTCAAAAGGAGCAAACACAAATTGTAAGAAAACTAAAATTAGGAGAAGTAGATATTGTTGTAGGAACACATAGGATATTAAGTGAAGATATAGAATTTAAGGATTTAGGATTACTTATAATTGATGAAGAACACCGTTTTGGAGTAAAAGCAAAAGAAAAAATAAAAAGATATAAAACCAATATAGATGTATTAACAATGACAGCAACACCAATACCAAGAACATTACATATGTCAATTGTTGGAGTAAGAGATATGTCTGTTATTTATGAACCACCATATAATAGAAAACCAGTACAGACATATGTTTTAGAATATGACCAAGAGGTAATAAAAGAAGCAATAACAAGAGAAATAGAAAGAAAAGGACAAGTGTTTTATTTGTTCAATAATGTAGAAAGAATAAGAGAAAAAGCAAATGAAATTTCTAAATTAATTCCAGAAGCAAAAGTTGTATATGCACATGGAAGAATGAGTGGAAATGAAATAGAAGATATAATGCAAGATTTTATAAATAAAAATACAGATATTTTAGTATGTACAACAATTTTAGAATCAGGTATAGACATACCAAATGCTAATACCATAATAGTAGAAAATGCAGACAGGATGGGATTAGCCCAATTATATCAAATTAGAGGAAGAGTAGGAAGGTCAGATAGACAAGGTTATGCATATATTACATATAAAAGAGACAAACTACTATCAGAGGTTGCAGATAAAAGATTAAAAGCAATAAAAGAATTTACAGAATTTGGTTCAGGGTTTAAAATAGCAATGAGAGATTTAGAGATAAGAGGAGCAGGAAGTTTACTTGGAGAAATTCAGCATGGACATTTAGAACAAGTTGGATATGATACATACTGTAAATTACTAGATGAAGTAATACAAGAAATGAAAGGTGCAAAAGTTGAAGAAGAAATACAAGTTCAAATAGATTTAGATGTTACAAGTTATATACCAGATGAATATATATCTGATTCAAGCCAGAAAATTGAAATTTATCAAAATATTGCGCTATGCAAGACTGAAAAAGATATTCTAGATGTTATAGACGAAATTATAGACAGATTTGGAAACATGCCAAATGAAATAGAAAATCTTATAGAAGTTGCTAGAATTAAAACATTATGTAGAGAGTTAAAAATAAGCAAAGTTCAGAATAAAAACAATTTTGTATTATTCATATTTGAACCAACTGAATTAAATATAAATATACAAGAAATTGTAAAAAAATATAAAAATAGAGTAAAATTTACTCAAGGAATAAAGCCACAGATAACTTTATCATTAGAAAACAAATCAGAGATAAAGATGTTATATGAAATCAAAGAATTTTTGCAATTTATAAATCAAAAGGAGGAAGTATGCAAGTAATTTCAAGTAAAGACAATGAATTAATCAAGCACATTAGAAAATTAAAAGACAAGAAATATAGGGATGAAAACAATGAATATATAGTAGAAGGTGTTAAATTAATAGAAGAGGCAGTAAAAGAAAATGTAAAGATAAAAAAAGTTATTATATGTGAAGACACAACAAAAACATATGAAATACCAACAAATGTAATGTTAGAAATTGCGAAATATGATTGTATATATGTAACAGAAAAGATATTTAAGACAATAACACAGGTGACAAACCCTCAAGGAATAATGGCAATAGTAGAAAAAGAAACGAATAATATGGAAATAGATTATACACAAGATGTAATAGTAGTATTAGATGACGTACAAGACCCAGGAAATTTAGGAACAATATTAAGAACTATAGACAGTATTGGATTAACACAAATAATTGTATCAAAAGGAACAGCTGATAGTTATAATGCAAAAGTAGTAAGGTCAACAATGGGGGCGATTTTCAGAATTAAAATAATTGAAGTTGATAATTTAAAAGAGACAATAAAGAAAATTAAAAAACATCATTTTAAGCTAATGGTAACATCACTACAAACAGAAAATAGTATTTATGATATAGACTTTAATAAAAAAATTATAGTTATAGGAAATGAGGCTAATGGAGTATCTCAAGAAATTCAAGAAATGGCAGATGAAAAAGCAAAAATACCAATGATTGGAAAAGCAGAAAGCTTAAATGCTTCTATAGCTACAGGAGTGGTATTATATGAATATGTAAGACAAAAGCTAAGTAAATAAGCAAAAAAGGACACATCGTAAAAAGATGTGTCTTTCAAGATTGACGTCAACAATTAGAATTAATAAATATTACTAGTAGTGTAAACTTTTGGAATTCAACTTCTAGAAAGATGAATTTCTGTGTATTAAATATATTATAACATTAATTGACAAAAAATACTGTAGAAAGCTGTCGAGAGTAATAAAAAAAATCAATTAAAAAGGCAAAAAGCGCTTGCAATTTTTTTGATAAAGTATTATATTAAAAGTTATGAACAAAAGAAAGGAGGAAATAAAGTGAAAAACTTTTTTGGAAGTATTTTTATAAGTCGAGACAAGCTAGCAGAGGCAGGAATAAACTATCCAATAAAAGTAGAATATTATAAAATAATAAATGAAGATAAACAAACAAAACCAGATAAATTAATGTATGGAATACAAATAATAAAAACAGAATATAAAGAAAAAATAGGAGTAGAGCAAGATAAAATAGAAGAAATAACAAATGATGAAAATGAAATAAATAATATGTTAAGCTTAGTAAAAGACAATGAGGTAACACCTGTTGGACTTAAAGATGTGGTGCCAGAAATAAAGAAATTTGCAAAACAAAAAAAATTAAGCTATAATACATAAAGAACAACAAGTGGAAGGAATGAAAAAATATGGCAGACAAATTAATAATAGTAGAATCACCTGCGAAAGCAAATACTATAAAGAAGTTCCTAGGAGGGAGTACAAAAGTTGTAGCATCAATGGGACATATTAGAGATTTACCAAAATCCAAACTAGGAATAGATGTAGAAAATAATTTTGAACCACAATATATTAATATCAGAGGAAAAGGTGACTTAATAAAAGAATTAAAAAAAGATGCCAAAACAGCAAAGAAAGTATATTTGGCAACTGACCCTGACCGTGAAGGAGAAGCGATTGCATGGCATTTATCAAAAATGCTAGATATAGAAGAAAGTAAAATAACAAGAGTTACATTTAATGAAATAACAAAAACAGCAGTACAAAAAGCAATAAAAGAACCTAGAGATATTGATATAAACTTAGTTGATGCACAACAAGCAAGAAGAGTATTAGACAGAATAGTAGGTTACAAGATAAGCCCAGTATTATGGAAAAAGGTTAGAAGAGGATTGTCAGCAGGAAGAGTGCAATCAGTTGCTGTAAAACTAATTGTAGACAGAGAAGAAGAAATACAAAACTTTAAACCAGAAGAATATTGGAACATATATGCAAAACTATTAGACGAGAACTCTCAAAAAACATTTGAAGCAAAGTTTTTTGGTAAAGAACGTAAAAAGCAGGAATTACATAAAAAAGAAGAAGTTGATGAAATCTTAAAAAACATAAAAGATGCGAAATATATAGTAGAAGAAATAAAAAAGGGAGAAAAAAAGAAAAATCCAGCTCCACCATTTACAACAAGTACAATGCAACAGGAAGCATCAAGAAAAATTGGATTTACATTAAAGAAAACAATGTCAGTTGCACAAATGCTATATGAAGGAGTAGTAATACCAGAAAAAGGCAGAATAGGTCTAATAACATATATGAGAACAGACTCTACAAGAATATCAGAAGAGGCAAGAGCAACAGCAAAAACTCATATATTAGAAACATATGGAGAACAATACTATGAAAATAGGTATTATAAAACAAATAAAGAAGCTCAAGATGCACATGAAGGTATAAGACCAACATATGCTGAATTAGAACCAGAAAAAATAAAAGACCATTTAACAAAAGACCAATATAAGCTTTATAAATTGATATATAACAGATTTATGGCAAGCCAAATGAAAGCTGCTATATATGATACTATGTCAGTTATAATAGATGCAAACAAATATACATTTAAAGCAAACGGACAAAACCTAAAATTTAAAGGATTTATGACATTATATGTTGAAGGAACAGATGAGAAAGAAGAGCAAGAAGATGGAATTATTCCAGAATTAAAAGAAAAACAGGAAGTAATAAAGAAACAGATAACACCAAAACAAAGCTTTACAGAGCCACCACCAAGATACACAGAGGCAAGCCTTGTAAAGGCATTAGAAGAAAAAGGAATAGGTAGACCAAGTACATATTCACCAACAATAACAACTATTCTAGAAAGAAGATATATAGAAAAAGAACAAAAACAGTTATCACCAACAGAGCTTGGAAAAATTGTAAATAAACTTCTTATAGAAAATTTTACAGATATAATAAATGTAGAATTCACAGCCAAAGTTGAAAATCAATTTGATAGTATTGCAGAAGGAAAAGAAAATTGGAAGAAGATGATAGAGGAATTTTATGGACCATTTGAGCAAACTGTAGAGAAAGTTGAAAAGGAACTTGAGCATGTAAAAATAGAAGATGAAGTTTCAGATGTTCAATGTGACAAATGTGGAAGAATGATGGTTTACAAATATGGTAAGTTTGGAAGATTTTTAGCTTGCCCTGGTTACCCAGAGTGCAAAAATGCAAAACCTATTGTTGAGACTATTGATGTTCCTTGCCCTAAATGTGGTGCAACAGTTCAAGTTAGAAAAGCTAAAAATAAGAAAAAGTATTTTATTTGTGAAAATAATCCTAAGTCTTGTGATTATATTTCATGGAATAAACCTAAAAAAGAAAAATAATTAATCTTGAAATTTATAACTTTTATACATTGCCATTCTAAAATTTCTAATAAAAGTATTTTACTTTTGAGAAATTTTAGAATGGTTCATACAAAGTTAAATGTTTCAAGCTTTTGTGTTGCTTTATGTTAGAATTTGTGGAAAGAACAGATGGAAAAGAAAAAGAAATAACAACAATAGCATTGGTAGTCACACTTATAGTATTATTGATACTAGCAGGGACAAGTATAGCAATGCTGACAGGTGAAAATGGGATAATAAAACGAGCAACGCAAGCAAAAGAAAACAGTAGAAAAGCAGAAGTAAGAGAAAAACTAGAATTAATATTACTTAATGCATATAATGAAAAAATGCTTAATGATAAATATAATCAAAATGAATTCTTAGACAATATGATAACAAGAGGAATAGAAGGAGCAGAAGTAAAAGGAGATATAGCAATAGCTGATGGATATGCATATGAGATAGATAGAAGTGTACCTAAAATAGGAAAATATTTAGGAAAAGAGAAAGACTTAGTATTTCCAGAAATAGTAACAAGTGTAACTTTGGCAGAAGATAATAAAACTGCTACAATTCATATAACAGCCAAGGAAGAAAGAAATGGAATTAGCAAAATTGAGATAATCCAATATGGACATGTGCTAGAAACTTATGAATATGAAAATATAAAAGAAGAGATAACAGAAAATTTCATAACAAAACAAAACGGGGTTTATACTATCAAGGTGTATACAGGAATAACAATATCAGAAAGAGTAAAAGTAGAAGGAATTATAGCAAGCATAGAATACAGTCCAAATGGAAGTGAGGAATATAAAAAAGAACATAGAGTTAAAGTAAGTGTAAAAGAAACAGATGAAAAAGTAAAGAGTATAAAATATCAATGGTTAGACACGACAGTAGAACCAAGTAAAGAAAGCTTTTTAGAAAATTGTGAAAATAATGGAACTGTTATAGGTAAAGGAGTTACAGGAACATATTATTTATGGATCTTATTAGAAACAGAGAATGGGAAAACTAATATATGTAGAAGTGAAGGATTTAATTTTGATAATCAAGGACCAATAGTACAATTAACTTCAACGCCAACATCAGAAACATCATTTACATTAAATGCATCAGCAAATGATAAACATAGTGGAATTGAAAGATACGAATTTTATGTGGAGGGGGAAACTATAGATACACAAGTAACACAGATATCTAGTGTACAGGCAGTGTGGGCTGGAACTGAAATGGCAGAAGAAAAAGAGTGTTATGTTAGAGTTTATGATGTTGCTGGTAATCAGACTACAATATTGGTGAGTGCAAGAACTAAATTATATGTGTGGGAGATTTCAGTTTTGCAACAACCTGCTTATTATTCTATTGAAGTTGGTAAAGTGAATGGTGGTGTTACCTTGACTTTTCCAAGTAAACGGCGAGAAAAGGCGAATTTCGAAAACTTTAACCATAAATCAAGAAACAGGTGAATTCTTAACTGAAAAAGATTTGATTTCTTTTGACCCTGATGTACATTCTATTGTTGGGATGTGGATGTGTAATGAAAGGGGTTGTGTAGGTGGCGCACACTACGACCCTGTGACAAAAATTAACTTTTGTGCTTGGAAGGTGGATTCTACGAATAGAAAAGATGGAAAAATGTTTTTCAAGGAGTATGCTTTTAGGGTGCGTCACGAGGCGGTCTGGAATGAGCCTACTGTTGAGTTTACTAAGATAAGTAATAAATATACAAATGGTTCAGTTATCAATAATATAAAATATAGTTATAAAGGAATTAGATGAGTTAGAACGTTAAATTTATTAAAAAGTATGTGAAATATAGATATAAAATAAAAAAATGGAAACCTCTGGTATAATATGATTATGTGATTTAAAGCTATAAATATATTGTATGGGAGGTTTTAGGTTTATGACAAACGAAGAAATGTTACAGAAGATGATATGAAATTAAGAGGGTGAGTATTCACTTTAACAAATTTTTTGAGAAATTTAAAAAAAGTATTGACAAAGTATAATAATTCATGTTAAGATATGCGAGTACCAATTAGCAGATAAAAAATATATTGAAAATTTTACTTAAGAATTAGTATAAAAAGTTATAACATGAATAAAGAAAAAACATCAAATTACTAGTTTTTTATTTTGCCTAAAAAATATTTTAAATATTTTTTAAAAAAGTATTGACTTTAGGAAAAGGGTATAGTATAATAAAATTCGTTCACGTATAGTTGAACAAAAGTACATTGAAAAGTAAACAATGAATCCTTTAGAGAAAAAACCAAACGGTGATTTTCTAGAAATAGAAAAGTACCAAAAAGTAAATCAAAAAAGATTAAAAAATTAAAGTTTATAAAAGAGTTAGAAAACTCATCTTAAAATAGAGAGTTTGATCCTGGCTCAGGATAAACGCTGGCGGCGCACATAAGACATGCAAGTCGAACGGACTTAACCATTAGTTTACTATTGGAGCGGTTAGTGGCGGACTGGTGAGTAACACGTAAGCAACCTGCCTAT
>JAAVXM010000054.1 GCA_022790575.1 Clostridia bacterium | reverse complement strand
CAATGAGAGTTCCACCTTTCTCATATTGTCCTCCTTAAATTTAAATGATTCTTTAATTATATCATTTAAGAGAACAAATATTTTTTAGTTGGGACATTTTCTCATTTCTTTACTTAAGACATTATCACATTTCTTTCATAGTATAAAAGATGATAAGTTTTTTATGCTTGTAAAATGTAGTTAAATGTAGTATAATAACAATATTGATGAGGTGTAAGGTTGAAAAATAATTATAATTTTTTTCTAACCAACTTGTGCCTTGAAAAAGGAATGTGATTAAATATGAAAATACTTAGTATAGATACTGCAAGTAACATATGTACAGTATCAGTTTTAGAGGACAATAAATGTATAAAAGAATTAGTAGTAAATGATTCAAGAAATCACTCAGAAAAAATAATGCCTGCAATAGAGAAAGTTTTAGAAGAAACAAAAATAGAAATAAAAGACATTAATTTAATTGTCTGTGACAAAGGACCAGGTTCATTTACAGGAATTAGAATTGGAGTAGGAACAGTATTAGCATTTAGAGACAGTATAAATGTAGAATGTATTGGAATTAGTTCATTAGAAGCATTAGCATATAATACAAATAATGAAGGACTAATATGTACATTGATTGATGCAAAAAATTCGAATGTCTATTATGGATTATTCCAATTAAAAGATGAAACATATTCTCAAATAGGAGAGTTAGAATTTAAAACAATAAATGAAGTTATATACATATTAAAGCAATATTCATCACCAATAACATTTGTTGGAGATGGAGCCATTATAAATAAAGAGTATATAACAGAAAATATAAATGTCAGTAAATTCTGTGAAAACAATAACTTAAGTAGTATTTCACTTGGAATAGCAGGGTTTAATGCATATAAAAGTAATAGAGAAACATCTATTATGCCATTATACTTAAGAAAATCACAAGCAGAGAGAGCTCTTGAAGAGAAAGGTGGAAATAATTAATGGAAATCACTGAAATGTCTTTAGATGATTTAGAATTAATGAAAGATACTTTATATTCTGATTTTGATAATTTTTGGAGTTATAATGTATTAAAAAAGGAACTTGAAAATGAGGATACAACATATATTGTTGCAAAGGAAAATGACCAAGTTATTGGTTTTGCTGGAATAATGATTTGCCTTGATGAAGCAACTTTAAACAATATTGTTGTAAAAAAATCTTATCGAGGCAAAGGCATAGGAGGAGAACTTTTAGACTCTTTAATAGACTTATGTGGTGAGTTAGATATAAAAAGCATTACACTAGAAGTCAATGTTTCAAATATTCCTGCAATTAATTTATATACGAAATTTGGTTTTAAAAACATGGGAATTAGAAAGAAATACTATAATAATTCTCAAGATGCTATTATTATGACTAAATATGATATTTAAAACGGTATAATCAGTAAAGATTATACCGTAAATAAGTTATAAAATGATGCAAATAAGACCGCCGCTACCCTCATTAACAATACGTTCAAGAGTCTCTTGTAATTTCATTTGAGCCTCTTCAGGCATTTTAGCAAGTTTAGTTTGAAGCCCCTCATTAACCAATTCATTTAAGCTTTTACCAAAGATATTTGAGCTCCAGATACTAGTAGGGTCATTTTCGAAGCCAGAAAGAAGATAATTAACCAACTCTTCAGACTGTTTTTCTGAGCCTACAATAGGAGAAACCTCAGTTTCTATGTTTGCACGAATAAGGTGTATAGAAGGCGCTGTAGCGCGAAGTTTCACACCAAATCTTGAGCCTTGTTTAACCATTTCAGGTTCTTCTAAAACAAGTTCATCAATAGAAGGGGTTACAATACCATATCCTTTGTTCTTTACTTCTTCCAAAGCATAAGCAATTTTATCATACTTCTTTTTAGTAGAAGCTAAATCGCTCATTATTGAAAACAATTCGCCCTCATTAGTAATTTGCATACCAGTAATTTGAGTCAACACATCGTAGAATAGTTCGTCTTTTAATTGTATTGAAATATTTACTTTTCCAGTACCCAACATAATATTATTCACAAAAGTTTTAGAAATAATATCAGTAGAGTCAATTTGAGAAATACAATTAGAAACATCTTTTAAAGCAGAAATATTTGTAAAAGCATTTTGTATTTGTTCAAATAACTTTGATTTTAGAGGATGAGAAAAATCCAATCCATCCAACCATTTTGGAAAATCAATTTGAATTTCTTCAACTGGAAATTCATATAGTAAATTGGCAAACATGTTATTAATATCGTCAACAGTAAGGTCCTCGCAATTTGCAGGGACAACAGTTGAGTTATATTTGTCAGACAATTGAATAGCCAATTCTCTTGCTTCAGGAGATGATGGGTTAGCACAATTTAATAATATTATAAATGGTTTATTAAGAGCCCTAAGCTCACTAACAACTCTCTCTTCAGCCTTAATATAATCCTCTCTAGGAATATCAGTTATAGAACCATCTGTTGTAATTAAAATACCAATAGTAGAATGTTCTTCAATAACTTTCTTTGTGCCAATTTCAGCAGCTGTTTCAAAAGGAATTTCCTCATCAGACCATGGTGTTTTTACCATTCTTGGTAAATCATCCTCTAAATATCCAATTGCATTATCAACCAAATATCCGACACAATCAACTAGTCTTGCCTTTAATTTTAAATTTTTATCTATTGTAATTTCAGCAGCCTCATTAGGAACAAATTTAGGTTCTGTTGTCATAATAGTGCGACCGCCAGCACTTTGTGGGAGCTCATCTTTTGCTCTTTCTTTTTTGTACTCATTATCTATATTAGGAATAACAAGCAAATCCATAAATTTTTTGATAAAAGTAGATTTACCAGTTCGAACAGGACCAACTACTCCAATATAAATATCACCATCAGTTCGTTTGGCTATATCTTGATATAGACCTACATTTTCCATCTATAATACCTCCTTGAATTCATTGTTAAGACAAACTTTTACTAATATATATGGCTAAGGATTTAATAATATGACGTCTTTTTATAAAAAACTTGCTAAAATAATTAAATTATGATAGAATAGCAATGTTTAAATGCATATAATATATAAAATAGCAGAGTTTAATACATATTATATAAAATTAACTTAAAGGAGTTAGATATGGATAGATTACAAGATACAATTAATATTTTAAGAGAATATCAACAAGAGCATGTTATAAATCTAATAGAAAGATTAGATGAAGAAAGACAAAGAACATTAATAGAACAAATCCAAGGAATAGATTTTCAACAATTAACAGAAATGTATAATAATACAAAAAGGAAGATAGAGTTCAAAAAAAGTAAAATAGAACCATTAAAATATTTAGACAAAGAAAAACTTACTAAAGAGCAAAAAGAAAGATTTGATGAATTAGGAAAGCAAGTCATACAAAATGGTGAATATGCAGTAGTAACAATGGCAGGAGGTCAAGGTACAAGATTAGGTCATACAGGACCAAAAGGAACATTCAAATTAGATGTATATGGAAAAGGAAAGTACTTATTTGAAATTTTAGCAGAAAACTTAAAAGATGCAAATAAAAAATATAATACAACAATTCATTGGTACATAATGACAAGTAAAGACAATAATGAACAAACAGTGCAATTTCTAGAAAAACATAACTATTTTGGGTATAACAGAAAATATGTAACAATATTCATACAAAGTGAGTTACCAATATTAGACCAAGATGGAAAGTTATTAATAGGAAAAGACTATAGAATAAAAGAAGCATCTGATGGGAATGGTGGAACATATTCATCTTTAAGAGCATCTGGAGCGTTATCTGAAATGAAAAATAATGGAATCAAATGGGTATTTATTGGAGGAGTAGATAATGTACTTCTTAAAATGGCTGATATAACATTACTTGGAATGGCAATAGAGCAAAACGTACAAATAGCCTCAAAATCAGTAGTAAAAGCAAATCCACATGAAAAGGTAGGAGTATTTTGTAAAATGAATGGACACCCAAAAGTAATTGAGTATGCTGAATTACCAGAAAAGATGGCAGAGCAAGTAGATGAAAATGGTGAATTAAAGTTTGGAGAATCAAATATAATATGTCATTTATATACAATAGAAGCAATTGAAAAAGCAAGTAAAGAGCCATTAATATATCATAGTGCATTTAAAAAGAATTCATATATTGATGAAAATGGAAATGAAGTAATTCCAGAAGCACCAAATTCATACAAATTTGAATCATTTATATTTGATGCATTTGAGATTTTTGATGATATAGGTATATTAAGAGGAAAAAGGGAAGAAGACTTTGCGCCAGTAAAAAATGCAGAAGGTGTTGACAGTCCAAGAACAGCAAAAGAATTGTATGAAAGATTTTGGAACAAGCAAAAAGAAGAATCATTAATTTATGGAAATTATGATATAGAAAATAATATTAATCAACCATTTATAAAGATTTTCCAATAGATAGTAAAAATACTAAAAAGTCTCGATAAAGGAGGAACTTAAATAGTGAAAGAATGTGAAATAAAGAATTTATACAATTTAGAAGAAACGATGGCAAAAGCATTATTAGAAAAATATACATATCCATGGGAAGTACTGCCAATTATAAATAAATTTATTATTGAATTAGGAAACACATTAGATACAAATATTTATGAATTAAAGGGAGAAAATATTTGGATAGCAAAAAATGCTACCATAGCTGCAACATCATGTATAAAAGGACCTACAATAATAGGCGAAAATGCAGAAGTTAGACATGGTGCATTTATAAGAGGAAATGCAATTGTAGGAAATAATGCAGTAGTAGGAAATTCAACAGAAATAAAAAATGCAATTTTATTTAATAATGTGCAAGTTCCACATTATAATTATGTAGGAGATTCTATTATTGGTTATAAATCTCATATGGGAGCAGGAGCAATTACATCAAATATAAAATCTGATAGAAAATTAATTGTAGTAAAAAATGAAGAAGAGAAAATAGAAACAGGGTTAAAAAAGCTTGGAGCAATAATTGGAGACTATGTAGAAATTGGATGTGGAACTGTTTTAAATCCAGGCTGTGTTATTGGTAGAAATACAAATATATATCCATTATCATCTGTTAGAGGAGTAATATCAGAGAACAGTATTTATAAAAACCAAAATGATGTAATCAATAAAATACAATAATATATGGAAAAGAGGCAAATCAAATTGCCTCTTTTTTTCTACATTTGTTGATTTCCTGGTATGAAGTAATCTACTACACCATAAATTAATGCACCAATAATTGCTGCCATCCAAGAGATTGAATAACCAGCTACAAAGAATTGAGTTACATATAAAATTATAGCAGCTAAAGCAAATCCAACAAATCCTTTACCAAAAGGACTTGCATGTAGTCCAGTGAATTTAACAATTAAGTAATCCATTATTGTCAAAACGATTGCTGCAAGAGCTAATGACCATATATTGCTTATAGCAAAATTTGGTGTAAAAAATGCTGTAATTGCTAAAACTATAGCAGCTGTAACTAATCTACCAACAATTTGCCAAACAGTAGAAGTACCTGTAGTACTATTACTCTGAGTATTTGACATATCAAAAACCTCCTTATATTTTTTATAATCATTAAATTTTTTCAAGGTTATATGAGTATTATTTACAACAAAAAATTAATTATACAAAAATCGTATAAATAACTAAAAAATGTAGAAAATAAAATTAAAATTTAGATTAATTTAATGTGGAGGTAAAATATGCTAGTTACATTTTTTAGAGCAATTGTTTTATATATAATTGTATTAATTGTAATGAGATTTATGGGAAAAAGAGAAATAGGTCAATTACAACCATTTGAGTTAGCGATATCAATAATGATTGCAGATTTAGCAGCGACACCAATGGCTGAAATAGGAGTACCACTAACAAATGGAATAATGCCAATACTAGGATTACTTATAATGCATTTAGTTATATCAATGATAAATATAAAAAGTACTAAGGCAAGAGAAATAATTTGTGGTAAACCATCATTATTAATATTTAGAGGGAAAATTGATGAGAAAGTCTTAAAAAAGGAAAGATTTACAATAAATGAACTAGAAGAAAGATTAAGAGATAATAATATATTTAATATTGGAGATGTAGAGTATGCAATTTTAGAAACAAGTGGGCAAGTTACTGTAATACCAAAACCAAATAAAAGGGGAACAACTCCAGAAGATTTTAATATAGAACCTAAATATCAAGGAATTTCTTATGATTTAGTTGTTGATGGTAAAGTTATGTATAAAAACTTAGAAAAGCTTGGAAAAAACTATGTATGGCTAGAAAAAGAAACTAAAAAGTTTGGAATAAAACCAGAACAGGCATTAATTGTTACAATAGATGGAGATAATCAATTTTACTGTCAGCCATTAGAAAAAAAGGGGAGGTAATTATGTTTAAAGAGACATTTATTTGTGTGATAATTATTGTTTTTATTTCTGTATTAGATGTTTATACTCAAAATTATACAAAACAGTCTGTTAATAAAATGGTAGATATGCTTTCTGAATTGAAAACAAGTATAATAGATGAAGATAAAGATAAGATTAATAAAGAAACTGAACAAATGGAACAAGAGTGGCAAAAAATGCATGATAAGCTTGCGTACTATATTGAACATGATGAATTAGAAAAGGTAGATACTGCTATTGTTGCTATGAAAAGCTATGTTGAAGAAGATGATATTCCTTCTGCTGTTTCTGAATTAGAAGTGGGTAAGTTTGTAATGGAACATATTCAAGAGAAAACTAAGTTTAGTTTGCAAAATATTTTTTAGTTGATTTATTTAACTTATCAACTAGAGACAATTTATGTATGTTTAGGTATAGCATAAATAATATGTGGGAAAAATAAAAGATAAAAATAGACAAAAGAAGCACCAATTTGATATGATGTTTTTGAAGGAAAACATAGCCATATCAAGGAGGTACTTCTTTATGATTAATAGAATAATACAAACTATCGT
>JAAVXM010000053.1 GCA_022790575.1 Clostridia bacterium | reverse complement strand
TACGATAGTTTGTATTATTCTATTAATCATAAAGAAGTACCTCCTTGATATGGCTATGTTTTCGGTTAAAAACATCATATCAAATTGGTGCTTCTTTTGTCTATTTTTATCTTTTATTTTTCCCACATATTATTTATGCTAATTAATTTGAGTATAAATAGATGATAGGATAGTAGAACTGGATAAATTAAATTAATTTAAATCACTAAAAAACCATTACTATTTAATAGCAATGGCTTTTATTATTTATTTTATTCATTAATTATGCAATTATGTCTGCTACAACTCCTGAACCTACTGTTCTACCACCTTCACGGATAGCGAATCTTAGTCCTTTTTCAATAGCAATTGGTGTTATTAATTCAATTGTCATTGAAATGTTGTCTCCTGGCATAACCATTTCTGTTCCTGCTGGTAATTCGATAACTCCTGTTACGTCTGTTGTTCTAAAATAGAATTGTGGTCTATATCCATTAAAGAATGGAGTATGTCTTCCACCTTCTTCTTTTGTTAGAACATATACTTCTGATGTGAATTTTGTGTGTGGATTTATTGTTCCAGCTTTACATAGTACTTGACCTCTTTCGATGTCTTTTCTATCAATTCCTCTTAATAATGTTCCTATATTATCTCCAGCTTCAGCTTGGTCTAATAATTTTCTGAACATTTCTACACCTGTTACAACAGTTTTTCTTCTTTCTGCTGATAATCCTATGATTTCAACTTCATCAGAAACTCTTACTATTCCTCTTTCTACTCTACCTGTAGCAACTGTTCCACGTCCTGTAATTGTGAATACGTCTTCTACTGGCATTAAGAATGGTTGGTCAATTGGTCTTTCTGGTGTTGGGATATAACTATCAACTGCATCCATTAATTCTTTCATTGGAGCATATACTGGGTCATTAGGGTCTGTTGATGTGCTTTCTAATACTTTTAATGATGAACCTTTTACTATAGGAATGTCATCTCCTGGGAAATCATAGCTTGATAATAAGTCTCTAACTTCCATTTCAACTAATTCTAATAATTCTGGGTCATCTACCATATCACATTTGTTTAGGTAAACAACTATATATTTTACACCTACTTGTCTAGCTAATAATATGTGCTCTCTTGTTTGTGGCATTGGGCCATCAGCAGCAGATACTACTAATATAGCTCCATCCATTTGTGCTGCTCCTGTAATCATGTTCTTTACATAGTCAGCATGTCCTGGACAGTCTACGTGCGCATAGTGTCTGTTTTCTGTTTCATATTCTACGTGAGCTGTGTTAATTGTTATTCCTCTTGCTTGTTCTTCTGGTGCTCCATCAATTTGAGCATAATCTTTAAAATCAGCTTTACCTAATAATCCTAGGTATTTTGTGATTGCAGCTGTTGTTGTTGTTTTTCCATGGTCAACGTGTCCGATTGTACCAATGTTAACATGTGGTTTTGTTCTTTCAAATTTTGCTTTTGCCATTTTAAAATTCCTCCTAAATATATATTTATTTTTTTAATATTAAAAACTTTTCATGCACTTGCATTTTATAACATTTCTATTAAAATTGCAAGTGTTTTGTTCAATTTTGTTTTTATTATAGTATTAGTCTTCTTTTTTAGCTCTTGAAGCTACTATTGATTCAAATACTGATTTTGGAACTTCCTCATAATGAGATGGTTCCATTGAGTATGTTCCTCTTCCTTGTGTTTTTGAACGTAAGTCTGTAGCATATCCAAACATTTCTGATAATGGGATAAATGATTTTATTTCTTGCATTCCATCATTTGCTTCCATTCCTTCCATTCTACCACGTCTTGAGTTTACATCTCCTATAACATCTCCCATGTATTCTTCTGGAACTGTTATTTCTACTTTCATTATTGGCTCTAATATAACTGCCTTTCCTTGTTTACATCCTTCTTTAAATGCCATTGATGCAGCTATTTTGAAGGCCATTTCTGATGAGTCAACTTCATGGTATGAACCATCAACTAATGATACTTTAAAGTCTATTACAGGATATCCTGCAAGTATTCCACTTTCTGCGGCTTCTCTCATTCCTTGTTCAATTGGTTTGATGTATTCTTTTGGAACTGCTCCTCCTACTATTTTACTTTCGAATTCAATTCCTTTTCCTGGTTCTAATGGTTCCATTTCAAACCATACATCACCATATTGTCCTTTACCTCCTGATTGACGTATGAATTTTCCTTGAACTTTTACTTTGTTTCTTATTGTTTCTTTATATGCAACTTGTGGTTTTCCTACATTACATTCAACTTTAAATTCTCTTTTTAGTCTGTCTACAATTATATCTAAGTGTAATTCTCCCATTCCTGCAATTATTGTTTGACCTGTTTCTTGGTTTGTATATGCTTTGAATGTTGGGTCTTCTTCAGCTAATTTTGCTAAAGCTATTCCCATCTTTTCTTGAGCTGCTTTGTCTTTTGGCTCAATTGCTATATCAATAACTGGTTCTGGGAATTCCATTGATTCTAGTATAACTGGGTGGTCTGGGTCACATAGTGTATTTCCTGTTGTTACATCTTTTAATCCTACTGCTGCTGCTATATCTCCAGCATATACTTTTTCAATGTCTTCTCTATGGTTAGAGTGCATTTGTAGAATTCTTCCTACTCTTTCTTTTTTATCTTTACTTGAGTTTAATACTGTTGAACCTGTTTCTAATGTTCCTGAATATACTCTAAAGAAACATAGTTTTCCAACAAATGGGTCAGTTGCTATTTTAAATGCTAATGCTGCAAATGGTTCTGTATCAGAAGTTTTTGCTTCTGTTGGTTCTCCATCTACTGTTTCCCCTTTGATATGTGGTATATCTAATGGTGATGGCATAAAGTCTATTACTGCATTTAATAGTTCTTGTATACCTTTGTTTTTATATGAAGAACCACAACATACTGGAACTATTTTATTTGCAATTGTTCCTGCACGTAAACCTTTTTTGATGTCTTCTGCTGATAATTCTTCTCCTTCTAGATATTTCATCATTAATTCTTCATCTTGTTCACATGCTGCTTCTATCATTGTTGTTCTCCATTTTTTTGCTTCTTCCAACATGTCTGCTGGAACATCGCCTTCTTCAATTTCTTTTCCTAAATCATCTTTATGAACAAAGGCTTTCATTTTTATTAAGTCTACTATTCCTAAAAATTGGTCCTCTGAACCTATTGGTAATTGAATTGGAACGGCATTTGCATGTAATCTGTTTTTTAATTGGTCTACACATAGCATGAAGTTTGCTCCAACTATGTCCATTTTGTTTACATATACCATTCTTGGTACACTGTATTTGTCCGCTTGTCTCCATACTGTTTCTGTTTGAGGTTGAACTCCTCCTTTTGCTGCTAATACTGTTACAGCTCCATCAAGTACTCTTAATGACCTTTGTACTTCTACTGTAAAGTCAACGTGTCCTGGTGTATCTATTATGTTTACTCTGTTATTTTGCCAGAAACATGTTGTTGCAGCTGATGTTATTGTTATTCCTCTTTCTTGCTCTTGTTCCATCCAGTCCATTGTTGCTGCACCTTCATGAACTTCTCCTATTTTATGTGTTTTTCCTGTATAAAATAATATTCTTTCTGTTGTTGTTGTTTTTCCAGCATCTATGTGAGCCATTATTCCTATATTTCTTGTTCTTTCTAATGGATATTCTCTTCCTGCCATTTTTATTTTCCTCCTTTCGCTATTAAAACGAAACTTTTTTCCATATTTTTTACAATATTAATTATTAAATGTTTAATTCTTAACCTTAATATTGTTGATTTTAATTGTTTTTTACCATTTATAGTGTGCAAATGCTTTGTTAGCTTCTGCCATTCTATGTGTGTCTTCTTTTTTCTTGAATGCTCCACCATTTCCGTTTATTGCATCTATTATTTCTCCTGCTAGTTTTTCAGCCATTGTTTTTTCATGTCTGTTTCTAGCATATGATACTAACCATCTTAACCCTAATGTTTGTCTTCTTTCTGGTCTTATTTCTAATGGTACTTGGTATGTTGCTCCTCCTACTCTTCTTGCTTTTACTTCAAGTACTGGCATAATATTTTCTAATGCTGCTTCAAATACTTCTAATGGATTTTTTCCTTCTTTTTCTTTTACTATGTCAAAAGCGTCATATACTATACCTTGAGCAACTGATTTTTTACCATCTAACATGATGTTGTTTATTAATTTTGTGACTACTTTACTATTGTATATTGGGTCTGGTAATACATCTCTTTTTGCTATATATCCTCTTCTTGGCACTATTCTTCACTCCTTTTCTTTGCTGATATCTAAATTAGATATCTAAGTTACTCTGGAAAGTTCTTTTTCTTTCCCGCATAGTGCTACATAATCTATTCTAAATCTAAGTACCTTAATTTAGTAAATTGTGTGCACTAACATTTCTTATTTTTTATTTTTTTGGACGTTTTGCTCCATATTTAGAACGAGCTTGCATTCTGTCTTTTACTCCTGCTGTATCTAATGTTCCTCTTATTATATGGTATCTAACACCTGGAAGGTCTTTTACTCTTCCTCCTCTTATTAGAACTACACTGTGTTCTTGTAAGTTGTGTCCTATTCCTGGAATATATGATGTTACTTCATATCCATTTGATAGTCTTACTCTCGCTACTTTTCTTAATGCTGAGTTTGGCTTTTTAGGTGTTACTGTTTTTACAACAGTACATACTCCTCTTTTTTGTGGAGCTCTGTTGTTTGTTAATGTTTTGTTTTTTGAATTCCATCCATGTTGTAATGCTGGTGCTGTAGATTTTGCTTTTGATGTTTGTCTTCCTTTTCTTACTAATTGATTAATTGTTGGCACTTAAATTTCACCTCTTTCTTTTTATTGTTGTTTTTGTCTCTACGGAACTACCGTTTTTTGGCATTTTCCATAGCGCTTTATATTTTATCATTTTTTGCTTGTTATGTCAATGTTTTTATGAAATTATTTCTTGTCGCCTCTACCTCATCCCATAATAGTAAAAGTAGCAAGTTTTACTTGCTACTTTTACTATTATTTACTTATTCACATTTCCCCTCTGGTAATGCATTAACTTTATTTGTACTAAATGCTCTTTTAAATACATATTTTAATTTTGATAAACCTGTATTATTTCCTATTAAATATATTTTAACATTGTCTTTTGCATTTTTACAAATTTTGGCTAGAATATTTTTTTCTTTCTTTTTTAAGTTAGTCCTACTAATTGTTGGCATATTATATGTGATATCTGGAACTGCATTTATTTCAATTTTTTCTGTTGTTGAAAAAGACATTGCATAATTAAATATTAGTTCTTGCTCATTACTATTATATTTTTCTGCATATTTTCTAAATAACTCGCATATTATTGGGTCTATCTTTTTTACTACTTTTTTGTCTAAGCCTCTATGTTCTGCAACAGCATAATTAATTAATACTTGCTTTATCTTTTCTCTTTTTTCTCTATCTTTTAATAATATATTTCCTTCTTCTGTTCTTGGTTTTAAAGTGATTTCTTCTCCATTGTTTAAGGCTGCCTTGTATACTAATTCACTGTCTTCAAATTTTACAATTATATTTGTTAGTTTTATTCCTTTTACATATTTGTTTGTTTCTTCTTGCTCTTCTTCAAATGCTATTATTTCTTCTTGTATTGGTTGTGCAATTATATCTTGCTCATTTTCTTCAATTTGTTGTATTTCTTTTTGCATTTCCTCTGAAACTAATTGTATTGCTTCTTCTTGTTCTAGTTCTTCTTTTATTGTTTGTACATCTTGTTTTATTTCTTCTATTGGTTTTGATACTATATTTTGTACTATTTCTTCTATTATTTGTGTTACTTCTTCTTGTATATCTTGCTCTTCTATATTTTCATTGTTTTCATTTGCTTTTGTTTCTACTTCTGATACTATTTGCACTGTTTCTAGCTTTTCTGTTTCTTCAATTAGTTCTGTTTTTGAATCTCTTTCTACTTCTTCAAATAATCTTATATTCAGATTGCTTTCATTTAAGTCTATTTCACCTATTTGTTGAACTTGTTCTGTTTCCATTTCTTTTATTTGTTCTGATTTTTCTGTTGTTTCTCCTACTACCAATCCATTTAGTACAGATGCTAACTCTTCCTTTGGTTCACTTTCTATGCCAATCATTGTTATTTCATACTCTTCTTCTTTTTCTTTTTTTGTTGCAAATTTCCAATTACTGTTTCTAAATTCTCTTTTTCTTTTTGCTAATTGTGCTATTTCATTTTCTTTATTTTCTATTTTTTCTGCTATTTCTTTTAATATTTCTTTGTCTTCATTAATTCTTTGCTCTAATCTTTCATTTGCTTTTTGTGCTCTTTCTGAAAGGTTTGGTACTATTCCATATTTTTCTGAAATTTCTTGCTTTTGTACTTCAAATCTCATTTCTCTATTTGTTTGTTCTGAAATGTTTTCTTCTATTTCTCTTCTTTCGTCTTCTATTTTATATATTTCTCTTATTCTTTCTAATATTAAATTGTCTATTCTTATATTTACTTGTTGTTTTGTTTCTATATATCTTTCATTGAGTTTATTTTGTAATTCTTGACTTTCATTTCCTAGTTGTGCTATTTGTTCTCCAAGCTTATTGACTTCTATATTTGTTTTATGTCCATTTATCTTTTTCTTTTTTGCATTTCTTTCTTCTGCAATTGCATTTCTTTCTCTTTCTATTTTTGAAATTTGTTGCTTTGCTTGTTTTTCTTCATTGATAAATTGGTCAATTATTCCTTGTATCTCTTCTAATCTCTTCATATCTAGCCTTATCAAGTAATTGCCTTACTTAATAAACTCCTTTCTTTAGTTTTTTTGTTCTATTTTGTCTTTTATTCTAACATATTATCATTTTTTGCACAAGTGTTTATTTTAATTTTTTTTAATTCTTTTACCTCTTTTCCACATATCTACTAATAGCATTACAATTATGAATATCATAACCACGCCTAAAAGACGTGGTATGAACTTGCCCTGAAAGGGCTTATAGCCTGTAGAGTCCTTCGACTTCGAACACCTGACAACTACAACGACTTTTCAGGCTAGCCCTAAAAGGGCTTTTTATTTTGCCTTATTATTCCTTGCCACCCGTAAATGGGTCAACATATTCTTTCATACTTATTTGATCATATAATTTATCTTCTTGTAATTGATTTTGAATATATTCTCTTATTATTTTTTCATTTTTTCCTACTGTATCTACAAAATACCCTTTCGCCCAAAAGTGCCTATTTCCAAATTTATATTTCATATTTGCATGTCTATCAAATATCATTAATGTTGATTTTGACTTTAAATATCCCATTATCTCTGATACTGAATATTTTGGTGGTATCTCTAGCAATAAATGTATATGGTCTACACTCGCTTCTCCTTCTATTATTTTTAAATCTGGTTTTCTATTCACTAATATTTTTATTATTTCTATTATATCTGCTCTTAATTTATTGTATATTATTACTCTTCTGTATTTTGGCACTATCACTATATGATACTTGCATCTATATGATGTATGTGATAAACTATTTGTGTCTTTCATGACAAAATCCTCCCTTTTTTATATTTTGCTGTCAGGCATTTATATAATAACATGGGAGGATTTTTTCACAACGCTAAAGCTATTTTTTACCACGTGGAGGGTGTCATGAATTTTGTGTAATTTGGAAACTATCCTTATGATATAATTATATATAATTAAACTTATCAATGTACATATGCACAGAGTATCCTTTTATGTATGTTGAT
>JAAVXM010000052.1 GCA_022790575.1 Clostridia bacterium | reverse complement strand
CATTTCTTAATTCTGTTTCTAATTCCCCTAAATCTATTCTTCCTTCTTCATTTGTTCTTGACGCTGTTACTGCTAATTTTATTTTTTCCTCTATCTCTGCTTTTGCTGAATTGTATTTTGCATTTTGTGCTTGGCTTATTATTCCATTTTCTCCTGTTAACATTGCTATACTCGTTCCCGCCAATATTAATAATACTATAATCGTTACGACCAACGCTATTAGCGTTATTCCTCTCTTTTCTACTACTTTTTCCTTCTTTTCTTTTTCATACTTAACTTCATACATTTGTACTTCTCATCCCTTTCTTTCTTCTTATGTTTCTCCTCTTTTCTCTTTTTTATTCATTTTTTGCTTTTTATTTTCCATTACTTCTCTATGTGTAAAAGTTATTTATATGCTGCTTGCATTATATTCTAATCAGCTTTTCTTGTCAATACTTTTCTCTCTTTTGGTTCTACTTTTTTCCTCAATAATTGCTATTCTGTATAACAGACTCTATTAGTGTGACAACCAACACTATTAGTATTATTCCTCTTTTTTCTAGCAGTCTCGCTTCAATATTCTTCACACTCTCCGTCTTATACAAATGCAATAAAAAAGCTTGAAATATATAACTTTGTAGTGAATTGTGGGGACCGTTCAAAATTTCTCAAAAGTTAAAAACTTTTGGTAGAAATTTTAGAATGGGGACACGAAAAAGTTATATATTTCAAGCACCTTATTAAGTTTTCTCTTCAATTCTCTTATCAATAAAATCATTCACAATAATCTTCAGAACAGCTGCAACAGGTACAGCAAGGAACATTCCAAGGACACCGAAATACGCTCCACCAACTGTAACTGCGAAAATAACAAGTAATGGGCTCATTTCCAATGAATTTCCTATAATTTTTGGATTTATAATATTAGCATCAACTTGTTGTAAAATAATAACAACAACTGCCATCACAATAGCCTGTGACAAACCGCCTGTAATAACTGTAATCAAGATACTTAATGCAACTGCTATAATTGCACCAAAATATGGTATCATATTAAATAATCCTATTACAAATCCAAGTAATACTGCATATTTTACTTTTAGAATAGTCATTGCTATTGTAACCAAAACGCCTACAATTATGGCATCAAGTAATTGGCTACTAATAAATTTAAAAAATATTATATTACCATTACTAAAATACTTTCCGATTTTACCATATGTATTTGTATCAAGAATTGCTTTTCCAAATTTCTTAAAGAATTCTACTATTTGAGTTCTCTGTAACAAAATATATATTGACACAACGATTGTTACAAATACATCAAATATTCCTTTTGCTACGCCAACAACACTTTTCAAATATGATGTTATTTTTTCTGGATTTATATATTCATTCAAATCAACATCTTGTATAGATTCTCCTATTGACTTTATTGCATCTTTGACTTTATCACTTTTTAATATAGAATTCTCTGGTAAATCATTAATTTTCTCTACTGTTGTATTCCAATATCCCTGAAAGTTATTTACCAACTCAATAACACTCTCTATTACTACTGGCAATATTACATTAACAATAATAATTATAATTAAAATTGATAAGATTATTGTTAATAATACACTTATCCCTCTTGACCTTTTTCTTAAAAATCTATTCTTTGTTTTCTTGAGTCCCTCTTCAATTCTAGAAGCTGGAATGTACAACAGATATGCTAATAAAATACCTGCTAAAAATGGTGCTATTGTACTAAAAAAAGTTCCTATAGCCCCAAAAATGTTTGTAAAATTATCAAAAAATTTATATACAACTATTATTGCTACTGCTAAAACAAACCAGTACATCCATTTTGAAAAATTTTTCTTAACTTCATTCATTTATATCTCTCCCTTCTTAATAAATTAATTATTATCATTAATTAATTTTCACATAAACATATTAATATATTTAAAATCAAATAACGATTTTTAAATTTCTATTTCTAATTCAACTGGGCAATGGTCACTTCCAAAAACATCTGGGTGAATTTTTGCCTCTTTTATTTTACTTTCTATATCTTTTGAAGTTATAAAATAGTCTATTCTCCACCCTACATTTTTTTCTCTTGCTCGTCCCATATATGACCACCAACTATAACAATCTGTTTTTTCAGGATATAAATATCTAAAACTATCTGTAAATCCTGAATCTAATAGTTCTGTCATTTTTCCTCTTTCTTCATCTGTGAACCCTGCATTTCTTCTATTTGTTTTAGGATTTTTTAAGTCTATTTCTTTATGCGCTACATTCAAATCTCCACACATTATTACTGGTTTTGTTTCATTTAATTTTAATAAATATTTACGTACTTCATCTTCCCAAACCATTCTGTAATCTAGTCTTTCTAACTCCCTTTTTGCATTTGGTGTATATATTGTTACTACATAGTATTTATCAAATTCTAGTGTTATAACCCTTCCTTCTTTGTCATGCTCTTCTATTCCAATTCCATATGTAACATTTTGAGGTTGTTTTTTTGTATATATTGCTGTTCCTGAATATCCTTTTTTTTCTGCACTGTTCCAATAACTTTTGTATCCAGTGAATTCTAATTCTATTTGTTCTGGTTGACATTTTGTTTCTTGTATACAAAATATATCTGCATTTATTTGTTTAAAAAATTCTGAAAATCCTTTTGTTTCACATGCTCTTATTCCATTTACATTCCATGATATTAATCTCATTCTTTTTCTCTCCTTAATATTACTATTATACCACATTTTTCCTATAAGATAAAGTCTTATATTTATAAGGATAAAGACATTATCCTGCCTTTATAATTCTCTATTTTCTATTTTTCTGTCAACCAATCTAAAACATTAATCTTTTTTATTCCTTCAAAATCTGCAATTGGGTCTATATCCATTGTAAGTATATATTTAGGGTAATGATTATTTATACTCTGTAGTGGTACTAATTCTCTTTCAAGAGTTGCTTTATCTCTTGTTGTATATGCTACTTGAAAATAAGTAAATCCCTCTTTATTTTCAGCAACAAAATCAACTTCCTTTTCTCCTATTTTTCCTATATATACTTTATAACCTCTTCTTATAAGTTCAAGGTATACAATATTTTCTAATATATGACCAGCATCTATGTTTCTCCTTCCTAATATAGCATATCTCATTGTTACATCAGTTGCGTAATATTTTTCTCCTGACTGCAAATATTGTTTTCCCTTAACATCAAACCTTGATACTTTGTTAAAAATATAACTTTCCACTAATGCTTCTAAGTAGTTCTCAACTGTGTGAACAGATATAGGTCTTCCATCAGAAGTTAATATATCTGCTATCTTTTTTATTGATAGGCAATTCCCAATATTGTCAAACATAAATCTAGTCACTGTTTTAAGCATTGCTATATCAGCTATTTTTCTCCTTTGTACAATATCTTTAAATATTATTGTATTATATAAAGCTTCTATATAATCATCTATTTCTGATTCTTCTTCTAATTTGAGAGCATATGGAAATGAACTTCTATTAATATAGTCTAAATATGCTTTTTCATCTACATCTCTATTATAATAACTTAAATATTCTTTATATGAAAGTGGATACATTTTTATTTCTATATATCTTCCTGTTAATAATGTTGCTAACTCACCTGACAACAAATATGCATTTGAACCTGTTATATATACATCCACATTTTTCATTATATATAGTCCATCAATAGCTTTTTGAAATTCTTTTACATTCTGAACTTCGTCTAAAAATATATAATACTTTTTATTATCTTTTATTTTCTCTTTTACAAAATCATATAATTCTTTATAATCACTAAATTCATTATCTGGATTTTCTAAATTGATTGATATAATGTGGCTTTCTTCAATTCCTATACTTTTCAGATAATTAATATATAAATTAAATAATGTTGATTTACCACATCGTCTTATTCCAGTTATAACTTTTATTAGCTCTTTATCTTTCCACTTTTTTAATTTTTCTAAATATTCTTTTCTTTCTACCATACTCTCTTCCCCCTTATTATCATATCACATTTTTTTAAAGTTTGCAACGCGTTTCACCTTTTTATTATTCGTAACATTTTATTGCATTGTATTCCACTTTTCTATATATTACGACACAAAAATTCGCCCTGCTATACTACTACATAAAGTATAGCAGGGTTATTATCTAATTATTTTCTTATTTCTGCATTATATTTTTTTGAAACGTTTTCAATAATTTTATTGAATAAACTATTTACTTCTTCATCTGTTAAAGTTCTTTTATTGTCTGTAAATGTTAGTGAATATGCAATTGACTTTTTAGTTGCTTCAACATTTTCTCCAGTATATAAGTCAAACACTTCAATTTCTGTAAGTAGACTTCCTCCTGAACTCTTGATAGCTTTTTCTATTTCTTTTGATTCTAATTTCTTGTCAACTACAAAAGCTACGTCTTTCTTAATACTTGGGAATTTTGAAATCTCTTTATATTTCATTTTTCCTACTTTCTTTTCAAATAATTCATCTAAATTTATCTCAAATACATATACATCTTCTTTTACAAAATCTGGATGTAATTTGCCTATAATTCCTATATCTGTTCCATTTACATTTATATATGCACTTTGTCCTGGATGCATTTGCTCTGGAAGTTCTTTTTTAATAAAACTATATCTGCCAGCATATCCTAAATATTCAAGAATTTCTTCTACAACTCCTTTTATTGCATAAAAATCAACATTTTGAGTCTTATTTAATCCTAGAAGATATTTTCCAGTCATTAGAGCACATAATTTTGTATCTTCTCCATATTTTTCGCCCTTTTTGTAGAACCCTTTTCCTATCTCAAATATTGAAATATCTTTTTGTCCATGTGAACTATTATAATCATATATTTTATATAATGATGGTATCACACTGTATCTTAATACATTTCTATCTTCTGTTATTGGGTCTAATAATTTTAGTTCTTCAAATTCGTCTAAAGTATAGTTATGTACTTCTTTGTCATTTATTAATATATATGATAATGTTTCATTTAAACCTAATGCAATCATTTTATTTCTTATTTCTCTTAAAGTTTTGTTATAGCTTCCTTTTTTCATTGGAACTATTGGTAATTTGCCTTCAATATTATCTACTCCATATATTCTGCTTACTTCTTCTATTAAGTCTTCTTTTATTGATATATCTCTTCTTCTTGTTGGTACTTCTACAGTTAGAATATCTCCTTTTTCTGTATATGTAAATCCTAGTTTTCTAAATATATCTTGTACATCATTTTTTGGAATTACTGTTCCTAATACATCATTTATGTTTTGATATTTTATATCTATTTTTTTGTTTTCTTCTTTTGTTTCATCATGTTTAACTGTTCCTGTTATTACTTTTCCATTTGCATATTTTTCTAATAATGTACATGCTCTCTCTATTGCCATATATGTCCTTGCTGGCTCTAAACCTTTTTCAAATCTGTTGCTTGCTTCACTTCTTAATATTTTGTTTGATGTTTTTCTTATTTTTACAGAGTCAAATATCGCCGCTTCTATTATTATATTTTTTGTATCTTCTTCGACTTCTGTTTCTAGTCCTCCCATTACTCCTGCTAATCCGACACCACGTGTACTGTTTGCTATTACTATGTCTTCAGAAGTTAATATTCTTTCATTTCCGTCTAATGTTGTTAGTTTCTCATTTTCTTCTGCCATTCTAACTACTAGCTTATTTCCAAGTCTATCTGCATCATAAAAATGTAATGGTTGACCCAATTCTATCATAACATAATTGCTTATATCTACTACATTGTTTATTGGTCTTATTCCTGATGCTATTAATCTATTTTTTATAAATTTTGGGCTTTCTTTTATTTCTAATCCTTCTACTTTTTTTACTAATAGCAATTTACAATTGTCTGTTTTTACTTCTGTTGTAAATGTTTTGTTTATATCTTCACCTTGCTCTTTATGTCCTATTTCTACTTCTTTTACTTTCTTATCATAAATTGCTCCAATTTCATATGCCATCCCTAATATACTTAATAAGTCTCCTCTATTTGCTGTTAATTCGAAATCTATTGTTTCATCTTCTAGTTCTAAGTATTTTATTGGGTCTTCTCCTACTTTTGCATCTTCTCCTAATTCTGCTATTCCTTCTTTGTCCTCAGGGTTTAGAAACTTATTTTCTACTCCTAACTCTGCTAGTGAACATAACATCCCATTTGATTCTTGACCTCTAATTATTCCTTTTTTTATTGTTATTTCTGGTAATTGCGCTCCATCTTGTGCTACAATTACTTTTATCCCTTTTCTAGCATTTGGCGCTCCACATACTATGTTTAATATCTCTTTTCCTATATTTACTTTACAACAGTGTAAATGGTCTGAATCTGGGTGGTCTACACATTCTATTACTTCTCCAATTATTAGTTTTGTTGCATTTATTAATTTTCCTGCTTCATCATATTCATTCCCTACTCTTGTCATGTCTTCTGCTAATTGTTTTACATCAACATCTATATTAACATAGTCTTTTACGAAGTTTGTACTTAGTTTCAAATTTCTTCCTCCTTTCTGTCAAATTGGCTTAAAAATCTTATGTCATTTGCATATAAATATCTCATGTCTGGTATTCCATATTTAAACATCGCTAGTCTTTCTAGTCCTGTTCCAAATGCAAATCCTCCATATTCTTCTGGATTATATCCATTCATTTTTAATACATTTGGATGTACTATTCCAGAACCTAGTACTTCTATCCATCCAGTTTGTTTACATAGATTGCACCCTTTCCCATTACACTTGAAACAGCTTACATCAACTTCATATGATGGCTCTGTAAATGGGAAATAACTTGGTCTAAATCGTAACTCACTATTTTTGCCTATTAATTTTTTTACAAATACTTCTAGTGTTCCTTTTAAATCTGCTAATGACACATTTCTCTCCTTTTTGTCAATTACTAATCCTTCTACTTGTCCAAATTGGTGTGAATGTGTTGCATCATCTTCTCTCCTATATGTTTTTCCCGCACATATCATTCTTATTGGTGTTTTTTCTGTATTTGCTAACATTGTTCTCGCTTGAACTGATGATGTCTGTGTTCTTAATAAATATTCGTTTGTTATGTAAAAACTGTCTTGCATATCTCTTGCTGGATGTCCTTTTGGTAAATTTAGTCTTTCAAAACAAAATTCATCTGTTTCTAGTTCTGGTCCTGCTATTACATCATATCCCATTGATACAAATAAATCTTCAATTTCTTCTATAACTCTATTTACTGGATGTTTACTTCCTCTTTTTATTTTTGTTCCTGGTAATGTAATATCTATTGTTTCTTCTTCTATCTTCTTTTGTAATGCTTGTTTATCAAATTTATTTTGTTTATCATTTATCGCTTTTTCTATGTCTCCTCTAACTTCATTTGATAAATTTCCTATAATTGGTCTTTCTTCTGGTGATAATGCTCCCATTCCTCTTAATATGCTTGTTAGTTCTCCCTTTTTTCCTAAATATTTTATTTTTACTTCATTTAAACTTTTTGCATCTTGGGCTTTTTCTATTTCTTCTATTGCATTTTTCTTGATTTCTAATATTTGCTTTTGCATGTTTTTCCTCCTTTTATCTTGGTTGCCTATATTTATAAATGACTAGCCCCTTTTTCCTTTTGGCATCTATTCTTTAATTTGTATATGTACATCATCTAATTGTTGCTTGCTTACAACTGATGGTGCTCTCATTAATAGGTCTCTTGCTTTTTTATTTTTTGGGAATGCTATTACTTCTCTTATATTTGTAGAATTCGCTATTAACATTATCAATCTATCTATTCCTGGTGCAGCTCCTGCATGTGGTGGAGTTCCATATTGGAATGCGTTATACAATGCTCCAAACCTATTTTTTACATCTTCTTCTGTATATCCTGCTATTTCAAATGCTTTTACCATTATTTCTGGGTCGTGATTTCTTACTGCTCCTGAGGCTGCTTCATATCCATTGCATACTAAGTCATATTGATATGCTAATATGTCTAGTGGTTCTTTTTCTTGTAATGCCTTTAGTCCTCCTTGAGGCATTGAGAATGGATTATGGCAAAAATCTATTGTTCCTTCATCTGATAATTCATACATTGGAAAATCTACTATAAAACAGAATTTATATACATTTTTTTCTATTAAGTCTAGTCTCTTTCCTAATTCTATTCTTACAAGTCCAGCTATTTTTTGTGCTTTATAGAATTCATCTGCTATAAAGAATATACTGTCTCCTGCTCCTACTCCATAGCTTTCTTCTAATTCTTTTTTGATTTCTTCTGTTATAAATTTTGCAATCCCACCTTGTATTGTTCCATCTGTTTCAAATTTTGTCCATGCTAATCCTTTTGCTCCAACTTCTTCTGTTGTTGCAAATTCTGTCATCTTATCAAAGAATTTTCTTCCTTGTTCTGCTCCATTTGGCACTATAATTGCCTTTACAGTTTTGTCTTTAAATGCATTAAAGTCTGACTTCTCAAATAGTCTTGTTACATCTTGTATTATTAATGGATTTCTTAAATCTGGTTTGTCTATTCCATACTTTTCCATTGCTTCTTTATATGGAATTCTGATAAATGGTCCTTCATCCACTTTCCAGTCTGTAAATTTCTTAAATACATGTGGTATTACTTCTTCTATTACTTTAAACACATCTTCTTGTGTCGCAAAACTCATTTCAAAGTCTAATTGATAAAATTCTCCTGGTGCTCTATCTGCACGTGGGTCTTCATCTCTAAAGCATGGTGCAATTTGAAAATATCTATTAAATCCACTTACCATTAATAATTGTTTAAATTGTTGTGGCGCTTGTGGTAATGCATAAAATTCTCCTGCATGTATTCTACTTGGTACTAAATAGTCTCTTGCCCCTTCTGGTGATGAGTTTGCTAGTATTGGTGTTTGTATCTCTGTGAACTCTAATTCATCCATCTTGTCTCTTAATGTCTTTAGTACTTTTGACCTTAATAGTATCGAATTATGTAGTTTTTCATTTCTTAAATCTAAAAATCTATATTCTAATCTTAAATCCTCTCTTACTTCTTGGTCTGTATTTATTTCAAATGGAAGTATATTTTTACATTTTCCTAATACTTCTATTTTATTTGCAATTACTTCTATTTCTCCTGTTGCCATTTTAGGATTCTTGCTACTTCTTTCCACAACATCTCCACATATGTGAATACAGCTTTCTGTTGTTAGACTTTTTGCCTTTTCTTGTAGTTCTGCCTCATTTATTACAATTTGAGTTATTCCTTTTTCATCTCTTAAGTCTATAAATACCATTCCACCTAAATTTCTTATTTTTTGTATCCATCCTGCTAATTCAACTTTTTCTCCTATGTTTGATTTGTTTAACTCTCCTAAATTGTGTGTTCTATACATCTGTATTCCTCCTCGTATTTACTAAATTTATTGTTGCTTTTTAGAATATTCGTACTATATCATTATAAGTTACAAGTATTGATATTGCTATTAATATTGAAAAACCTATTAATTGTATTTTTGCTTCTGTTTCAAGTTTCATTGGTTTTCTTCTAACTAATTCTATTAGTAATATTATTATTTTCCCTCCATCTAATGCTGGTATTGGTAATAAGTTTGTTATTCCTAATGATATTGATATTACTGCTAATAATGATAAGTAATTTATTATTCCATTTGTTTGTGCTACTACACTTGAAATTCCTACTATACCTGTCATTTGGTCTGGTGAAACTCCTCCTGTAAATAACATTTTCACACTATCCAATATACTCATTATGAAAGTTCCTGTGCCTTGTGCCCCATAATATAATCTATTTAAAATTGTGTCTTTTGCTGGGTCTAAAAATTGTATTCCAACTGTTGTTATTAAGGCAAAATATACTATTATTCCAAATAGTATATTTACTGTAGCCCCTGCTAATACAATTGCCATTCTTTTTCCTATGCTTGCTTTTGAAAAAGAATTTTTATCATCTGATTCTTCATCTTCACCTTCCATACTCACATATCCACCTAATGGTATTAACCTAATTGAATATGCTGTTTCTTTTCCCTGCTTTTGCCATATCATTTTTCCGAACCCTATCGAAAATTCTTTTACTTTTACTCTACACAACTTTGCAACTAAAAAGTGTCCTCCTTCATGTATAATTATTAAAAATCCTAATAAAAATATTATTTTAATTGCATTTATAATAAAATTAATCACTAATTAGCCTCCTATATTTTGATATTAATTTTTATTTATAGTATCTTGAAAAGCGCATATGCAAATGGTGCTAAGAACATTAAACTATCTATCCTATCTAACATTCCTCCATGTCCTGGTATTAGATTACTATAATCTTTAACATTAACATATCTTTTTATACTTGATGCTGCAAAGTCACCAATCTGACCTATTATGCTTAATACTAATGTTATTAATATTATATACACATATGAGTATTCTAAGCTATATATATTATTCATTGCTATTGTGTATATAATTACTAGTACTATTGCCCCTATTGTTCCTGCTATACATCCCTCTACTGATTTTTTAGGGCTTACTTCACTAAATTTATGTTTTCCATATCTTTTACCAATTAAATATGCAAATGTGTCTGTTCCCCATGCTGCTATTATTATATACCATACCAATATTGTTCCATTTTCCATTCCTCTTATTAATGCTATTGCTGATATACATGTTGTTATATATAATATTCCAAATATTGTGTATGCTATATCTTTAAAATTAGTTTTCATGTTTGTTATTATTACTTGTATAAATGATATTAATAATATTATAGGTATTGAAAGCATTAATATACTTTTTATTACATCACTTGATATGTATTGTGGCACTATATGTATTATAGCTATAAATAAACTTGATAAATATCCAATCCATCTTACTGGATTACATTCTTTTTGAACAGCATTGAAATATTCTTGCATTGCAAGCATTGCAATCCCTGCTAAAAATATGTCTACTATATATTTATTTCCAAAAGTTAATATTATTACAACCAGTGGAAAACCTAATAATGCCGATGTTACTCTTTTTATATCCATTTTTAACCTCATTCTTTCTTATGTTAATTGCCATTTGGCAGTTATATAATATTAGTTAGCTCCAAATTTTCTAGTTCTCTTTTGATACTCTATTATAGCATTATCTATATCTTCTTCTGTAAAGTCTGGCCAGTTCTTTTCTACAAATAATAATTCAGAATATGTTGTTTGCCATGGTAAAAAATTACTTAAACGCATTTCTCCACTTGTTCTTATTACTAAATCTGGGTCTGGTTGCTCTACTGTATATAAGTTTTTTTCTATAAGTTCTTCATTTATGTCTTCTACTCTTGTTTTTCCTTCTTTTACAGATTCTGCTATATTTTTTATTGCTTTAACTATTTCATTTCTTCCTCCATAGTTTAATGCTATATTAAAATTCACTCCTGTGTTGTTCTTTGTTCTTTCCATACAATTTATAATACTTTTTTGCATTCCTTGTGAAAGTGCTGTGATATCTCCAAGAATTTTAACTTTTATATTTTCTGAATCTGCTCTTTTACTATAATCATCTAAGTATTTTTGTAATAACATCATTAATGCTTTTACTTCTTCTTCTGCTCTTTTCCAATTTTCTGTAGAAAATGCATATACTGTTATGTATTCTAGTCCTATTTTATTTGCATATCTTACGATTTTTTCTAAAGTTTTTGCTCCTTCTTTATGTCCATATGCTGCAATTTCTCCTCGTGCTTTTGCCCATCTTCTATTTCCGTCCATTATTATTGCTATATGTCTAGGCATGTTTTCTTTGCTATATTCCATATTTAATTCCACATTCCTTCCTAAATTTAGAAATTGAGCTGGAAAAGAATTACAAATTTGTAATTGCCCTTTACTCTTTCTATTTATACACTCATTATTTCAATTTCTTTGTTTGATAATATTTTATCTATTTCTTCTATATTTTTATCTGTTATTTTTTGTATTTCAGTTTCTGCTGTTTTTAATTCATCTTCTGTTATTTCACTATTTTTTTGTTGTGCCTTTGCTTCATCTATTCCATCTCTTCTTATTGCTCTTATTGCAACTTTTGCTTCTTCTGCTATTTTTTTGATTTCTTTTACCAGTTCTTTTCTTCTCTCTTCATTTAATTCAGGGAATGCTAGTCTTATGACTTTTCCATCATTATTTGGGTTAATTCCTATGTCTGACGCTAATATTGCTTTTTCTATATCTTTTAATACACTAATATCCCATGGTTGTATTACTATTAATCTTGCTTCTGGTACTGACACTCCTGCCATTTGGTTTATTGGTGTTGGTGTTCCATAATAATCTACCTTTATTTTATTTAATATTGCTGGATTTGCTCTTCCAGCTCTTATCTCTCCTAATTTTTCTGTATATGCCACTATTGATTTTTCCATTCTTTGTTTTAAATCTGTATAATCCATAATTTTCTCTCCTTTTTATTTTTTATTATGATACTATTGTTCCTATTTTTTCGCCTTTTACAGCTCTCACTATATTCTCTGGGTCTGATATTCCAAAAACTAATAATTGAATATTGTTATCTCTACACATCGCAGTTGCTGTTGAATCCATTACTTTTAAGTCTTTATTTAATACATCTAAATATGATATTTCTTCAAATTTTATTGCATCTGGCTTTATCTTTGGGTCATCAGAATATACTGCATCTATTGATTTTCCAAGTAAAATTATGTCTGCTCTTATCTCTGTCGCTCTTAATACTGCTGCTGTGTCTGTTGTAAAATATGGATGACCTGTTCCACATGCAAATATTACTACTCTTCCTCTTTTTAAATGTTTTTCTGCTTTTCTTTGTATAAAAGGTTCTGCTATTTCTCTCATTTGTATTGCTGTTTGTACTCTTGAGTCTACTCCTCTAGCTTCTAAAGCATCTTGTAATGCTAAACCATTCATTGCTGTTGCTAACATTCCCATATAGTCTGCTGTTGTTCTTTCCATTTCATGTCCATTTCTTCCTCTCCAAAAGTTTCCTCCTCCAACTACTATTGCAACTTCTACTCCCATGTCTACTACTTCTTTTATCTTGTCACACATATTCCCTATTACTTCTGCATTTACTCCTGTTTTCTCTTTTCCTGCAAGTGCTTCTCCACTTAGTTTTAATAATACTCTCTTGTACTTAGCTTCTGACATTTTTATCAACCCTTTCTTGACTTGATTCGTATGTCTTTTTACATACTTATCCATTTTTGCCTATTTTATCACACTTTTACAAAAATTAGTAGTCTTTTGATAAAATTTTATTTGCTCTTTCTACATCTTCTTCTGTAGCATCTGCAACTCCTTCTAATGGATAGTTTAGTTCTAGCTTTTTCCACTTATATCTTCCCATATTATGATATGGCAAAACTTGGACTTTTTCTACTGTTTTAAGTGAATCAATAAAATCTCTTAATTTTAATAAATCTTGCTCGTTATCAGTGAATCCTGGAACAAGTACTTGCCTAATCCAAATTTTTATATTATTTTCACTTAAATACCTTGCAAATTCAAGTTCTCTCTTATTATCCATTCCTACAAGTTCTTTACATTTTTGACTGTCAATGTGCTTTATATCTAGTAATACTAAATCTGTATATTTTAAAACTTCTTTTATATCTTCTGTTATATTAACCATCCCAGATGTATCAATACATGTGTGTATTTTCTCTTGTTTTAATTTTTTAAATAGTTCTATTAAAAATTTAACCTGTAACAAGGGTTCTCCCCCTGTTACAGTTACTCCTCCACCTGATTTATTTATATAATTTTTGTATCTCATAATTTTCTCAAAAATGTCTTCTATATTTCTGTATTCTCCTCCAGCCATATTCCATGTATCTCTATTATGACAATATTTACATTGTAGATGACACCCCTGCAAAAATAATACATATCGTATTCCTGGTCCATCCACTGTTCCAAAACTTTCTACAGAATGAACTTTTGCATAGTATCTTAAATCTTTCTCCATTGTTATTTATATCCTTTCATGAATAGTTCTATTAATAACATCTAGTTGTTGTTCTCTTGTTAGTTTTGTAAAGTTTACAGCATATCCTGATACTCTTATTGTTAGTTGTGGGTATTTTTCTGGATGTTCCATTGCATCCTCAAGCAATTTTCTATCAAATACATTTACATTTATATGATGTCCTGTTTGTGCAAAAAATCCGTCTAACATACTTGCTAAGTTTTTGATTTTTGTTTCCTCATCTTGACCTAGTGTTGATGGCGTTATTGAAAATGTATATGATATTCCATCTTCTGAGTCTTCAAATGGTAGTTTTGCAATTGAATTCATTACTGATAATGCACCATTTGTATCTCTTCCATGTAATGGGTTTGCTCCTGGTCCGAATGGTGCTCCTGCTCTTCTTCCATCTGGTGTATTTCCTGTATTTTTACCATATACTACATTTGATGTTATTGTTAATATTGATAATGTGTGTTTTGATTCTCTGTATGTTGGGTGTTTTTTAAGTTTATTTAAGAATCTTTTAACAACATCTACTGCTATTTGGTCAACTGCATCATCATCATTTCCAAATTTAGGATAGTCTCCTTCTATCTCATAGTCTATAGCTAAGCCAGTCTCATCTCTTATAACTTTTACTTTAGCATTTTTGATTGCTGATAATGAGTCTGCTACTACTGATAGCCCTGCAATTCCACATGCCATTGTTCTAATTGGTTCTTTATCATGTAACGCCATTTCTATTGCTTCATATGAGTATTTGTCATGCATATAATGTATTGCATTTAATGCTTTTATATATATTTTAGCTACATACCCCATCATTTGGTCGAATTTTTCCATTACTTCATCATAATTTAAGTATTCTGATGTTATTGGTGCAAACTTTGGTGTTACTTGTTTTCCTGATATTTCATCTCTACCACCATTTATTGCATACAACAATCCTTTTGCAAGATTTGCTCTTGCTCCAAAGAATTGCATTTGCTTTCCTATTTTCATAGGAGATACACAACATGCTATTCCATAATCATCTCCTAATGTTGTTCTCATTATGTCATCATTTTCATATTGTATTGATGATGTTTTTATTGACATTTCTGCTGTGTAATTTTTAAATCCTTCTGGAAGCCTTGTAGACCATAATACTGTTAAGTTTGGTTCTGGAGCTGGTCCTAAGTTTTCTAGTGTGTGTAATATTCTAAATGAGTTCTTAGTTACTAATGTTCTTCCATCTACTCCCATTCCACCAATGCTTTCAGTTACCCATACTGGGTCTCCACTGAATAATTCATTATATTCTGGTGTTCTTAAAAATCTTACAAGTCTTAGTTTCATTACAAAATGGTCTACTATTTCTTGTGCTTGCTCTTCTGTTAATACTCCATTTTTCATATCTCTTTCAATATATATATCTAAAAATGTTGATGTTCTTCCTATACTCATTGCTGCACCATTTTGGTCTTTTACTGCTCCTAAGTATCCAAAATACAACCATTGTACTGCTTCTTTTGCATTTGAGGCTGGTTTTGATATGTCAAATCCATATTTTAATGCCATTTCTTTTAATTGATTTAGTGCTTTTATTTGTTCAAATATTTCTTCTCTATCTCTTATTACTTTTTCTGTGAAGTCATCTACATTTAATATGTCTAATTCTTGTTGTTTTTCTTCTATTAGTGCATCTACTCCATATAATGCAACTCTTCTGTAATCTCCAATTATTCTTCCTCTTCCATATCCATCTGGTAGTCCTGTTATTAAGTGTGAACTTCTTGCTGCTCTTATGTCTGGTGTATATACACTAAATACACCATCATTATGTGTCTTTCTTATTGTTCTGAATATCGTATCTACTTCTGGGTCTACCTTTTTTCCATATGCCTCACATGATTTTTCTACAATTTTTATTCCTCCAAATGGCATTATTGCTCTTCTTAATGGACTATCTGTTTGTAATCCTACTATTTCTTCTATATCTTTGTCTATATATCCTGCTTCATGGCTTGTTATTGTTGATATTGTTTTTTCATCTATGTCAAGTACTCCTCCATCTGCTTCTTTTTCTTTTTTGTATAATTCTAATACTTCTTCCCATAATTTTTTTGTTTTTTCTGTCGCTCCTGCTAAAAAGCTTGAGTCACCTGTGTATTCTGTGTAATTTTTTTGTATGAAGTCTCTTACATCAATTTGCCTTTTCCACTCGCCTTTTTCAAAACCTTTCCATTGTTCAAATTCCATTTTATCACATTCCTTTCTTTAGGCTCATATCTGGTTGAATAATTTTTCTATCTTTCAACCTTTTATCTCCTTTTGTATTTTTACCATTTTTTCTAATTTTATTATATATTATTATTTTTGTTTTGTGTATGTTTTTGTCATTCATTATTTTATCCTATCATACAAAAAATAGCAAGTTTAACTTGCTATTTTTCTATGATTTATATATGTTTTTTGATGATTTACTTTTTACATTATAATACTATTCTATAATTTTATTGACTATTAATTCTTTCATACCAAAATCCATCTGAATTTCTCTCTCCTGATTTATATTCTGTTGATGAAGTCGATGTTACTATTCCATAGTCAATACTTCCTTTAAAATAAATTGACTTTTCTACTGATACATATCGTATCATAGTCGCTACAACATTTTCGTAATAATCATACGTACTATGTTTTTTGCTTTTACTCCAATCAATAGAATCTATTTTATAACATATGGTTCCTGTCTGACTGCTATCAGAGTTAGCATAATATGGCAAAACATTTCTTATTAGATAATTTCCTATGAGCCCACTTGCATTTCTATATGAATCTTTAGAACCATGGACACTTACTGTAAATACTCCTGTTTCTGTATTAAATGACATTTTTTTATATGCACAATCATCTTCAATACTACATTTTATCGTCCAAACTTCACTTCCATTAGTTTCATATTCATATTGTTTTTTAGATGTACAATTCCACTTTCTCCAAGCATAAAGTTTTGTACTTCCTGATGTAGTTCTACTACTACTGTTATTCCTTGTGTCATATACTATTACTTTACAAGTATGACTTCCTGTTGTTAAACCTGTTATTGTACTACTTTTTGTAATACTTGATGTTGTAGATGTACATGTTTGTGTGTCTTTTAACACATTATCTACATAAAATTCAAACTTTAATGTTCCTGAACCTGTATCTTGTGCAGTTGCACTTAATGTTATTCCTGTTTCTGAATATTTTGTTGCTGTAAATTCTGTTATATTCGGTCCTTCATTATCAAAATTAAAACCTTCACTTCTCCATTTTACCTTTTTACCTGATTGTGTTTCTATCATTATCCATAAATAATGTGTTCCTGTAATTTCATTTTTTGTTATTGTGTCTCCACTTTTAAAGCTTTCTGTAAAAATTTCATCTGCTGGCTCTATTACACTATTTGTCCATTGATATTTTGCATCTATTACTTTATCTTCTGTTTCTTGTATTGTTATTTTTGTTGAGTGTTCTTCTTTCCATTCCTCATTCCCATTTGGCTCAAATTTCACTGATGATACTAACCCTTCGACTTCTACTGTTTGGCCAGTCCATAAATCTGCATATACTTTTATTGTATATTTACCATTTTGCTTTGCTGTATATTCTTTTTCTATTTCTTCTTTTATATTATCATATTTGAACTCATCTAGCATTTCTCCTGCTTGCCATATCTCTATTTTATTTATTCCATTCTTCTCCTCTATTGCTGTTATTTTTATTGTTGCTACTTTTCTATTCTCTGCTAATTCCACTGTTACTTCTATTTCTGGAAATACTAGGCTTTTTGCTTTTCCCAAATACCTGCCTATTTTTGGTACACTTCTATCTAACTCATATGCATATCCATCTACTATTGCTATATCTCCTTTTACTTCTGCTCCTTTTATTTCCTTTGTTATCATTCCATCTAAGAATTCATTTTCATTATATTCTCCATTAAGATTTTTTTCATTGTATGAATTAAGTAATGTTAGTTCAAGCTTTTCTCTTGCTGCTGCTTCTCTACTGTTTTCTTTTGCTTGTATTGCTTGTTTGATTATTCCATTCTCTCCAGTCAACATTGCAATACTAACTCCTGCTAATATTAAAAGAACTATAAGTGTGACAAATCACACCTTATAGTTTTATACTCATTTCAATTATCCTCTCACTTATTCATACACACCACTAAAGTAAAAATATAAGT
>JAAVXM010000006.1 GCA_022790575.1 Clostridia bacterium | reverse complement strand
TACTGCTAACTTTACTTTTTCCTCAAATTCTGCTTTTGCTGAATTATTCCTTGCATTTTGCGCTTGGCTTATTATTCCATTTTCTCCTGTCAACATTGCTATACTCGTTCCTGCCAATATCAATAATACTATAAGTGTGACGACCAACGCTATTAGCGTTATTCCTCTTTTTTCAGCTACTTTTTCCATCTTTTCATTCACTTTCTTAATTTCATACATTTGTATCACTCAACCCTTTCATTCTTCTTATGTTTCTCTCTTTTTACTCTTTTTATTCATTTTGACTTTCTATTTTTTGTTTTCACTCTATTTGTCGTATTAGAATATACACTATTTGCATTATATTATAACATTTACTTTTGTGCAATACTTTTCTCTCAATTTGCATAACTCAAATATTATTTATTACTCAACTTTATCAAAATGTTGATATATAATTTTTGTCATTATACAATCCTTATGAATAAAAAATATAGCATAAAAAACAGCATAGTATTTATTTGAATACTATACTGTTTTATTTTCAGTCACATATAACATAATAATGACGATTTTATTCTATAAATATGAATTCTGTATTTTTCTCTTCGTCTTCTCCTTCAACTTTAATTTCAACATCTTGATATCTCTTCATACCAGTTCCTGCTGGAATAAGTTTACCTATAATAACATTTTCTTTTAATCCTATTAAGTCATCTTCTTTACCTTTTATTGCAGCTTCTGTTAATACTCTTGTTGTTTCTTGGAATGATGCTGCTGATAAGAAACTATCTGTTGCAAGTGAAGCCTTTGTAATTCCAAGTAGAACCCTTCTTCCAGTTGCTGGAGATTTTCCTTCTTCCTTCATTTTTTCGTTTTTCTTTTCAAATTCATACATGTCAACTAAAGAACCTGGGAACATATCTGTATCTCCACCATCTTCAATTTTAACTTTCCTTAGCATTTGTCTAGCTATAACTTCTATATGTTTATCATTTATATCAACACCTTGGTTTCTATATACTTTTTGTACTTCTGATATTAAGTATTCATATACTCCATCAGGACCTTTTATAGCTAGTATTTCTGCTGGATTTATTGAACCTTCTATAAGAGCTTGTGCAGCTTTTACTTCATCTCCATTTTTAACTCTTAGTTTTGAACCAAATGGAATTGTATATGTTCTTGAGTCATCTTTAGATGTTACTATAACTTCTTTCTTTTTCTTTGTTTCAGAAATTTTAACTTTACCATCTATTTCTGTTATTACAGCAACTCCTTTTGGTTTTCTAGCTTCAAATAATTCTTCAACTCTAGGTAAACCTTGTGTAATATCTGCAACACCAGCTACACCTCCAGAGTGAATTGTTCTCATTGTTAGCTGTGTTCCTGGCTCTCCTATTGATTGTGCAGCTATAATTCCTATAGCTTCCCCTATTGAAACTTCTTCTCTTCTTGCTAGACCAACACCATAACATTTTTGACATACACCATGTTTACTTCTACATCCAATTACTGAACGTACTTCAACTTGTGTAATTCCTGCATCTACTATTTGTTTTGCTATATCTTTGTTTATCATTGTATTTGTATCAACAATAACCTTTTTAGTTTTAGGGTCTACTACATCTACTAATGGATATCTTCCTTCTAGTCTTTCTTCAAGTTTTTCTACAACTTGATTTCCATCTTTTATGTCTTCTAACATTAATCCATTATGTGTTCCACAATCATGTTCTCTTACAATTATGTCTTGTGATACATCAACAAGTCTTCTTGTTAAATATCCTGAGTCTGCTGTTCTTAACGCTGTATCTGAAAGTCCTTTACGAGCACCATGTGATGATATAAAGTATTCTAATGCATCTAATCCTTCACGGAAACATGATTTTATTGGAATTTCAACTGCTTTACCTGTTGTACTTGCCATAAGCCCACGCATACCTGCGATTTGTCTTAATTGGTTCATATTTCCACGGGCTCCTGATTTTACCATCATATATATTGGATTTAAATTGTCAAAGTTTTCTTCCATGGCCTTACTTACATCGCCTGTGACTTTTTCCCATATATTAATAACAGTTTTGTATCTTTCATCATCTGTTATTAGACCTCTTCTATATTGAGTTCTAACCTTTTCAACTTCTTTTTCTGCTTCAGCAATATATGTTTTCTTTTCTTCTGGAACTTCAACATCTGCTACTGAGAATGTTATTCCTGCTAATGTTGAATATTTGAATCCTAATGCCTTTATATAGTCTATTACTTCTGCTGCTTCTACTAGCCCATGTCTTTCTATTACTCTGTCTATTATTGTTCCCATAGATTTTTTCATTACTGGAAAATCTATTTCATATTGGAATGGGTCTTCTTTTCTATCAATAAAACCTAAGTCTTGTGGAATTCCTTGGTTAAATATAATTCTTCCAACACTTGTTTCTATTTTCTTAGATTTTAATTCTCCATCAATTTCTTTTTCTATTCTTACAAAGATTTTTGCATGTATATCAACTGCTTTATTTTGGAATGCCATTATTGCTTCATCAGGGTCTTTAAAATATTTTCCTTCTCCTAGTTCTCCATCTAAAGTCATTGTTAAATAATAACTTCCTAAAATCATGTCTAGTCTTGGTACTGCTACTGGTTTACCATCTTGTGGCTTTAATAAGTTATTTGTTGCAAGCATTAAGTATCTTGACTCTGCTTGTGCTTCTGGTGTTAATGGTAAATGCACTGCCATTTGGTCTCCATCAAAGTCCGCATTAAATGCTTCACATACTAATGGGTGAAGTTTTATTGCTCTTCCTTCTACTAACACAGGCTCAAATGATTGTATTCCTAGTCTATGCAATGTTGGAGCACGGTTAAGCATTACAGGATGGTCTTGTATTACTTCTTCAAGTATCCCCCACACTTCTGGGCTTAATCTTTCTACCATTCTTTTTGCACTTTTTATATTATGTGCTATATGTCTACCTACTAATTCTCTCATTACAAATGGTTTAAATAGCTCTACTGCCATTTCTTTTGGAAGACCACATTGGTATATTTTTAATTCAGGTCCTACTACTATTACAGAACGTCCTGAATAGTCAACTCTTTTTCCTAATAGGTTTTGACGGAATCTACCTTGTTTTCCTTTTAATAAATCTGATAAAGATTTTAATGGTCTGTTTCCAGCACCTGTAACAGGTCTTCCTCTTCTTGAGTTGTCTATTAATGCATCTACTGATTCTTGTAACATTCTCTTTTCATTTCTTACAATTATTTCAGGTGCTCCAAGTTCAAGTAGTCTTTTTAGTCTGTTATTTCTGTTTATTACTCTTCTATATAAATCATTTAAGTCTGATGTAGCAAATCTACCTCCGTCTAATTGAACCATTGGTCTTAAATCTGGTGGTATTACTGGAACTACATTCATTATCATCCATTCTGGTCTATTTTTTGATAAATTAAATGATTCTACAGTATCTAATCTTTTTATTAATTTTGCTTTTCTTTGTTCACTAGCTGTCTCTAATTCTTTTCTAATTTGCGCTACTAGTTTTTCAACATCTATCTCTTCTAGTAATTTTCTTATTGCTTCTGCTCCCATTTCAGCTTTAAATGTTTTTCTTCCATATTTTTCTTCTGCTTCATGGTATTCTTTTTCATTTAAAACTTGGCATTTTTCTAGTCCTGATGTTCCTTTATCTGTAACTATATATGATGCAAAATATACTACCTTTTCAAGATTTCTTGGTGATATGTCTAGCATTAATGCTATCCTACTTGGTATTCCTTTAAAATACCATATATGTGCAACTGGAGCAGCTAATTCTATATGTCCCATTCTTTCTCTTCTAACTTTTGATTTTGTAACTTCAACTCCACATCTGTCACATACTATTCCTTTATATCTAACTCTTTTATATTTACCACAATGACATTCCCAATCTTTAGTTGGTCCAAAGATTTTTTCACAGAATAAACCATCTTTTTCTGGTTTTAGAGTTCTATAGTTTATTGTCTCTGGTTTCTTTACTTCTCCCTTTGACCATTCTCTTATTTTTTCATCTGATGCTATCCCTATTTTTAATTTGTTAAATATCTCTAATTCATCCATCTTTATTAGATGTCCCCCTTCTTTGACTTTTTTGGGTAATTTTTAAACAGAATTGATGGCTAACCACTGTTCCTGCAAAATTTATTGTCGCATCAATTCTTTTAAAAATTTATTTAATTATTTCTTTTTATATTATATCTTCATCATTATCTATATTGTCATTTGCCAAGTCATTATCATAAATGCTTTCATCATCATCTAAATCTTCATCATCAAATAGTTCATCACTATCTTCTTCTATCATTTCTTCATCTTCTTCTGAATAACCATCTTCTAAGTCTTCATGAATTAGAACATCGTCTTCTGTTAATGTTTTTCCATCTTCATTTTCATTAAAGTCTATTCCATCTTCAATATGTTCTTTTAATTCTAATTCTTCATTTTTGTCTGAATATAACTTTATGTCTAATCCTAATGCTTGTAATTCTTTTACAAGAACTTTGAAGCTTTCTGGTACTCCTGGCTCTGGAATATTTTCACCTTTTACTATTGCTTCATATGCTTTAACACGACCTAATGTGTCGTCTGATTTTACTGTTAGAATTTCTTGTAATGTGTATGCTGCTCCATATGCTTCTAATGCCCATACTTCCATCTCTCCAAAACGTTGTCCTCCAAATTGCGCTTTTCCTCCAAGTGGTTGTTGTGTTACTAAAGAGTATGGTCCTGTTGAACGAGCATGTATTTTATCATCTACTAAGTGATGTAGTTTTAACATATACATTACTCCTACTGTAATTGGTTTATCAAATGGTTCTCCTGTTCTTCCATCATAAAGAACTGATTTTCCATCTGGTGATAATCCTGCTTCTTTAAGTAATTCTTCAATTTCTAATTCTGATGCACCATCAAATACTGGTGTTGATACTTTCCATCCTAATTCTCTCGCTGCTGCTCCTAAATGTACTTCAAGTACTTGACCTAAGTTCATACGTGATGGTACTCCTAATGGATTTAATAAAATGTCTATTGGTGTTCCATCTGGTAAAAATGGCATATCTTCTGTTGGTAATATTCTTGAAATTACACCTTTGTTACCATGACGTCCAGCCATTTTATCTCCTACAGAGATTTTTCTTTTTGTTGCTATATAACATCTTATTACTTGATTAACTCCTGGCCCTAATTCTTCTGAATTGTCTCTTGTAAAGATTTTTACATCTACTATTGTTCCAGCTTCTCCATGTGGTACACGTAATGATGTATCTCTTACTTCTCTTGCCTTTTCTCCAAATATTGCACGTAATAATCTTTCTTCTGCTGTTAATTCTGTCTCTCCTTTTGGTGTTACTTTTCCTACTAATATGTCTCCTGGTCTTACTTCTGCTCCTATTCTTATTATTCCATTTTCATCTAAGTCTTTTAATGAATCATCTCCAACATTTGGTATGTCTCTAGTGATTTCTTCTGCTCCTAATTTCGTGTCACGACATTCACAGTCATATTCTTCTATATGTATTGATGTAAATACATCTTCTTGTACTAGTCTTTCATTTAAAAGGATTGCGTCCTCATAGTTATATCCTTCCCATGTTGAGAATGCTATTAATACATTTTTTCCTAGTGCCATTTCTCCATCTTGTGTTGATGGTCCATCTGCTATTGCTTCACCTTTTTTTACTTTATCTCCTTTTGAAACAATTGGTTTTTGATTTATACATGTTCCACCATTTGTTCTTTTGAATTTTCTTAATTTATGTATAACTGTTTTTCCATTACTATATTTCATTGTAATGCTGTCTCCTGTAACTTTTTCTACAGTTCCATCTTCTTCAGCTAATACTAATATTCCAGAGTCTTTTGCTGCTCTATATTCTATACCTGTTCCTATTATTGGTGCTTCTGTTACCATCAATGGTACTGCTTGACGTTGCATGTTTGCACCCATTAATGCTCTTTTTGCATCATCATGTTCTAAGAATGGTATCATCGCTGCAGCTATTGATACTAATTGTTTTGGTGATACATCTACATATTGTACTAATTCTTTGTCCACTTCTATAATCTCGTTTTTGTATCTTACACGTATACGCTTGTTTTCAAATTCTCCTTTTGAGTTCATTGGCTCTGATGCTTGTGCTATTATATAGTTGTCTTCAACATCTGCACTCATGTATTCAACAATGTCTGTTACTTTATGTGTCTCTGGGTCTACTTTTCTATATGGTGTTTCTATAAATCCATATTCATTTATGTTTGCAAATGATGATAATGCTGATATTAATCCTATATTTGGTCCTTCTGGTGATTCTATTGGACATAGTCTTCCATAATGTGTATAGTGAATATCACGTACTTCAAATCCTGCTCTTTCTCTTGATAATCCCCCTGGTCCTAATGCTGATATTCTTCTTTTATGTGTTAATTCTGATAGTGGGTTTGTTTGGTCCATGAATTGTGATAATTGTGAACTACCAAAGAATTCCCTTATTGATGATGTTATTGGCTTTGTGTTTATTAATGTTTGTGGTGTGATAACATCTAAGTCTTGGATTGTCATTCTTTCACGTACAACTCTTTCTAATCTTGTTAACCCTATTCTGAATTGATTTTGTAATAATTCTCCTACACATCTTATTCTACGGTTTGCTAAATGGTCTATGTCGTCTGCTGTTCCATATCCATGTGCAACATTTAATAAGTAGTTTATTGATGAAATCATGTCTTCTGTTGTTATGTATTTTGGTATTAATTCATCTTGTCTTTCTTTTAATGCTTTTTCTAGTTTGTCTTTACTTGTATTGTCTACTATGCTTTTTAATACTTCATAGTTTACATTTTCTTTGAAGTGTAAATGTTTTAAATCCATATCTGGTAATGCATTGTATATATTTACTGTTCCATTTCCTATTATTCTTATTTTTTTGTCAGATACTTTTATATCTACTACATTTATTCCTGCATTTTGTATGTTTTCTGCTACTTCTGGAGTTATTATTTCTCCTGCTGTAACAAATACTTCTCCTGTTTCTTTGTCCATTATGTCTTCAAATGCTATTTGTCCCTTTATTCTATTTGCTAAACCTAGTTTTTGATTGAATTTGAATCTTCCTACTTTTGCTAAGTCATATCTTCTATTGTCAAAAAATAGTCCATCAAATAAACTTTTTGCTGCTTCTACTGTTGGAAGTTCTCCTGGTCTTAGCTTTTTATATATTTCTATTAATGCTTCTTCACTTGTTTTTATTGGGTCTTTTTGTATTGTTGTTTCTAATAGGTTTTCCTCCCCAAATAGTTCCCTTATTTGGTCATCTGATACTAATCCTATCGCTCTTAATAATGTTGTTATTGGTATTTTTCTTGTTCTATCAACACGTACCCAGAACATGTCATTTCCATCTGTTTCATATTCTATCCATGCTCCTCTTAATGGCATTACTGTTGATGTGTATGTTTTCTTTCCTGTTTTTGTGTCAAATACTTCATCATAGTAACATCCTGGTGAACGTACTAATTGGCTTACTACTACTCTTTCTGCCCCATTTATTATAAATGTTCCACTATCTGTCATTAATGGGAAGTCTCCTAAGTAGATTTCTTGCTCTTTTATTTCCCCTGATTCACGGTTTATTAGTCTTACTTTTACATGTAATCTTGTTGAGTATGTTGCATCTCTTTCTTTTGTTTCTTCTAATGAGTATTTTGTTTTGTCTTCCATATAATAATCGAAAAATTCAAGAACTAAATTTCCTGTGTAGTCAATTATTGGTGATATATCTTTTAATACTTCCCCTAATCCTTCTTCTACAAACCAGTCATATGAGTCTCTTTGTACTTTGATTAAGTTTGGCATTTCTATGTAATCTCCAACTTTTGAAAAATCTTTACGAGTTGTTTTCTCGTATTTTGTTTCTTTGATTTTCAAATAAATCACTCCTTAAAAATTGTTAAGCAGAATGTATTTATTAATTATTAGAAAAATCCCTTCTTAAAATATATCTACATAAACCTTCAATCCTTGTCTGCTCCTACAATTTTCTATGGCTTACTTTGTATATATTTAATTCTTACCTTTCTAATTTTTAAACTTTTTTGAATTAATTTCTTCTCTTTTGATATTAATTTTTTCTTTTTGTATTGTTCTTTTTGCTCTATTTTAATGAATTCTAAAATTTATGATTTTTTAATTCTTGTAATACTGCATAAAAGACCTGTTAGCACATTTTTTATGTGCTAACTTGTCTTTTTCGTATTCACCTATCTATATTATCACATTTTCCCATGTTTTGTCAATTGTTTTTGGCGTTTTTTCTTTGTATTTTCCCATTGCTTCTCTATTTGAACTTTTAAATCAGTTTTTATAGAAACTAGAGGAGAAATGCCTCAACCGTAACTATAGTTAACTCTATTCAAATATGCACTCCCACCATCATTATGACACGCATCATAGTTCTTTTAAATTTAACTTAATAGACTTCCATTTTTACTTCTTATCTTCATTTTTGGGCGACACATTTCACAGAATCTTTTCTATCTCTGTAATATTTTAGACCAATTTTCAAATGGGCTTATTACAAACTTATGATTTTAGCATAAAAGAAGCCATAAACTTATATTATATAAATCTATAGCTTCTTTTTATATTCTTTACAATCTATCTTTAAATTCCACTTTGAACAGTTTCTGGCATATTTATAGATTTCTCATTGTTTAATGAGCTCTCTCTTTGGCTTTTCATTGCTTCCTCTTGTTTATTCATAGTTTCTTCCTGTTGTTTCATTTCTTCCTCTTGCTGTCTCATCTCCTGCTCTTGTCGTTCCATTTCCTCTTGTTGCTTTTTATCCATCATTGATTGTAATTCTTCTATAGTATAATCTTTCTGTCCATCATTTTGCACTTCAACTTTATTTAATTTTATTATTATAATAGCTTCTATTATTACTATTATAGCTAAAATTATTATTATAATATTCTTTTTCATCTCTTGTTTAGTGCTTTTGCACTGTCTCCTTTCAACAGTGTTTTATCTTCCTGTAGGTCTAGCAGAAAGTTCGTTAAATGTTCCCATTGTATACTTACTTGATGATAGTACTGGTGCAAGTAATATTTTTCCTGTTCCTCTATAAACATTTACAAATCCTTCTTCTGAAATAGCTGAACCTATTAAGCTCTTTCCTGATTTTTCTACTGTGAAGTTAAGTGTATCTGACCATGCAACTGCAAAGTTTCCATCTATTTTTATTACATCGTCTTTTAATTCAACTTCTATTAATTCCTCTCTTGGTACTGGACTTTCTAATATTGCTAATCCATTTCCAGATAAACGTAAACTGAATAATCCTTGTTTTCCAAATACAGCAGATGATAAGTTTGAACGCATTATAACATTATATTTAACATTTGCTTCACATGCTAAAAACATTCCATCATCTAATACAATGCCTGACCCCCATGTTGATATATCTTCTATTAATAGGTGTTTATATGTTGGTTCCAACATTAACATTCCTGTTCCTTTATATTTTGGTTTAACTGTTGATTCTTTTGTTACTGACCCTTTTATTGCTTTTCCTATAAAGTCTCCTACACCTTTTACATCAGTTACTGATTGTACATCTCCAAGCATCCATTGCATTGCTCCTGCACTTGTTATGTATTCGTCTCCTTTTAATTCTATAAGCGCTTGTCTTTTTTTCACTTCCATTTGTGAGGCATAGTATTGATTCATACAATCATTTAAATTTACACTTAGGTCTTTTTCATATTGTAGTATTTTTATATTTCCTTTTTCTTCTGTTACTTTAATGTTATTATTGTCTAAAAAATTTTGAATTTCATACATATAAATTCCTCCTATTCTTTATATGCAATAGTATATAAGTATTTTCACTATTTGTCAAGTATAAAATTTTTATTAAATTTTTGTTATATTTTATTGACTTTTTTATATGTTATAGTACAATATTATAAGTTAAATTTATTAGATTTTAATAGAATTTAATTTCTATATGGAGGTTTTTTATGGCAAGTTTACCATTATTTATAAAATTTTTATTAACTGGCTTTGTAGGAATTCTACCTATTATTGAACTTAGAGGTGCTATTCCTGTTGGAGTTTTTACATTTCATTTAAGTTATATTGAATCTTTCATTTGTAGCTTTATTGGAAATATTATTCCTGTTTATTTTATTGTTAAATACATAAGACCTTTGTTTGATTTCTTTAGAAGATGGAAAATCTTCGCTGTTATAATTGACTGGGCTTCTGAAAAAGCAACAAAACATATTGAGTCAAATGAAAAATTGCAAAATGCAGTATCTGTTGGATTGTTCCTTTTTGTAGCAATTCCACTTCCTGGAACTGGTGCTTGGGTTGGTTCCCTTATTGCTAATTTCTTAAATGTACCACCAAAAAAAGCAATACCACCTATTATTCTAGGTGTTTTGACAGCTGGAATTATTGTTCTTGCTCTTACAGCAATGGCTAATGGTGGAATTCAATATTTGTTACAAAAAAACTAATATCATTTATACTATAAAACTGATAATCGCATTAGATTATCAGTTTTAATTTTCTATTATTATAAACTACCATTTAAAAATAATCTTTCACTTTGCTGTCTATATATATCATCTTTATCATGAAATTCCTATAAAAACATACCAATATCCGATTATTTGAATACCCATCATATGGATAAGAATCACTATTATTAGCATAAACAGAATCATATTTATAATCTCCTTTTGTATATATTTCTTCCCTTGAGCACTCATATGTTTCAATTGAATAATCATAAAGTTCATTATTTTTATTCCTGATAAGGCAAATACGCTCAACTTTAGTAGGAGTAACATAACAATTATATGTCCCCACAGGATAATCATAGGTAGAGCCTGTATCTCCCACACCCACAAAACCTTCAGTCGTTGAAAATTTATAATCCCTATAATATGTATGAGAAGGGAATTTACGTTGAGTATACTCAACTATTTGGGTTTGTCTTGAATTAGAATAAATATATTCCCTTTTACTAGTCCACTTTTCCCATGTGTATTGTTTAGTACGAGATTTTTCTATTGTTGTTGCCTTGGTTTTATTTCCCAATTTATCTGTTACTATAACAAAACAATTATAGGTTCCCATACTTAAATCACTCACTGTATAAGAAGATGTATTTTCTTGGATTTTTATTGTCTCTTTTAAAATATCCTCCACATAAAATTCATATTTTGATATTTCAGAATATTCATCATCTGCTGTAGCATTTAGCATAAATGAGCTTTCTGATACAGGTATTGAAGATAATGTTACTATTGGTCCTTGATTATCAAAATTAAATTCTTCACTTCTACATATATTAATATTTCCACTTTGTGTTTCTAATAATGTCCATAAATAATATGTTCCATTAAAATTATTTCCTGTAATGATTTCATTATTATTACATAAATTTATAAAAGTCTCTGGTTCTGGTTCTTCTGATGTTTGTAACCATTGATATTTTAAACTTTTTATTCCATCTGCTTCACCTTCTATATATACTTTTACTTGGTGTTCTTTTTTATATTCATTATTTCCACTAGGACTATATGATACACTTGATATCAAACCTTCTATTTCTACTTTTTCGCTTACTGTTAAATTTGAATACACTTTTATCTTATATGTTCCATTATACTTCGTTATATAATTTTCTGTAATTAATTCTTTTTTATTTTCATAATTATATTGTTTTAATACATTATTACCTTTTATTACTTCTATTTTACTAATCCCATTAGTTTCCTCTTTTGCTTTTATCTGAATTGTTGCTGTTTTACTATCAGTTGCTAAATATACAGTTGTAGTTATTTCTGGAAATATTAAATCGTTTTCTTTTCCTAAATATTGTCCTATTTGGGGAACACTTCTATCAATTTCAAATGCAAAGTCATCTACAATAACAATATCTCCTTTAATTTTGATATTTGGAATCTCACTTTTCATTAAATCGTCTAAATAATCGTTTTGGTTATATCTTTGTTCTGTGTTTTTTAATATTTGTGCATGTTCAAAAGTCAATTCTATTTTTTCTCTTGCTTGTGTTATCTTGTTTTCAAGCTTTGCTTGTTGTGACTGGCTTATTATCCCATTCTCTCCTATTAACATTGCTATACTCGCCCCTGCTAATATCAAAAGAACAATAAGTGTGACAAATCACACCTTATAGTTCTTTCTATATCATACATCTACAAGCAATAAATATAAGTTTTGAATGAAGCTTCGAATGTAAACGGAGAAACCAGTAGTAACACTTCATGCCTTATGGGAATAGTTCACTAAGTGAAAAGGAACCATAAGGCATGTTAGAGTTACTATAGGTTTTGAAGGACTACCGAGAAGCGAAAAGAAAAACTTATATTTTTACTTCTTTACTTTTCTATTTGAATTGTGAAATCAGACCTTAGAGAGACTAGGGGACAAATGCCATATCTGTTGCTATAGCCGCTGCCGTTCAAGTACGCAAGGTGACCTAACACAAAGCACACAACGTAGTCTAAGTAGTAAGACAAAGGCGAAGCCAGCCACCAATAATACTCTCCCTTTGCTCCATCTTTTCCACAATACATACTTCCATAATTCTTGTAATCTACTGTGTCATTTCCTGTATGATAATCACTTCCTCCTGTTGATGATGGACTTCCTCCATTTACTGTATATATATATCCTGGGGCACTTGCTCTGTATCGCGCTCCCAATGTGTAATTTGTCACTCCTGGATGTTCCACACTATTATATGAGTCACAATACATCTCTACACTTGGACTTCCTATTACATAATTTGCTTTCGTTTTATCTAAATTTTTCGACCATTTCAAATCACTCTCATTTCCTTCTGTTGATGGCGTACATAAATATGCTGCACTTTTCTCACCGTCGGTCCACGCCGTGTCAACTATATTCCCCCTATTTGCTGCCCAATCTGGATTCATCTCTTTTATTTTTGTTGTTGTTTTATTATAATTTGTATATACACTACTTAATGTTACATCATTTGCCTTCCAATCTGCTTTCAAATACACTGTATTCTTTCCATCTCCATAC
>JAAVXM010000051.1 GCA_022790575.1 Clostridia bacterium | reverse complement strand
TACGATAGTTTGTATTATTCTATTAATCATAAAGAAGTACCTCCTTGATATGGCTATGTTTTCGGTTAAAAACATCATATCAAATTGGTGCTTCTTTTGTCTATTTTTATCTTTTATTTTTCCCACATATTATTTATGCTATAATAAAAAACAAAAAATTTAAAAAATCATTATCAAAAGTTTTTTGAAACAAGAGTAATATCAAATTTTCTAGAAACATAACCTCTACTAATATTAATAGAAATGGTATCGCCAGGAACTTTGCTATAAACATACTCTCTAAGTTCAATCATATTATTAATATTATGATTATCAATAGAAGTAATAATATCTCCAACTTGAATATCACTAGAGATAGCAGGGCTATTATCATCTATATGAACAACATAAATTCCTGAATCAGAATTAGGAGAAGTAGACAGATAAGGTACAACCTCTTTATCATATGCACAAATTCCTAAAAAAGCCTCATCAAATTTATTCTGAGTAATAAATTTTTCAATAACAGGTTTAATAACATTAATAGGAACAGCAAACCCAATCCCTTCAGCAGAAGTGATTTTTACAGTATTAATTCCAACAACATCACCATTAGGCAAAATCAAAGGACCGTCCACTATTACCAGGATTAATAGAAGCATCAGTTTGAATTAAATCAGTCATATAAGAAACTGAATTATTTTCTTCAATTTTAATAGTTCTATTAGTAGCACTTATAATACCAGAAGTAATGGTTCTTCTAAACTCGTAACCAATAGGATTCCCAATTGCATAAACAGACTCACCAGACTTTAAATGAGAAGAATCGCCAATAGAAGCATATGCTAAATCAGTAGCATCAATTTTAGTTATAGACAAATCAAGGTCAGAGTCACACCAAACCACAGAGCCTTCGTAAGTATATCCATTTTCCAAAGTGATATAGCAAGTACTAGATTTCTCACCAGTTACATGGCAATTGCTTAAAATATAACCATTACTAGAAACAACTATGCCTGTACCAAGTCCAAGTTCATTAAAAGAGCCTTTAGAAGAAAAAATGGAATTAGAATGAGATTTTATTCTTGAAATACCAACAACACTTTGAGAAACTTTTTCCAGGACATCTGCAATAGATTGACTATTTTTAGTAACATTATCCACACTTTGTACATTAATTGTGGAATCAGTACGTTTAATTTCATAATTAGGAGTAATATCTATTTTATTATATATAGTATAAAAATAATAAGCTCCTGCTAATAACAAACCAATAAAAGTAATACTAAAAAACCATGATTTCAATTTAGACTTTTTTTTACTCATAACATCACTCCAAAACAAGTATTTTATTAAGTATGTATCACATAGAAAAAAATAATCAAAAATCAAACAAATAAAACAGTATAAAATTTGCAAAATTTGTAAAACGATGTTATAATGACCATGAAAATAAAGAGAAAAAGGTGAAAAAAATGGAAAGATTAACAAAAGCACAAAAATCAATTTGGGTAACAGAAGAATATTACAAAGGAAAAAGTATAAATACCATATGTGGAACTGCTAAAATTGAAGAAAAAGTAGACTTTCAAAAACTAGAAGAAGCAATAAAAATACTATGCCAAAAATATGATAATTTCAGAATAAAAATAAAAATTATAGATGGTGTGGTAAAACAATATACAGCTGATTTAACAGATGAAGATATAGAAGTAGAAACAATAAATGTAGATAACTATAAAGAATTAGAAGAAGCAAGAGAAAAAATATTAAAAACACCTTTCAAAATTGAAGACGCAACATTATTCAAATTCTATATATTTAAATTCAAAAATGGTACAGGAGCATTTATGCTTAATATACATCATTTGATTTCAGACTCATGGACACTTGGAATGGTTAGTAATGAAGTAATAAAGCTATATTCTCAATTAAAAAACAATCAAGAAACAGAAAAAGAAGCCATATATTCATATATGGATTATATTGAAAGTGAAAAAGAATATGAAAACAGTGAAAAGTTCCAAAAAGATAAGACATATTGGGAAGATAAATTCAAAGAAATACCAGAACTAGCAACAATTCCAGGAAGTATAGAAAAAAATATCAACAGAGAAAATCCAGAAGGACAAAGAAAGCAATATCAACTAAAAGACGAAGAAATTAATCAAATCAAAGAATACTGCAAAAAAAACAAAATATCATTATACAACTTTTTTATGGCAATATATGCAATATATATAGGAGAAATTTCGAATTTAGACGAATTTGTTATAGGAACACCAATACTAAACAGAACAAATTATAAAGAAAAAAATGCAATGGGAATGTTTATAAATATGGCACCATTAAAAATAAATATAGACCAAAAAATAGACTTTAAAACATTCATAAAAAATATAGCTATAGATTCTATGGGAATGTTAAAACATCAAAAATATTCATATCAGTATTTATTAGAGAACCTTAGAGAAAAAAATAAAAGAACACCCAATTTATATAATATATTATTATCATATCAAATAACAAATGCAAAGCAAAATGAGGGGGAAATTGAATATAGAACAGAATGGACATTTAGTGGATATACTGCAGATGAAATAGAATTCCATATATATGATTTAAATGATACAGGAAATTTGAATATAGCATATGATTATAGAACAGGTATATATAATGAAAAAGACATTGAAAAAATGCATAAAAGAATACTAAACATAATAAATCAAGTAATTTCAAAAGAAGACATTGAGATAAAAGAAATAGATATAATAACACCAGAAGAAAAACAAGAAATAATAAAAGAATTCAATAAAACACAATTAAAATATGATGACAAAGAAACAATAATACAATTATTTGAAAAACAAGTAGAAGAAACACCAGAAAAAATAGCAATAATAAGTAATGGACAATCAATAACATACAAAGAAATAAATGAAAGAGCAAATCAATTAGCAAGATATATGGTATCAGCAGGGGTACAAAAATCTGATATAGTAGGGATAATGCTAAATCGTTCAATAGATATGGTAGTAGGGCTATTATCAATACTAAAATGTGGAGCTGCGTATTTGCCAATAGACCCAGAATATCCAGAAGAACGTATAAAATACATGATAGAAAACAGTGAAACAGAGGCAGTTATAGTAAATAATAAAACAGAAAAAATCATAACAGAAAATTGTACAAAAATAAATGTAGAAAAAAATTATTATAAAGAAAGTACTCAAAACATAAAATTAAAGACAGGGTCAGAAGAATTAGCATATTTAATATATACATCAGGTTCAACAGGAAAACCGAAAGGGGTTAAAGTAACAAATAAAAATTTAAATAATTTTATAAAAGGAATGAAACAAGAAATAAACTTTGATAAAAGTAAAACAATGGTATCTGTAACAACAATATGTTTTGATATATTTGGTCTAGAAATATGGTGTTCATTAACATCAGGGTTAACATTAGTAGTTGCAAATGAAGAAGAACAAAACACACCAGCACTATTAAACAAACTATGTTTAGAAAATAAAGTAAACATGATACAAACAACTCCATCAAGATATTCAGTAATATTTGAAGAAAAAGAAAACACAAAATTTGTAGAAAATATTACAGAAATACTAGTAGGAGGAGAAGCATTAAGTGAAAAGATATTAGCAACAATAAAAAACAATACAAAAGCAAAAATATACAATGTTTATGGACCAACAGAAACAACAATTTGGTCAACAATAAAAGAACTAACAAATGAAGAAAAAATAACAATAGGAAAACCAATAGCAAATACACAATGTTATATATTAAATAAAAACCACAAAATATTACCAACAAATGTTCCAGGAGAGTTATATATAGGAGGAGATGGAGTTTCAAAAGGATATTTAAAAAGAGAAGAATTAAACCAAGAGAAATTCATAAATTCACCATTTAATCAAGGAGAAAAACTATATAATACAAACGACTTAGCGTATTATACAGAAAAAGGAGAAATAGTACATTTAGGTAGAACAGACTTCCAAGTAAAAATACGTGGTTTTAGAGTAGAACTTGGGGAAATAGAAAATGCCATAGCAAAAAATGAAAACATTAAGCAATCAGTGGTAGTAAAAAGAAAAGTAAAAAATGGAAATGAAGCATTAATAGCATATTACACAATTCAAAAAGATGAAGACACAATAGAAATAAATAAAAAAATAAAGGAATTACTAAATAAAGAATTACCACAATATATGATACCACAATATTTTGTGAAACTAGAAAAAATGTTTTATACACCAAATGGGAAAATAGATAGAAAAGAATTACCAGAGCCAGAGATAGAAGAAACAAATAAAAAAATAATAAAACCAAGAAACAAATTAGATGAGCAACTAATAAAAATAGTACAAGAAATATTAAATTTAGAACAAATAAGTATAGAAGATACAATAATAGGATTAGGTGGAGATTCATTAACAGCAATAACACTATCAACAAAAATACTTTCAAAATTTAATGTTCAAATAAACATAAAAGACATACTATCAAATTATACAATAAAAGAAATATCAGATTATATTGAGCAAAACAAAGAAGAAGGTAATATAGAACATAAAATAAAAAAAGTAACTAATCAAGAATCATATCCACTATCAACAGCACAAAGAAGGATATATTACAATGTAAAAATGATAGGAGAAAATAATACAGTATATAATATGCCAGGAGGTATATTAGTAGAAAAAATACTAGAAAAAGAAAAAGTACAAAAAGTATTTGAAAAAATAGTACAAAGGCATGAAACACTTAGAACAATATTTACATTACAAGACAGTGAAATAGTACAAAAGGTTCAAGACAAAATACAAATTGAAATACCAATATATCATAATACAGAAGAAGAGATACAAGAAGTAATGCAAAAATTCCCTAGACCATTTGAATTAGAAAAAGGACCATTAATACGAATAGAATTACATTACATAGACAACAAGAAAACACTATTATTAGTTGATGCACACCATATAATCTTAGATGGAACAGGATTAAACAATTTGATAATAGAATTCAACAAATTATATAATGGAGAAAATTTAAGTGATATTCCAATCCAATATAAAGACTATACAATGTGGGAGAAAGAATTTAATAGTAGTAAACAGATAAGCAAATATGAAGAATACTGGACAAACAAATTTAAAAACTGTGAATTTGCACAACTAGATTTACCATATGATTATAAAGCAACAGCCAATAGAACATATAAAGGTAATAAAATAACCAATATAATAGATGAAAAGCAATTTAAAGAAATAGAAAATTATGCTAAAAAAATCGGAGTATCTCCATATATGTTATTTATATCAGCATTTTTCATATTATTATATAAATATACAGGGCAAGAAGAAATAATACTAGGAAGTCCAATTGCAAACAGAGATATAAAAGAAACTAAAGAAATGATAGGAATGTTTGTCAATAATATAGTACTACTAGGAAAAATAAATCCAGAAAGTACATTTAAGGAATTTTTAGAAGAAACAAAAAATCAAATATTAGATGACTTATCTAATCAACCATATCCATTTGATATATTAGTAAAAAAACTTGGAATAAGAGCAGACAACTCAAGAAATCCTTTGTTTGATATATTATTTACATATCAAAACAATGAAGAAAACATTATAAAAATAGAGGATAAAGAATGTCAAATTGTAGAAACAGAAAACAAAATTTCAAAATTTAATTTATCATTAGAGATAAAGCCAACAACAAATACAATTAATGTAGAATATTGTACAGATTTATTCAAAAAGCAAACAATAGAAAGACTATTTAAGCACTATATGAAGGCATTAGAAAAAGTAGTGGAAAATGAAAACATAAAAATAAAAGATATATCAATAATTTCAGAAAAAGAAGAATATGAAATATTAAACAAATTTAATGACACAAAAATAGAATATGATGAAACTAAAACAATATCAATGTTATTTGAAGAACAAGTAGCAAAAACACCAAATAATATAGCAATTGTGTTTGAAGGAGAAAGTATAACATATAAAGAACTTAATGAAAGAGCAAATCAAGTAGCACATTATTTAAGAAATAAAGGAATAGAGAGAAATAATATAATAGGAATAATGTTACCAAGGTCATTAGAACTATTAATATCAATATTGGGAGTATTAAAATCAGGGGCATGTTATATACCAATAGACCCAACATATCCTGAAAAAAGGATTGAATACATGCTTGAAAACAGTCAAGCAAAATTAGTAATAACAACAACTGAATTATACAACAATATAAAATTTGCAAATAAGATATGTTCAAATAGTGAAGAAATAACCACACTAGGAGAAGAAAACATAACAAATATAAATTCACCAGAAGACCTATCATATCTTATATACACATCAGGTTCAACAGGGTTACCAAAAGGAGTAATGTTAAAACAAAAATCATTATCAAATTTATGTGTATATCTAAATCAAAATGTAGAATTCTTAAAAGAGGAATGTGAATATAAAAATATGGTATCAGTAACAACATCAAGCTTTGACATATTTATATTTGAGACATTAGTATGTTTACAAAAAGGATTAAAGATAATATTAGCAAATGAAGACGAACAAAGAATACCATCATTATTAAATAAACTAATAGGTAAAAACAATGGACAACTAATACAAATGACACCATCAAGAATGCAAATATTTTTAGACAATATAGAAGATATTCCAAACATAGCTAACTTAAAATATGTTACACTTGCAGGAGAAGCATTACCATTAAATCTAAGAGACGAATTAATAAAACTTGGAGTAAAAAAGATATATAATGGATATGGACCAAGTGAAACAACAGTATTTTCTTCATTTACAGATGTTACAAACTATAGAGAAATAAATATAGGAAGGCCACTTGGAAATACTCAAGTATATATATTAGATAAAAATCTAAATATTGTACCAATAGGAGTTGCAGGAGAGTTATATATTGCAGGAGATGGAGTAGGAAAAGGATATCTAAATAGAGAAGATATAACAAAAGAAAGATACATAAAAAATCCATACATGGAAAATAGTATAATGTATAAAACAGGAGACATTTGTAAATTTGATAATAATGGAGAAATGCATTATTTGGGAAGAGCAGACAATCAAGTAAAAGTAAGAGGACTAAGAATAGAACTAGAAGAAATAGAAAACAAGATATTAGAATATCCAAATATAAAAAAAGCAAAAGTAATAAAACAAGTAATAGGAAATAGAGAAATAATTTCAGCATATTATATTGCAGAAAAAAGGATTAAAATATCAGAACTAAGAAGTCATTTATATAATAATTTGCCTAATTACATGGTACCATCATATTTTACAGCATTAGACGAATTCCCATACACACCAAATGGAAAAATAGACAAAAATGCCTTGCCAATTCCAAATGGGGTACTGCAAAACCAAAGTGTTGGATATGTAGCGCCAAAAACAGACTTAGAAGTTAGAATTGCAAGTATATGGGAAGAAGTTTTAAATACCAAGCCAATAGGTATAAAAGATAATTTCTTTGAACTAGGTGGGGACTCTATATTAGCAATGAATTTAAATATTAAATTACTAAAAATAACAGATAAAATCAAATATTCAGATATATTTGCATATCCAACAATAAAGGAATTGGCAGAAAAGATAAAAACAGGATTAGAACAAAATGAAGAAGAAAACCTAAGTGATTTAAATGAAAAGTACAAAGAAATATTAGAGAACACTATGAAGATTCCAAAAGAGATAGAAAAACAACAAATAAATAATGTATTATTAACAGGAGGAACAGGATATTTAGGAATACATATATTAGAAGAACTAATAAAAAAAGAAAAAGGCAAAATATATGTATTAGTTAGAAAAGAGCCAGGTATAGATGTAAAAAACAAATTAATAGATAAAATGCATTATTATTTTGGTGAAAAATATGACAAATACATAGAAAACAGAATAATAATTGTTCAAGGAGAAATTGCAGAAGACGGGTTTGGACTAAATCAAGAAGAATTATTTGAATTGGGAAACTCAATAGACATTATAGTTAATTCAGCAGCAAAAGTATCACACTATGGAAGCTATCAAGAATTTTATAAAATTAATGTAAAAAGTGTAGAAAAAATCATAGATTTTGCAAGTACATTCAATACAAAGATATATCATATTTCAACATTAAGTGTATCTGGAAATGCATTTGTAGACCAATATTATATGGAACAAGAATTCAAAGAAGAAGTAGATTTTTGTGAAAATAATTTATTTATAGGACAAAAATTAGAAAATGTTTATATAAGAAGTAAATTCGAAGCGGAGAAGAGAATACTAGATTCAATATTAAAAGGAACAGATGCTTATATACTAAGAGTAGGAAATTTAATGCCAAGACTATCTGATGGAAAATTTCAAGAGAATATAAGTGAAAATGCATATATAAGTAGGTTAAAGACATTTTTAGAAATAGGATATATACCAGAATATCTAATTGATGGGTATTTAGAATTTACACCAATAGACAGTACAGCTCAAGCAATACTTAAAGTAATGCAATACTCAAATAAAGAAAATAGAATATACCATATATTTAATAATAATCATGTATATATAAAAGAATTACTAAAAATAATAAAAAACAAGATACAAGTTGCAGAAAATGAAGAATTCAAAGCGAAAATAAAAAATATTTTAAACAGTACAAAATCAGATATGTTAAGTACATTAATAAATGACTTTGACCAAAACTTAAATTTAAACTACTATAGTAAAATAAAATTGAATTCAGAGCAAAGTATAGAATTACTAAAACTATATGGATTCAATTGGCCAAAGATAAATGAAAAATATATAATGAATATACTAAAGTTAATAGAAGGGAAAGAAAAAAATGATAGCAAGTAGTTATGAATTAATTGCGTTAGTGATAGCAATGCTAATAAACTTTGTACTTACAGTATACTTAGTAAAAGAAAAAAAGAAAAATCAACTAAGTAAAGCGTTTATATGTGTACTAAGTTCTCTAGTACTATGGACATTTGGATTAATATTACAAATAACATTATCAAAACCATTAAATATAGAACCAATCTATTTTGACTATTTTGTATATATAGGAGCATGTTTTGCACCAGTAGCAGTATTCTTTTTAGGATTAATATTTGCAAATACAAAAATAGAATTTAAGAAAAAATACTTGACACTATTCATAATACCAATAACTTCATTATTGGTATTATGGACAAATGATTATCATCATTTATTTTATGAAAATTACTCGGTAGATTTTCAAATAAATGAATATGGACCATATGCAATAGTACACAATATATATTCTTATATATTATTAGCAATTGGGTTATTATATATGTTAAGATTTTCAATAAAAAATGCAGGATTTTTCTCAAAACAATCATTACTAATAGTATTTGGAATAAGTATACCAGTAATTATTAACATATTAGGAACATTTAAAATAACACCAATGTCAATTTATTTAACACCTATTACATTTACAATAGCAATATTGTTTTGTGCAATATCAATATTCAAGTTTCAGTTTTTAGCTGTTGTACCAATAGCATTACAAAAAATAGTAGACCAAATATCAGATAGTTATATAGTTTTAGGAGAAGATAATGAAATAATAGATTTTAATAAAACATTATTAGATACATTTAGATTAAAATCAGAAGACATAAGAAGCAAGAATTTAATAGACTTTTTACAAAAGGAATATAATATAGACATAAAAAGATTGGAACAAGGAATAAAAGACACTAAAAATTTAAAAGGAATAGTATCATATGAGCAGAAATTTGAAATAATAAACAAATATTTCATGGTAGAAATAAGCTCAATAAGTTCAGACAAAGCATCACTTGGTACATTAGTATTATTAAAAGATATAACACAACATAAAGATGATATGGCACAAATAGAAAGTAACCAAAAAGTACTTATGGAAAGAGAACGTTTAGCATCATTAGGACAGCTAATAGGAGGGATAGCACATAACTTAAAAACACCAATAATGTCTATATCTGGAGCAGTAGAAGGATTAGAAGATTTAATAAAAGAATATGATGAATCAATAGATGACCCATTAGTTAATTCACAAGACCATCATGAAATAGCAAAAGATATGCAAAGTTGGTTACCCAAAATAAGAGCACATATAGAATACATGTCAGATATTATAACAACTGTAAAAGGACAAGCAGTTGCATTATCAAATACAGACAACAGTTCTTTTACTATTGGAGAACTTGTAAAAAGGGTAAATATATTAATGAAGCATGAACTAAAAAATTCATATACATATTTAAATGTAATGATGAAAGCTGATGAAAACTTAAGTTTAAGAGGAGATGTAAACAGTTTAGTTCAAGTAGTAAATAATATGATTTCAAATGCAATTCAAGCATATGGTGGAAAAAGAAACCAAAATATTGAAATTGAAGTTGGAAAAGAAGAAAATTATGTTATATTTTCCGTTAAAGATTATGCTGGAGGATTGCCAAAAGAAGTACAAGAAAAACTATTTAAAGAAATGGTAACAACAAAAGGAAAGAATGGTACAGGTTTAGGACTATATATGTCATATTCAAATATTAGGGCAAGATTTGGTGGAGACATAACAGTAGAAACTAAAGAAGGTGTTGGAACAACATTTAATATAATACTACCAATATAAAATAAAAAGAAAAAATTGTAAAAAAACTTGATTTTTGATATATTTATGAATATAATATCGACAAATAGCGACAGGAGGCGATATAATGAGAAAGGCACTTCAAAATCAACAAAATACACTAACAAATGAAAAATATAGAATAATAGCAGTAGATGATGAAATTGGTATAATAGAATCATTATCTGTATTTCTAAAAAAGACAGAGTATGACTTTGTAGGAATAACAGACCCTGTAGAAGCAATAGAAAGAATAAAAAGGGAACACTTTGACTTAATGCTATTAGACTTTATGATGGCACCATTACATGGTGATGAAGTAGTAGAAGAAATTAGAAAATTTAATAAGGAACTTTATATTTTGCTATTAACAGGACATAAAGATTTAGCACCACCACTAGAGACAATAAAGAGGCTAGAGATACAAGGATACTGTGAGAAAAGTGATAAATTTGACCAATTATTATTATTAATTGAATCTGGAATAAAATCAATAAAGCAAATGTATGAAATCAAAAGAATAAATGAAGAATTAGAAGAATCAAACGAAAAGTTAGAACAAGCATATTTAGATATGGTTCAAACATTAAGATATACAGTAGAAGCTAAAGACTCATATACAAGGGGACACTCAGATAGAGTGTCAGAATACTCAGTATTAATTGGAGAAAAGATAGGGCTATCAGAAGAACAACTTAAAACATTAAAAGTAGGAGGATTATTTCACGATATTGGTAAGATTGGAATACCTGATAGTATACTACAAAAACAAGCAAAATTGACAGATGATGAATATTCAGAAATAAAAAATCATCCATCAATAGGAGCTCATATATTAGGAGCAGCATCAATATTTAAAGAAATAATTCCAATAGTAAAACATCATCATGAAAGATATGACGGAAGAGGGTACCCATCAGGATTAGCAGGAGAAAACATACCATATTTAGCACGTATTGCAGCAATAGCTGATACTTTTGACGCAATGACAAGTAGAAGAAGCTATAGAGACGCATTAGAATTGCAGATTGTTAAAGATGAAATAGAAAGATGCAAGGGAACACAATTTGACCCACAACTTGCAGATGTATTTTTAAACATATTAAACAATGATTTTGGTAAAATACAGGCAATTCAAGAAAAATATAAAAGTATATAGACAAAAAAGAAGCGCTTCACATTTTAGGAGTGCTTCTTTTTTACAATTATTATATTTTCATAGAAAGTCCAACTTTTTTACGTTCTTTATCGATTTTTATAACTTTAACCTTAACAATATCACCAACAGAAACGACCTCAGAAGGTGATTTAATGTAAGAGTTGCTCATTTCAGAAATATGTACAAGACCATCATATTTAACCCCAATATCTATAAATGCTCCGAAATCAATAACATTGCGAACAGTACCAGTAAGAATCATACCATCTGTCAAATCTTCAAAATTTAGAACATCATTACGAAGGACAGGTTTTGGCATATCTTCTCTAGGGTCACGACCAGGTTTAGAAAGTTCAGATACAATATCAGTTAATGTCATTTCACCAATATCAAGTTCATTTGATAATTCAGTAATATTTATAGATTTCAATTTCTCTCTTAATTTTGTTATATTATCTTTATTTTTTAGGTCATTTTTATCAAAACCAATTTTAGCTAATAATTTTTCGGTTTGTTCATAACTTTCAGGGTGAACAGCAGTATTTTCAAGAGGGTTTATACCATCAGGAATTCTAATAAAACCAGCACATTGCTCAAAAGCAACCTTTCCTAATTTAGGAACTTTTAAAAGTTCTTTTCTCTCTTTTAATTTTCCATTTTCATCTCTATATTTAACAATATTTTTGGCAATAGTGTTATTAATACCAGAAACATAAGAAAGTAGTGAAGGAGTAGCAGTATTAACATCTACGCCAACCTTATTAACACTATCTTCTACAACACCAGTTAAACTCTCAGACAATCTTTTTTGATTAACATCATGCTGATATTGCCCAACTCCAATAGCCTTAGGGTCAATTTTTACAAGTTCTGCAAGAGGGTCTTGTAATCTACGAGCAATTGATATAGCACCTCTTATAGAAACGTTAATGTCAGGATATTCTTCAGTTGCAAGCTTAGAAGCAGAATATACAGATGCGCCAGCTTCACTAACAATAACATAGCAAACATCATGTTTTGTTTCTTTAATCATATCAGAAACAAACATTTCAGATTCTCTTGAAGCAGTTCCATTTCCAATAGCAATCATATTAACATTATGTTTTTCGATAAGATTTAATAAAACTTTTTTTGCACCTTCTACATCATTCTGAGGAGCTGTAGGATAAACAGTAGCAGTATCTAATACTTTTCCTGTTTCATCAATAACAGCAATTTTACATCCAGTTCTATAAGCTGGGTCAAATCCCATAACTGTTTTACCTTTAATGGGTGCTCCAAGTAATAACTGTTTTGCATTTTGGCCAAAAACTTTAATTGCTTTCTCCTCTGCTTTTTCTGTTAAGTTAGAACGTATTTCTCTATCAACAGAAGGTTCAATTAGCCTTTTGAAGGCATCTAATATAGTGTTTTCAAGCATTGTTTTAAATTGTGTATTTTTCTTGATAATATCTTTTTGCATATAATATAAAAGCTTATCTTCAGGCTTATTGATTGAAACTTTTAAAAATTCTTCAGTTTCTCCTCTATTAATAGCTAATATTCTATGGCTTGGTAGCTTGTGTACTACTTCAGAATATTCGTAATACATTTCATAATTTGATTTTTCATCAGGTTTAGAGGCTTTAGTTACAATATTACCTTCTCTATAACATATTTTTTTAATATATTTTCTATATTGTGCATTATCAGAAATATTTTCTGCAATAATATCTAAAGCACCTTGAATTGCTTCTTCTATAGAAGCTACTTGCATTTCTTCACTAATAAATTGTTCTGCAATTTTATAGATATCTTCTTTTTCCTCTTGTGCAAATATAATTTCTGCAAGGGGTTCTAATCCTTTTGCTTTTGCTACAGTTGCTCTTGTTTTTTTCTTTTGCTTGTATGGTCTATATAAGTCTTCAACTTCTGCAAGTGTTTCAGCAGCAGCAATTGCTATTGTTAATTCATCTGTTAATTTTCCTTGTTCATCAATTGATTTTATGACTTCTCCTTTACGTGTTTCTAAGTTTCTTAGATAAGATAGTCTTTCCCCTAAGCTTCTTAATATTTCATCACTTAAACCTCCTGTTGCTTCTTTTCTATAACGTGCAATGAATGGTATTGTGTTTCCTTCATCTATTAATTTTACCGCATTTTCTACTTGTGTATTTTTTACATTCAGTTCTGTGGCTATTTTATTAATTATTTTTTCCATTTTTTTCATTCCTTTCTCCTTTGGAATTATATATTCTTATTTGAAAAATTGCAAGTACAAATGTGCATTTTGGTTTTTTACTGCAAGTTATTTACTTTTTAAATGTGTTTATTTTTGGAGTGATTAAAATGTATGCAAAAAGCATGAAATGTATTGACAGGAGGAAATAATTTAAATATAACGCAAATAGCAAAAGTTTTATTTTTACATTAAGAGAGCGAATAAGCAAATAAAATGTAAAAATGAATAAAAAAGTAAAAAAAGAGAAACATAAGAAGAATGAAAGGGTTGAGTGATACGAATGTATGAAATTAAGAAAGTGAATGAAAAGATGAAAAAAGTAGCAGAAAAAAGAGGAATAACTCTAATAGCGTTGGTTGTCACACTTATAGTATTATTGATTTTGGCTGGAACAAGTATAGCCATGTTAACAGGAGAGAATGGAATAATAAATCAAGCACAAAATGCAAAAAATAACTCATCGAAGGCAGAGTTTGAGGAAAAAGTAAAGTTAGCAGTGACAGCGTCAAGAATAAATGAAGATGG
>JAAVXM010000050.1 GCA_022790575.1 Clostridia bacterium | reverse complement strand
TCTAATTTTCAATGTACTACAATACTTTACATAACTTTAATATTTTCATTAAAGTCTTTTTATTGTGTCTAAAATATTTTTTTCTAATTTTTTTAAAACTTTTCAACTAACTATTGACTTTTAATAGTTGGTCTCTATATTTATATATACTATAATAACATAGTTATGACTTTTTTACAAGTTTTTTGATAAATAATATAACTGTTGAAAATATAAAAAAAACCTACTTTTTATGTAGGTTTTCCTTTATATTCTTATATTGTGCTATTATTGATATTTTTTAGAATTTAGCAGCAATATTTAATGAACTTATTAAACTATTGTATTGTGTAACTAAAGACATGTTTGTAAATTGAACATTTGTGTCTGAAGTATTCCAAGAGTCTTTATGTTCAGTTAAGAAATTAAGTACTTCTTCAATTTTTCCAAAGTAATTGTTTATTTTGTCAATAGATTTGTTAACTGTTTGTAATTCTCCATCTAATTGAATGTTAGAAATGAATAAATCTTTATATTTTCCAGATAATCCACTTTCAGTTGCTTTCTTTTCTTTATATTCGTTTGTTATCATTTCTGGAAGTTTTGTTTTAACTTCATCACATTGTTCACGTAAAGCAACTAATAATTTTTTTGATTCTACAAATTCAGGACCATCTTTTTTGATGTTGTCTATTGATAAGATATTTAATAATTCACCATTATTAACAGTGTCTGATGCTTTTTTTGCAACAGCTTGGTATTCACGAACATAGTCTTTTAATGCTTTTTCAACCTCACCATATTTACCACTAGACTTTATTTCTGAGTTTACTTTACCAGATGTATTAATAGTATTAATTTCTTCATTTAATAGGCTAACTTGATAGTTTCTATAAGCATATATTCCACCTATAATTAAAATTACTATTGATAATACAATACTGATTAAAGATTTTTTTCCATTCCTTGGTTTGTTTTCTCTCATTTTTTATTCCCCCCTATATATTTTGTCATATTATATCACTAAAAAATTTTTTTTTCAATATTTTTTAATAGTTTTTTTCTTGAATTTTTTGGGGGCTGTAATAAGTATTATAAGTATTAAATACCTTTTTTTCGTATAAAATCAACAACAATACCACAAACAATAAATTCAACAGCAAAGGTAAAACTTGACTGAATTAAAAGTAATCCCAAATGGTATAAAAAATTAATACCTAAAAAAATATAAGAAAGTAGGACGCTAACAGCAGCAAGGCATACTATACCAGAAAATAGAAAACCGTATTTCATAATTTTATATGTATCTTTATCTAAACTCTTCAAACCTAAAATAATCTTTTGCATTAAATTCACCTCATAAATATGATAGCATTTTTCGTATGTGAAATCAAAGGAAATAAAAGACAAATCATATTGTAATTAAGGAAAAAATATGATAATATACAATGAACAAGAAAGGAGAGACAAAATGGCAAAAGTAAAAGCAAAAACGATATTTGTTTGTAGCGAATGTGGGAATGAATCACCTAAATGGCTAGGCAAATGTCCAGCATGTAACAGTTGGAACACATTTTATGAGCAAAAAGTAGAAAAATATTCAGAAGAGAATAAAATAGAAAAAAAAGCAAATAACACGCCACAGCCATTAAATACATATATAGGACAAGAAGCGAATAGGACATCAACAGGATATATAGAATTAGACAGAGTATTAGGGGGAGGACTAGTAAAAGGTTCATTAATCTTATTAGGAGGAGAACCTGGTATAGGAAAATCTACTTTAATATTACAGTTATGTGAAAAGGTGCAAGGAGAAGGAAATGTATTATATGTTTCTGGGGAAGAATCAGCAGAGCAAATTAAACTAAGGGCAGACAGATTAGGCATAAAAAATGATGAATTATTATTTTTAGGAGAAACAGATATAGAAATAGTAAGAGATGCAATAGTAGAAACAAAGCCAAAACTTGTAATAATAGACTCAATCCAGACGATGTATTCAAATGAGATATCAGCAGCAGCAGGAAGTGTAAGTCAAGTAAGGGAAATTACATCACAAATAATGAGGGTATGTAAATCACAACAAATTACAACAATAATAATAGGACATGTAACAAAAGATGGAAATATAGCAGGACCAAGAGTATTAGAGCATATGGTAGACACAGTATTATATTTAGAAGGAGAAAGATATAATACATATAGAATACTAAGAGCAGTAAAAAATAGGTTTGGCTCAACAAATGAAATTGGAATGTTTGAAATGAAGCAAGAAGGAATGTGTGAAGTAACAAACCCATCAGATATATTAATTTCAGAAAGAGATGATAACCCATCAGGTTCATGTATAATAGCGAGTATAGAAGGAACGAGACCAATTTTAGTAGAAGTACAAGCATTAACATCTCAAACAGTATTTGGAATACCAAAAAGAACAGGAAATGGCTTTGACTATAACAGATTATCTGTATTGATGGCTGTAATTGAGAAAAGAGCAGGCTTAATGTTGGGAAACCAAGATGTATATTTTAATATTGCAGGAGGAATGAAACTATCTGAACCAGCAGTGGATTTAGGGATAATAGCTACAGTTGCATCTGCATACAAAAATATACCAATAGCAAAAGATGCTGTTATAATGGGTGAAGTAGGCTTAACAGGAGAAATAAGGAGAATAAATTTAATAGAAAAAAGACTCAAAGAATCAGAAAAATTAGGGTTTAAAACATGTATAATTCCAGAAAGTAACAAAAAGGGCTTGAAAGATGAATACAAATTAGATATAATAGGTGTGAAAAATATAGGAGAAGCACTAAAGAAACTGGGAATAAGATAAAAAGTTTCAGACAAAAGGAGGGAAATGGCAAAAATGGGAACAATAAAGGAAGACCCTATAGCAAAAATATTAAAAAAGATTGCACCAGGAACAACAATTAGAGATGGACTAGAAAATATATTAAAAGCAAGAACAGGAGCATTACTATTAATAACTGATAAACAAGAAGTAATAGAAGAAGTAGTTGATGGAGGCTTTTTTATAAATGAGGATTACACCTGCTCTAAATTATATGAATTAGCTAAAATGGATGGAGCAATAGTTTTAAGTGGAGACATGAAAAAGATATTATTTGCGAATGCTCAATTAATACCATCATATCACATACAAACAGTTGAAACAGGAACCAGACATAGAACAGCAGAGAGAACTGCAAAACAAACAGGAGAATTAGTAATAAGTATATCACAAAGAAGGAATATAATAACAGTATTTAAGGAAAACTATAGATATATTTTAGAAGACACTGATGTAGTATTAAATAAATCAAATCAAGCGATTCAGACACTAGAGAAATATAGGAAAGTATATGATAGTAAACTAAGTATGTTAAATGAATATGAATTTAATGATATAGTAACACTAGATAATGTATTAACTGTAATTCAGAGAGCAGAAATGGTAATGAGAATTGTTGAAGAGATACAAAGAAACATATACGAACTTGGGGAAGATGGAAGACTAGTTAGTATGCAACTTGAAGAATTAATTGGAGGACTTGAAAAAGAAGAAATTTTGTTAATAAAAGATTATAGTGTAAATAAGACAAGTGCAGAAGAAATTATAGAACAATTATCTAAACTAGCTTATGAAGATTTAATGAAATTATCATCAATAGCAAAAATCTTAGGATATGAAGCATTTGAAAATTTTGAAGAACTAGCAGTATATCCAAAAGGATACAGAATATTAAATAAAATCCCAAGGATGCCAAATAGTATAGTAGAAAATTTAGTACAATCATTCAAATCATTCCAACATATATTAGTAGCGGAGATTCATGATTTAGACAAAGTTGATGGAATAGGAGAAGTAAGAGCAAAGACAATAAAACAAACATTGAAAAAGATGCAAGAGCAATTTGCATTTGACAATATATTAATTTAGAAAGAGGTAGAGAAAATGAAAAAAATATCAAACATAATAACAGTAATAGCATTAATAGTTATAATAGCATTAATAGGAGGAGTGTCATATGGTTACTATAGAAAATCAACACTTGAAGTAAAAAATCCAATAGTAACAATGGAAGTAGAAAACTTTGGAACAATAAAAATTGAATTATATCCAGACATGGCGCCACAAGCAGTATCAAATTTTGTTGCATTAGCAAAAAATAATTTTTATGATGGTTTAAAATTCCATAGAGTAGTTGAAGACTTCATGATACAAGGAGGAGATTCAAAAGGAGATGGGTCTGGTTCACCTAAATTAAGTGATTTAGGAATTGAAGTTAGTGAAGAAGAGGATAGAGAATATTGCATTGAAGGAGAATTCTTATCTAACAAAAATAATAATAACACATTGAAACATAAAGAAGGTATTATTTCAATGGCTAGAGGAGACTATACATCATATTCACCAGCATTAACAACAGAAAGCTATAATTCAGCAGGTTCACAATTCTTCATAATGACAAAAGATAATCCTGCTTTAGATGGACTTTATACAGCATTTGGTAAAGTAATAGATGGAATGGATGTTGTTCATAAAATAGAAAAAGTTGAAGTTAAAGCAAACAGTGAACAAACTGAAAATGGGGAAAATCAAGAAGAAAACAGTGAGGAACAAGCTGAAAAGAGCACTCCTGTTAATGATGTAATAATTTCAAAAGTTACAGTTGAAACTCATGGAGTTGATTATGGTTTACCAAAAACACTAGAACCATGGAGTTATTATGATTGGGTATATCAAACATATGGAATTGATTTACGCTCATATCAACAATAATTTTAAAATAAACAAAGTGTCCCAATATTAGATAAAAATGTCTAACATTGGGATATTTTTAGTAAAAGCCATTTTAAGTCAATATTATAAAAAAGAAACATATTAATAATCTTAAATTTGATAGATTGTTAATATGTTTCTTTTATTTTTATGCCATTGCAGCATTTAATTTTTTTGATAGACTAGATTTTTTTCTAGCTGCTGTATTTTTTACTATAACACCTTTAGTGCAAGCTTGGTCTATTTTTTTTGTTGCTTCTGAAAATAAAGCTTTAGCTTCTGCTACATTTCCAGCAGCAACAGCTTCTTCAAATTTCTTTACAGCTGATTTATAACCAGTTTTAATCATATTATTTCTTAAAGTTTTTTTCTCTATAATTTTAACTCTCTTTTTTGCTGATTTTATATTTGGCATAGTTGTACACCTCCTCTTAGTAATAATAAACTATAACGCATATCATTATAACATATAACTTGAGTTTTGGCAATAGTTAGAAAAATTTTTTTGCAAAGCCTTGATTTTGACTCATTTTATTCTAAATAGAATAAAAAAACTAAGCAAATTGCGGGAAAATTGTTGCACAAAAATGTAAGGCAAGAGTTGAGCAATTAGTAAAACAAATATCTAAAAAAGAAAATGTTACAGAAGAACTAAAAGCAAATAATCAAATGTTATGGGTACAGAGTATAAATAATATAAAAAATCATGCTGAAGAAATTGCATATAATGAAATAATTTATACATAAGAATATGCTTTAAAAGATATAAACAAACCTGTTGGGGGTAGCGAATATAAACTGTTACAAGATATACCAGAATATTTGCAATCACAATTACCAAAAGCAGAAGAAATTGAATTGCATATTAAAGATATTGATGAAATAGAAAACAACAAGATAATGAAGAATAGAAAGTCTTAAATTTTCTCGACACTGTCGCGAAAATTAAAAAGTGAAAAATAGCTTTAGATTTAGAAATTGCAATGAGTATAAAACTTTGTCAAGATATTTATAAAAAAGAGTGAGTATTCTTTTCACTTTTCGGTAATCCTTTAAAACCTATAGTAATTCTAACATGCCTTATGGGTCCTTTTCACTTAGTGAACTATTCCCATAAGGCATGAAGTGTTACTACTGGCTTTTCCGTTTACATTCAAAGCTTATATTCAAGCTCTTATGCTAAGTTAATATTAAGCTTTTTATTGATATGTATTGCTATGTTAAAAAAAGAGAGTTATGGAATAACCATGGCTTTTTTTCTTTATACTAGAAAAAATATTGCACTAAATGTAATAATATGTTATATTAAATACGAAGAAATTAGAAATAATAAAAATGAAAGGTAAGTGATAATATGATAGCAATAGGGAGTGACCATGGAGGGTATAAATTAAAAGAAGAAATAAAAAAATATTTAGAAGAAAAAGAAATAGAATATATAGATTGTGGTTGTGAAACAGAAAACAGAGTAGACTATCCAGAAATAGCAAAAGCAGTGGCAAAAAAAATGCAAAGCAAAGAATGTGAAAAAGGGATATTAATATGTAGGTCAGGTATAGGAATGAGTATAGCAGCAAACAAATTCAAAGGGATAAAATGTGCAAAATGCGATAATGAGCAAGAAGCTAAATTTTCAAGAATGCATAACAACAGTAATTTATTAGCACTAGGAGCAGATTATATAACAGCAGCAGAAGCAATTTGTATTACTAGAGCGTGGATAGCGACAGAATTTGAAGGTGGAAGACATGAAGAGAGAGTTAAAATAATAGAAGAAATAGAAAAAGAAAATATGAAATAATGGAGGCTAAAGCAAATGTGGGGAAATATAGCGATAGCATTTATATTAGCATTTATAGTAGCATTTATGGCAACACCATATACTATAAAAATAGCTAATAAAATTGGTGCAGTAGATATACCAAGAGACAAAAGAAGAATGCATACAAAGAGAATGCCCAAATTTGGAGGACCAGCAGTAATATTAGGATTTATTATTTCAATGTTATATTTAACAGTAATTATGAGTATAGAAGGAAGTTTAGAATTATTCACTGAACAGGAATATGGAAAAAAACTATTAGGAATATTATTAGGAATATTAGTTATTGCAATTGTTGGGATTATTGATGATATAAAAACATTAAAACCATGGCAAGAGTTAATAGGACAAACAATTGCAGCAATAATTGTAGTAGCATTTGGAACACAGATAGAGCATTTAGATATACCATTTTTATATAGAGTTGGATTAAGTGAGGTATTTTCCACAATTATTACAGTTTTGTGGATAATAGGAGTAACAAATGCTATAAATCTAATAGATGGATTAGATGGGCTATCATCTGGAATATCGTTAATTTCATGTGTATCATTATTAATAATATTTATAATGAATGGTTCACCGATGATAGCAACAGTAATAGTAACAGCGATGAGTGGAGCTTTAGTTGGGTTTTTACCATATAATTTTGCACCAGCAAGAACTTTTATAGGAGATACAGGTTCAAATTTTCTTGGCTTTATGTTAGCAGTAGTATCAATACTGGGAGTTGCAAAAACATATACAGCAGCAGTAATAGTATTACCAGTAATAGTATTAGGATTACCTATATTTGATGTATTGTTTGCAATTACAAGAAGGGTAGCAAAAGGAAAGTCATTAAAAGCAATATTCAAACCAGACAAAGGACACTTGCACCACAGATTAGTAGAAAAAGGATTTTCTCAAAAACAAGCAGTATTAATTTTATATGGTTTAAGTGCGTCACTTGGAATGTTTGCAATAATATTATTTGACAGTGGAATATGGAAAGCATTATCTTTTCTTCTTATGATAATAGCAGCAGTTGCTATAGGATATAGAAACTTTATAAAAGAAAAAGATGAAAAAACTAAACTAATTGAGCATAAATAATAAATGGAGGAATATAAATGTTAAAAGAAACAGAAAATAATATAAGAAAAATGGACAAGACCAAAGATGAGATTATAAAGTTTTTAGCATATGATGGTAAAATTTCTGTAGTTTGTAGTTCAACAACAAATTTAGTTGAAGAAGCAAGAAGGATACATGATTTAAGTCCAGTAACAACAGCAGCACTTGGGAGACTACTAACAATTACAGCACTAATTGGTTGTGAGATGAAAAATAAAACAGATAAGCTAACAATACAATTAAAAGGAAATGGACCAATAGGAAAAATGGTGTCTGTATCAGACAATTTTCCACATGTAAAAGCATGTATAACAAATCCAACAGTAGATATTCCATTAAATGAATTTGGAAAACTAGATGTTGGAACAGCAGTGGGACAACAAGGATTTATAAATGTAATAAAAGATATTGGATTAAAAGAGCCATATATAGGAATAAGTCCATTAACATCTGGAGAAATAGCAGATGATTTTGCAAATTATTTTCAAACATCTGAACAAAAGCAGACAGCTGTAGCACTAGGTGTTTTAGTAGACAAAAATGGAGTAAAAGCTAGTGGAGGGTATATAATAACACCTATGCCAGATGCAACAGATGAGGAAATATCTAAAATAGAAAGAGCAATATTTGAGGCAGGAGCAATGTCAAAAATGTTAGACAATAACTTGAGTTTAAAAGAAATTGCCCAAAAAATAACAGGAGATAAAAATGTAAAAGTAATTGATGCTTCAATTCAGCCAATATATGAATGTGGTTGCAGTAAAGAAAAATTTGCAGATAGTCTAGTAACACTTGGGAAAAAACAACTTTCAGAATTGATTGAAGAAGACGAGAAAGCAGAGATACAATGTCAATTTTGTAACAAAAGATATAAATTTAATAAAGAAGAATTAATTGAAATATTAAAAAGAATAGGAGAAGATAAATAATGAAAGAAATTTTAGTATTTGGACATAAATGCCCAGACACAGATTCAATCTGTTCAAGTATAGTAATGGCAAATTTACAAACAAAATTAAGGGGAATGGAAGTAACACCATGTAGATTAGGCGAAATAAATGAAGAAACAAAATATGCATTAAAATACTTTAATGTTGAAGAACCAAGATTATTAGAAAAAGTTGAAGAAGGTCAAATTGTAGTATTAGTTGACCATAGTGAATTTTCTCAATCTGTAGAAGGAATAGAAAATGCAAAAATAGATACAGTAGTTGACCATCATAGAATAAATGATTTTAGAACATCAGAACCATTATTTTATTATGCACAACCAGTAGGATGTACATCAACATTACTATTTGAATTATATAAATTAAACAATGTTGAGATTGAACCTACAATTGCAGGACTAATGCTTAGTAGTATAATTTCAGACACACTACTTTTAAAATCACCTACAACAACATTAAAAGACAAAAATGCACTTGAAGAATTAGCTAAAATTGCAAATGTTGATATAAATCAATATGGATTAGAAATGTTAAAAGCAGGTACAAATTTAGACAAATATATAGAAGAAGAATTAATACATTTAGATGCAAAAACAGTAGAAAAAGAAGATATAAAATATGTGATTGCACAAGTTAATACTGTGAGTATACCAGATGTAATGAAAAGAAAAGAAAAATTAGAAAGAGAAATAAATAAAGAAATATTAGCAAAAGGGTTAAGCTTATTTGTATTTGTTATTACAGATATAGTAAATAGCAATTCAGAAGCAATCATTCTAGGAGATAGAACTGATGCAATCTCTAAAGAATATGAAATTAAAGATAATATTGCAGTTATGCCAGGTGTAGTATCAAGAAAAAAACAAATATTACCATTAGTAGAAAAGAATATATAAAATATTTTGAAAAAATTTAGGAAAAATGTTTACATTTTGTAATATTTTGTATAGAATATAAAAAGCAGTAATAAACGAAAGAAAATTGAACTTAAGAAAGGGGTAAATCAATGAAAATATTGATGCTAACATGGGAGTATCCACCAAGAATTGTTGGAGGAATATCAAAAGTCGTATATGACTTGTCACACAGATTAATGAAAGATGGTCATGAGGTAACAGTAGTAACATACAGAGAGGGGGAGGCACCATACTTTGAAGATGACAAGGGTGTAAAAGTACATAGAGTAGACAATTACATGATAAATTCAAATAACTTTATAGACTGGATAATGCAGATGAACTTTAATATGATAACAAAAGTAAATCAAATTATCGCAGAAGAAGGAAAATTTGATGTAATACATGCACATGATTGGTTAGTAGCAAGTGCTGCAAAATCAATTAAAAATTCATATAATATCCCAATAGTAGCAACAATACATGCAACAGAAGCTGGAAGAAACAGTGGAATTCATGATGAAACACAAAGATATATAAATGATACAGAATGGATGCTTACATATGAGGCAACAGAAGTAATTGTAAACAGCAATTACATGAAAGGTGAGATACAAAGATTATTTGGTTTACCATTTGAAAAAATAAATGTAGTAGCAAATGGAGTTAATTTAAATAAATTTTCTGGAATAGATAGAGACTATTCATTTAGAAGAAGATTTGCTATGGACAATGAGAAAATAATATTATTTATGGGAAGGCTTGTATATGAAAAAGGAATACAACACTTAATAGCAGCTATGCCAAAGATATTACAAGGATATCATGATGCTAAGCTTGTAATAGCAGGAAAAGGTGGAATGTTAGACGAGTTAAAAGCAGAAGTAGAGGCATTAGGGATATCAAATAAAGTATATTTTGCAGGATATTTAAATCAAAAAGATGTAGAAAAAATGTATAAAGCAGCAGACATATCAGTATTCCCAAGTTTATATGAGCCATTTGGAATAGTAGCATTAGAAGGAATGTTAGCAGAAAGACCAATAGTAGTTTCAGACTCAGGAGGACTAGGAGAAATTGTAGAGCATAGAGAAACAGGAATGAAAAGTTATTGTGGAAATGCAAACTCAATAGCAGACTCAATATTAGAATTATTATACAATCCAGAATTATATGCAAATATAGTGAAAAAGGCAAAATCAAAAGTTAAAAACAATTATAATTGGATAAAAATAGCACAAGATACACATTTTACATATCAAAAAGCAATATGTGAAACAATGGCAGAAAGACAAAGAAAGCAACAAGAACAAGAAAAAGCTCAAAAAACAAAAAGAGCAAAAGGGACAGAAAAAGAAATTACAAATTTACTATCTTTCAAAAAGCGTCAAGCATATGCATAGAAGTAGTAAAAATAGAGATAATAATATAGAAATGTTAAACCGGAATTAAGTGCATAACTGAAATTCTGGTTTTTAATTATTAAAAAAGGAGGCATATAGAATGAAGGTATATGATACAGCAAATAAATTAGCACAAGAAATAAAAGAATCAGAAGAATATATAACATATAAAACAGCAAAAGAAGCAATTAATCTAAATTATGAATTAAAGAAAAAAATAGATGAATTTGAAAAGGCGAGATATGAGGCACAAATAATTGCATTACAAACAGGAAGAGACAATGAGGAAAAAATGAAAAATGTACAAGAACTATATGGAGAATTAATTCAAAACCAAGAAGCAAGCAAATATTTTGATGCAGAGATGAAATTTAATATAATGATTGCAGACATTAACAAAATAATTGGAGAAGTAGTACAAAATTTGATAAAATAAAATCAAGAGAATTGAATATATATAGTTAGTGAAGTTTAAGAGAAAGGAAAAACAATAATGGAACTAATTATAATAATAGCTATAATAGCAATAATTGTAGTTGAATTTATGATGAGATGCAATATAAAAGAACTAGAAAAAATTGCAACAAATGAAGAACTTAATAAAATAGCAGAAAAATATCCAGATAACAAAACAATATGTAAAGAAATACTAAAAAAATTGAACAATGAAAATACACAAATAGAAGAAGACGAAAAGTCAAATGCAACATTATATCTTGCAATGCCAAACAAGATATCAATAGGAAATACAAGAGGAAGTTATACAAGAATACAAACTATGGCACATGAATGTTTACATTCAATACAAGATAAAAAAATGTTAATATTCAATTTTATATATTCAAATATATATTTATTGTACTTTTTAATTACAACAATATTAATAATAATAAAAAAGCTACCAAATGAAATTATATTTTCAAATATATTATTAATATTGGGATTTGTCTATTATACAATAAGGATTTTCTTAGAAAATGATGCAATGATAAAAGCTGAATATTTAGCCAAAGAATATATGGAAGAACAAGAGTATGCAAGTAGTAAAGAAATAAAAAAAGTAGTACAAGGATTCAAAAAGTTAAATGAAGGAACCATAAAAGGAACAAACTGTAGGTTATTTGTGGATATTATGATAAAAGTTACAATTTTTAACACTCTAGCATTGATTTTTTAAGAAATATATGGTAGAATAACATTTATAGTATAGGAATGAATAAAAAAACAGTTAGGAGGAATACTAAATGCAAATATTGAAAATAATATTAATAATAGCAGAATTTATAATATGTATAGCTATATCTATTTTAGCAATGATTCAAGCTAAAAGTGATGCAGGGTTATCATCAACAATAACAGGGTCATCTACAAACAACTTTTTTGAAAAAAATAAAGGTAGAACAAAAGAAGGAATGCAAAAAAGATGGACAATCATTTTAGGAATATTATTTGTAATTGTTACAATAGTATTATCAATAATATACATAGCATAAGAAAAAGTAAAAGGGTAGTTGTATAACTGCTCTTTTATAGTAATTAAAGGTGCAATAGGTAAAGTCTTCAATTAACAAATTAAAAAGACTAACTCCAAATGTGCAAGAAAGGAAGATAAATGAAAAGAGAAACAAAGATAGGAGTATATAATAAAAATCAGAAAGGATTTGGATTTGTAAAAGTAGAAGAGCAGGAAGAGGAAGTATTTATTTCAAAAGAGAATTCATTTAATGCACTAAATGGAGATACAGTAGAAATAGAAATAGTAGGTCCAAAAAAAGAAGACAAAAAAGAAGAAGGAAAAGTAATAAAAATAATTAGACATGAAAAAGATACAATAGTGGGAACATTTCAAAAAAGTAGGAATTTTGGATTTGTTGTTCCAGATGACAAAAAATTTGGGACAGACATATTTGTATCAAAGTCAAATTGGGGAAAAGCAAGAGACAAGCATAAAGTATTAGTGAAAATTTTAAAATATCCAGAAAAAGGAAAAAATGCAGAAGGAAAGATAATAGAAGTATTAGGTGGAGTAAATGAAGCTGGAGTAGACATGTTAGCATTAATAAAACAATATGAATTACCATATAAATTCCCAGAAGAAGTAGTTGAAGAAGCAAAAGCATATGGAACAAAAATTAATAAATCAGAAATATCTAATAGAAAAGATTTACGTGAAGATATAATATTTACAATAGATGGGGAAGACGCTAAAGACTTAGATGATGCAATACATGTAGAAAAACTGAAAAATGGAAATTACAAATTAGATGTTCATATTGCAGATGTAAGTCACTATGTAAAAGAAAAAACAGAGCTAGATAAGGAGGCTTATTTAAGAGGTACAAGTATATATATGCTGGGAAGAGTTATTCCAATGCTTCCAAGAGAACTATCAAATGGAATATGTAGTTTAAATGCAGGAGAAGATAGATATACATTATCATGCTCAATGGAAATAACACCAAAAGCAAAAATAGTATCATCTGATATATATAAAGCTGTAATAAGAGTAACAGAAAGAATGACATATACAGATGTACAAAAAATACTTGATAATTCAGATATAGAAGTGTCAAAAAAATATGAAAGATATATAAAAGATTTTGAACTTATGGCAGAATTGGCTACAATATTAAAAGAAAAAAGAAAAGAAAATGGATATCTTAATTTAGATATTCCAGAGAGTAAAATTATACTTGACCAAGATGGCTTTGCAATAGATGTAAAAAAATATGAAACATATTTTGCAAATGAAATTATAGAACAATTCATGTTAATTGCAAATGAAACTGTTGCAGAAAAATTTTATTGGTTACAGGCACCATTTATATATAGAAATCATGAAGCACCAGATTTAGACAAAGTGAAAGAATTGAATAAAACATTATTTAATTTTGGATATAAAATTAAAATATCAAAAGAGGATATTATATATCCAAATGAGTTTGCAAAAATTTTAGATGATGCAAAAGGAAAAGATGAAGAAAAAGTTGTTTCAAATATAATATTAAGAACTCTTAGAGTGGCCAAGTATGAATCCGAAAATAAAGGACATTTTGGAATTGCAAGTAAATATTATTGCCACTTTACGTCACCAATAAGAAGATATCCAGATTTATTTATTCATAGAATAATATCTAAATATATAGAACAAGATTATAATGTAAATGAGTTTTTTGTTACAAAGTATTTCAAAAGAGCAACTAAGAGAGCTGAAAATTGCTCTGAAAGAGAAAGAACTGCTATAAAGGTTGAAAGAGAGGCAGAAGATATTAAAAAAGCGGAATTTATGGAGAGTAAAATTGGAGAAGAGTATAAGGGCATTATCTCGTCTATTACTAATTTTGGAATGTTTGTAGAGTTAGATAATACAGTAGAAGGCTTGGTTAGATATGAAACTTTGAAAAATGAGTATTATATTTTTGATGAAGAGAAAAAACAAGCTGTAGGTGAAGTTTCACATAAGGTTTATAAAATAGGTGATAGTGTAAATATACAAGTTATTTCTGCAAATAAATTACTAAGGGAAATTGATTTTAAGATAATTATTTAATGTTATATAAAAAAAATTTTTAAAATACTTGACAAAGAAAAGACATAATATATAATATAATGGATAAACTAAAGATGTGGCTAAAATTAAAAAAATAGAAGCCAAGAAAGGAAAAAGAGAAAAATGGAAAATCAAAGCCCAGAAGAAGAAGCAAGAGTAAAACAAATGATAGATGAATTAATAGAAAAAGCCAAAATTGCTTCACAAGAATACTTAAAATTAAATCAAGAAACTGTAGATAACATAACAAGAATGATGTCAATGGCAGGATTAGAACATCATATGGAATTAGCAAAGATGGCAATAGAAGAAACAGGAAGAGGAATATATGAGGATAAAATAACAAAAAACATGTTTGCAACAGAATATATATACCACAGTATAAAATATGAAAAAACAGTAGGAATAATAAATGAAAATGATGAAGACGACTTTGTGGAAATAGCAGAGCCAGTAGGAATAATAGCAGGGGTAACACCTGTAACAAACCCAACATCAACAACAATGTTCAAATCAATAATAGCAGCAAAAACAAGAAATGTAATAGTATTTGGATTCCATCCATCAGCGCAGAAATGTAGTGTAGAAGCAGCAAGAATAATGAGAGAGGCAGCAATAAAAGCAGGAGCACCAGAGAATTGCATATTATGGATAGAAGAGCCATCAATACTTGCAACAAGATTATTAATGAACCATCCAGATGTAAACTTAATATTAGCAACAGGTGGTACAGGAATGGTAAAAGCAGCATATTCATGTGGGAAGCCAGCACTGGGAGTAGGACCAGGAAATGTACCATGTTATATAAACAAAACAGCAAAATTAAAAACATCTGTAAATGATTTAGTATTATCAAAATCATTTGATAATGGAATGATATGTGCATCAGAACAAGCAGTATTAGTTGATAAAGACATATATCAAGAATTTGAAAAGCTAATGAGAGAAGCTGGATGTTATTTTGTAAATCCAGAAGAAAAAGAAATGTTGAAAAACAGTATGTTTGAAACAATTGGAGGATACAAATTAAAATCTCATGTACCAGGGAAAAGTCCAGCTCAAATAGCAAAAGAAGCAGGATTTGATGTACCAGAAGATACAAAAGTACTAGTTGTATATGAAGAAGGAATAGGGGAAGAACACCCATTTTCTAAAGAAAAACTAAGCCCAGTATTAACATATTATATTGTAAAAGATGAAGAAGAAGGAATAGATAAATCAGAAAGATTAATAGAATTTGGAGGACTAGGACATTCAGCAGTAATTCATGCAGAAGACAAAGAAATAATATTAAAATTTTCAAAAACAATGAAAGCAGGAAGAATAATTGTAAATTCTCCATCAACACATGGTGCAATAGGAGACATATATAATACAAATATGCCATCATTAACACTTGGTTGTGGTTCATTTGGAGGGAATTCAACAACAGCAAATGTATCAAGTGTAAATTTAATTAATATAAAAAGAGTGGCAAAAAGGAGAGTTAACATGCAATGGTTTAAAGTACCTGAAAAAATATATTTTGAAGCTGGTTCAATATCATATTTAGAAAAAATGCCAAATATAGAGAGAGCATTTATAGTAACAGATGAAGGAATGCAAAAATTAGGATATGTAGACAAAATATTATATCACCTAAGAAAAAGAGAAAAACCAGTACACTGTGAAATATTCAGTGAAGTTGAATCAGACCCATCTTTTGATACAGTAAATAAAGGTGTAGAGGCAATGAACAATTTTAATCCTGATGTAATAATTGCATTAGGAGGAGGAAGCCCGATAGATGCAGCAAAAGGAATGTGGTTATTTTATGAGAACCCAGATGCAGACCCAGAAGGATTGAAATTAAAGTTTATGGACATTCGTAAACGTACTTATAAATTCCCTAAAATGGGCTCAAAATCAAAAATGGTTGCAATTCCAACAACATCTGGAACAGGTTCAGAGGTAACATCATTTGCTGTAATAACAGACAAAGTAAAAAACAAGAAATATCCTCTTGCAGACTATGAATTGACACCAGATGTAGCTATAATTGACCCAGATTTAGTAATGAGTTTACCAAAAACTGTTACAGCAGATACAGGGATGGATGTATTAACACATGCATTAGAAGCATATGTATCTGTAATGGCATCAGATTACACAGATGCATTATCAGAAAAGGCTGTAGAATTAGTATTTAATTATTTAAAAGAAGCATATGAACATGGAGGTAATAAACTAGCAAGAGAAAAAATGCATAATGCTAGTACAATAGCAGGAATGTCATTTACAAATGCATTTTTAGGAGTTGCACATTCTATGGCTCATAAAATTGGAGCAGAATTTCATTTACCACATGGAAGAATTAATGCAATAATACTTCCATATGTTATAAAATATAATGCAACAAAACCATCAAAATTTGTTTCATGGCCTAAATATGAATTTTTTATTGCTGATGAAAAATATGCTAAAATGGCTAAGATAATAGGGTTAAAGTCTGATACTGTTGAAGAAGGTGTTGAATCTTTAATAAATGCAGTTAAAAAGTTGAATGAAGATTTAAATATTCCAAAATGTTTTAAAGATGCAGGAATAGATGAAAATGAATTCCTAGCCAAAATTGATTTACTATCAGATAGAGCATTTGAGGACCAATGTACAACAGCAAATCCTAGAGTGCCATTAGTTTCAGAAATAAAACAAATACTATTAGATAGTTATTATGGAAAATAGAAAATATAAAAGACCTACAAACTTCGGAAAAGTTTGTAGGTCTTTCTATAAGTTAATATATAAATTTATCTTGTTTATTTAAGAATTTATTAAATGTTTTTAGTGTTTCATCTCTATCTATACATTCTAATTTCAGTATATCATTGTTATTTTTATTAGAATTTAAATCTTTTATATAATTATAAATGAAGTCATCTCTAAAACCTATATTTGTAGCGTCTTCTTTGGTATTACCATAATATACTATTTTTATATTTGCCCAGATTATTGCAGATAAGCACATTGGACATGGATAACAAGATGTATATAATTCACATCCACTTAGGTTATAAGAGTTAATATTTTCACATGCATTTCTTATTGCCATTATTTCAGCATGTGCAGTCGGGTCATTATTTTTTAATACATGATTTGAACCTTTTCCTATTATTTTTCCATCTTTTACAACACATGCTCCAAATGGACCACCATTATTTGTTTCTAAATTTTCTTCAGATAGTTTTTTGGCTATCTCCATATATTTGTTCACTTTATCCTCCACAACTTATTAATTATTTTATTATTTTTAGGATTATTATAACATAGAAAATATGTAATATTCAATAAGAATTTTGGGACATTAATTGTATTAGTTGTCACACTTATAGTATTATTGATATTGGCAGGTGTTAGTATAGCAATGCTAACAGGAGAAAACGGAATAATAAGTCAAGCACAAAATGCAAAAGAAGCAACAGCAATATCACAAGCCAGAGAAAAGCTAGAATTAGTATTTGAAAATGCAAAAATAAAAAAACACACAGACCTCCAATATAATGAAGAAGAATATTTAGACAATATGATGAAAGAAGAAATTACAAATATTGAAATAAAAGGAGATATTGTAATTGTAGATGGATTTGTTTTTGAAATAGATAGAAGTGTACCAAAAATTGGACAATATTTAGGAAAAGAAAAAGACACAGTATTTCCCCAAATTGGGACAACAGTAACATTAGCAGAAGACAAAAAGACAGCAACAATAAATATAACCGCCAAAGAAGAAAAAAATGGAATAAGTAAAATTGAGATAATACAATATGGACAAGTGATAGAAACTTATGAATGTGGAAATTCAAAAGAACAGATAACAAAAGATTTTATAGCAAAACAAAATGGGATTTATACTATTAAAGTATATGCAGGGATAGCATTATCAGAAAAAGTAAAAGTAGCGGGGATTATAGCAAATATTGAATATAGTCCAAATGGAGATGAAATATACAAAAAGCAACATCAAGTAAAAATAGTAGCAAAAGGAACAGAAGATAATATCAAGAATATAAAATACCAATGGTTAAATACAACAGTAGAGCCAGAAGCAAACTCCTTTACAATAACTTGTAATAATGGAGAGACGCTTATAAAAAATGAGGTAACAGGAATTTACTATTTATGGACATTAATAGAAACAGAAAGTGGGGAAAATTATATAACAAGAAGTGAACCCTTTTATTTTGACAACAAGATGCCAACAGCAACTTTAACTTCAGCGCCAGTGTCAGAAAATGAATTCAAATTAACTGCAAAGGCATCAGATGTAGAATCTGGTATAGAGAGGTATGAATTCTATGTAGGTGGTGTATTAAAAGAAACTGTGACAACAAATGAACAAACAGCAACTTATAACTTTGCAAGAGGAAGTATGGGAGAAGAAGAGTGTTATATAAAGGTTTTTGACATTGCAGGAAATATGGAACAAATTTCAACATCTGCTAGGACTAAAATGTATACATGGGAAATGTGGAGTGTAGACTTTGATGTGTCTTATAGTGAAAGTGGGTGGGAGACGTGCCCTGATGTGACTCTTAGTACAATTAGTAATAATCCTCATATAATTTGTAAGGATGAACCACATTTAAGAAGTGATACAGGAAAAGGATGGGAATATGGTGGAGGACCAGCTTATAGCGGTGGAACTCTTTCAGCTAAGATTTCAGCAACTGAAGGTTGGGGGTCAAGACGGGAAATTTTATGCATTAGATTCAGATGATAGTAAAGATGTTTATAAATATATTTTAAAAAGTGAGACTGCTACAACATATACTTTTTCTGTAACTAAAAAGGAGAGAATTAGAACAGACACGCCCAAAAAAGGTACAAAAAGAAAAGGGTATGTTTATTCAAATTCAAGTAATACCTATCCAAAAGGAAATGCAAATTCTGATAATACCTATTGGTATGTATATATGAATATAACTTAATATATATTAAATTTCAAATAAAATAAGTAAAAATGTTAGTTTTTTAATAATCTCATAAAAATTAAAGAAATTCTAACTTGTTTTATGGTTCTATTGCATTTTGTGAATTGTTCCATAAAATAATTAGAATTTCTATTAATTTTTAGCTACTTTTCCATTCATGATATAAGATATCTTTTAATACTAACATACTATCTAGTTTGCTATAACCATAATTATAAACTAAACTATTTAACATTTTTCTAATCTCAGTACTATATTTTGATATATCTACCTCTTTTTGATATGTTGCTAGTATTGGATATTTTTTGCTCCAAGCATTTGTCCAATTTATCTTGGCTTCTTTTTCTTCTTTTATGCTATTTTTATTAACAAAATATAATTGTGTCATTACATTTTAAGTTAGTTATTTATTTTATACTTAGAAGTGAAATAAATAGATAAATTATTGAAAAGATTATAGCATAGAAAATAAAAAAAATTCAACAAAAAATATAAACTATATATAGTTATATAAAAGAAAATATGATATAATGAGTCAAACGAAAAAAGCGAGAAGGTGCAAAAATGAAAGAAAAAATAGATAAGCCAAAAAGCAAAAGAATAAGTGAAGTATTTAGTGATTACAAAACAAATAGTAGTATAGCTGATGTAGAAATATTAAAACTAAATTTATTAAAAAAACAAAACATATTAGAAATAGAAGTATATGCAAAAGAATATGTAGAAATAAAAGAAGTATGGTATTTTGAAAAGTTTTTAAGAGAGAGGTTTCAATTTGGACAAGTACATATAATAATCAAATATGAAGAAGGAGTACACAAAAAATCGATTGAAACAGAATGGGAAAACTTAATATGTTATATGGCACATAAATATCCACTAATGAGACCACTATTACTATTAAAAAGTGAAATAGAAGTAACAGTAAATAAGATAAATGTGTATATGAAAATAAAAGGAGCAGAATTTTTAAAAGCAAGAAAACTTGACAAAGAATTAGAGAAAGTAATACAAAATATATTTGGAAAAATATATACAATCAATATAGAAGAAAAGATAACTCAAAAAGAAGTAGAAAGGTTTAAGGAACAGGCAAGAGAAATTGAAAATCAGGCAGTGCAAGATGCAATGAGGGGGATGGCAATAAGAACACATCAAGAAGATAGCTATTACAATAATTCAGAGCAACATCAAGCAGGAGAAAATATTCCAGACAATTATATGGAAGGAGAAATTCCACCACCAATTCCACAAGGAGTTTATAATGATGCAGACTATGTTATGCCATCAGATGAAGAACTAGGGTATATGCCAGATATAGAAGAACAACAAGAAAATATAATATTAGGTAAAGCCTCAAAGGCAAAAGAAAAGAAAAAGAAGATAAAAGATATAACCTCAGAAGATGGAAGAATAACATTAGAAGGAAGGATTGTAAATTGTGAATGTAGAGAAACAAAAACTGGAAAAGGAATGTTAGTTTTTGAATTATATGATGGAACAGGGATAATTACATGTAAATCATTTGCAAAAGACATATCAGAAGGAAACCAAATATTAGAAAATATAAATTCAGCAAAGGCAATAAAAACAATAGGAAAAGCTGGGCTTGATTCATATGTAGGAGATATAACAGTAATGGCAAATACAATAATAGAAATATCAGATGAAGGAATGTCACCATTACCAGAAGAAGACTATAGTAGTCCACTAATATTGGGACAATCAATAAGTATTAAAGAAGAATTAATAAAAATATCAGAATTAAATCCAGAGTCTGGAAATGTATGCGTAGATGGCGAAATTCAGGCAATGGAAGACAAAGAAACAAAATCAGGCAAAGTAATATTATCTATAGATATATATGATGGAACAGGGACAATGACATGTAAAGCATTTTTGCCAAAAAACAATGCAGCAAAAATCATAAAAAGATTAAATGGTGCAAAAGGAGTCAAATTAGCAGGAAAGGCTCAAATGGACCAATTTTCAAATGAGTTAACAATAATGATTAATACAATAGTTGAATCAGAAGGGTTGCCAAAACAGGTAAGAGAAGATAATGCAGAAGTAAAAAGAGTAGAATTGCATATGCATACAAAAATGAGCCAGATGGATGCAATGACTTCAGCAACAGATTTAATAAAAAGAGCAATGAAATGGGGAATGAAATCAATTGCAATAACAGACCATGGAGTAGTACAAGCATTCCCAGAGGCGCATAAATTACTTGGAAGAGACAATCCAGACATGAAGGTTATATATGGAGTGGAAGCATATTTGGCCCCAGACAAAGAAAAATCAGTAAAAAATTCGAAAGGGCAAAGTATAGATACAACATATTGTGTATTAGATTTAGAGACAACAGGATTTTCTCCAATTACAGAAAAAATAACAGAAGTTGGAATAATGAAAGTAAAAAATGGAGAAGTCATAGATGAATTTAGTTGTTTTGTAAATCCAGAAAAACCAATTCCTCAAAGAGTTGTAGATGTAACAAATATAACAGATGAAATGGTTAAAGATGCAGAGACAATAGATAAGGTATTTCCAAAAATCCTAGAATTTTTAGGAGACTCAGTAGTAGTAGCGCATAATGCGGGATTTGATGTTGGTTTTTTAAAGCATAATGCAAAAGTACTTGGTCTAGAATTTGATTATACATGTATTGACACTCTTTCACTTGCAAAAGACCTTTTCCCGAATTTAAAAAAATACAAACTAGGAAAAATAGCAGATGAGTTAGGAATTGTTGTAAAAGTAGCACATAGGGCATTAGATGATGTAGATACTACAGTAAAAGTTTTTAATGTAATGATAGAAATGCTAAAAAATAAAGATATAAGAACATTAGATGAAATTGACACAAAAGGAAGAGATGAAAAAACTATAAAAGATGAATATAAAAAATTAAATACATATCATGCAATAATTTTAGCAAAAAACTATGTAGGGCTAAAAAACTTATACAAATTAGTTTCTTTATCACATTTAGATTATTTTTATAAAAAACCACGTATATTAAAAAGTTTATATAAAAAATATTCAGAAGGATTAATATTAGGAAGTGCATGTGAAGCTGGAGAACTATATCAAGCAATAGAACTAGGAAAATCTGATGAAGAAATAGAAAATATAGCGAAAGATTATGATTATTTAGAAATTCAACCAATAGGTAATAACGAATTTTTAGTAAGAGAAGGAAAAGTGCCAGATAGAGAATATTTAAAAGACATAAATAGAAAAATTGTAGAACTAGGAGACAAACTAGGTAAAATAGTTGTTGCAACATGTGATGTACATTTTATGGACCCACAAGATGAAATATATAGACGTATTTTAGAAGCGGGACAAGGATATAAAGATGCAGACAATCAAGCTCCATTGTATTTAAGAACAACAGAAGAAATGCTACAAGAATTCAGTTATTTAGGAGAAGAAAAGGCATATGAAGTTGTAGTAACAAATACAAATAAAGTTGCAGATATGTGTGATAGAATAAGTCCAATTTCACCAGAAAAATGTCCACCACATATACCAGGATGTGAAGAAGATATAAAAAATATTGCATATGACAAAGCACATGAATTATATGGAGAAGAATTACCAGAAATTGTACAAACAAGACTTGATAGAGAATTAAATTCAATTATAAGTAATGGATATTCAGTAATGTATATTATAGCTCAAAAGTTAGTATGGAAATCAAATGAAGATGGATATATAGTAGGTTCAAGAGGTTCTGTAGGTTCATCATTAGTTGCATATATGACAGGAATAACAGAAGTTAATTCATTACAACCACATTACAGATGTTCAAATTGTAAATATTCAGAATTTGAAGATTATGGAGTTGGAAATGGTTTTGATTTACCAGACAAAGAATGTCCTAAATGTGGAAATAAGTTAGAAAAAGATGGAATGGATATTCCATTTGAAACATTCTTAGGATTTAATGGAGATAAAGAACCAGATATAGACTTAAACTTTTCAGGAGAATATCAAGCAAAAGCACATAAATATACAGAAATAATATTTGGAAAAGGAACAACATTTAAAGCAGGAACTGTAGGTACAGTTGCAGACAAAACAGCATTTGGATATGTAAAAAAATATTATGAAGAAAGAAATATACCAGTAAACAAAGCAGAAGTTTCAAGGTTATCAGTAGGATGTACAGGGATAAAAAGAACAACAGGTCAGCATCCAGGAGGAATTATAGTAGTACCAAAAGGAAGAGAAATATACGAATTTACACCTGTACAACATCCAGCAGATGATGCAACATCAGATATTATTACAACACATTTTGATTATCACTCAATAGATGGTAATTTATTAAAACTTGATATACTAGGACACGACGACCCTACAGTAATACGTATGCTACAAGACTTAACAGGAATAGCACCAACGGAAATACCATTAGATGATAAAGAAACAATGTCGATATTTAATTCAACAGATGCATTAGGAGTTACGCCTGAGCAAATAAATTCAGAAGTAGGAACATTTGGAATACCTGAATATGGTACAAAATTTGCACGAGGCATGCTTTTAGATACACATCCAACAACATTTGATGAGTTAATTCGTTTGTCTGGTTTATCACATGGTACAGATGTATGGGTTGGCAATGCTAAAACTCTAATTGAAGAAGGTATAGTAACTCTTCAAGAAGCAATATGTTGTAGAGATGACATTATGATTTATTTAATAAAGAAAGGTCTTCCATCAGATAAAGCATTCAAAATAATGGAGTCTGTGCGTAAGGGTAAAGTTGCTAAAGGAAAAGAGGACAAATGGTCTCAATACATAGAATTAATGAAAGAAAATGATGTACCAGATTGGTATATAAAATCATGTGAAAAAATAAAATACATGTTTCCAAAGGCACATGCTGCAGCATATGTTACAAATGCATTTAGAATAGCATGGTTTAAAGTACATATACCTCTTGCATATTATGCTGCATATTATTCAATAAGAGCAAAAGCATTTGATGCAGAAGTTATGATAAATGGAAAAGAAAAAGTAAAAAATAAGATGAAAGAAATAGACATGATGGGAAACAATGCAACTCCAAAAGACAAAGATATGTATGATGACTTAGAATTAGTGTTAGAAATGTATGAGAGAGGCTTCAAGTTTTTACCAATAGATTTATACAAATCTGATGCAACTAAATTCAAAATTGAAGGTGAATATCTAAGACCACCATTAAATAGTATTGCAGGACTTGGAACAATAGCAGCAGAAAATATAGTTAGTGCTAGAGATAAGGAAAAGTTCATGTCAATAGATGATATGAAAAATCGTGCTAGGATTGGAGACTCAGTTACAGAATTATTAAAAAGCTTTGGATGTTTAGAAGGAATGAGTCAAAGTAATCAAATAAGTTTATTTGGATAAAATATATACAGAAAGGGGAGTCAAGTTTTTTCTTGACAAGTTGGTATGATAGAAAGTTCAATTTCATTAAGTGAAATATTTACAATAAAAAATATAATAATATATTTAATAGTAATAAATTTAATAGGTTTTTATATTATGTGGTCAGACAAAAGAAGAGCAAAATGGGGGAAATGGAGAATACCAGAAAACACATTGCTTTTAATAACAATTATAGGTGGGGGAATAGGTACAATTGCTGGAATGTATACATTTAGGCATAAAACAAAAAAACTAAAATTTACAGTTGGATTGCCTGCAATCTTTATATTGGAAGTGATTTTAGTAATTTATTTTAAATTAATGTAAAATTAACTTTAACGGTTACATAAAACAAAGATAAAAATTGCAAATAAATGTAAAATAAATTATCAACAATTTAATGTGAATAAAGTGTGAAAAAAAAGTGCCTATTTAAAGTTATTCACAGAGTTATCCACATTATCCACATGCTGTGGATAAAAATAATATTAAAAAACGTAAACCAAAAGAGAATACATAAAATAAATTTGACTAATAATTCTAACAAAAAAATAAATCTTGCAAAAATAGTGATGAGATTATATAATATAAAAGTAAAAATATAAATAATGGGTGAAGTAAATGAATAAAACCAAAAGAAAGATATTTGAAACATCAATGAGACTATTTGCAGAAAAAGGATATGAAGCAACAAGTATAGAAGAAATAACAGCAACAGTTGGAGTAGCAAAAGGAACTTTATACTATCACTTTTCGAGCAAAGAAGAAATATTTAATTTCTTAATAGAAGAAGGAATAAAGTTATTACAAAATAGTATAGATATAAAAACAGCAAAGCATAGTAATTATATAGATAAAATAAAGGCAATAGTATTAATACAGATAAAGATTGTTGCCAAATATGAAGATATAATAACAATACTATTGAGCCAATTTTGGGGAAAAGAAGAAAGAAATAAAAGATGCCAAAACCTTGTATATGAATATATAAGCAAGATTGAGAAGATTGTACAAGAAGGTATAAAAATAGGTGAAATAAAACAAGGAGATTCACGTGCAATAGCATCAGAAATCTATGGACTAATATGTTCTACATTAGTATATAAAAAAAGAGAAGAGAACAAGATGGAAATAATGAAATTATATCATGAATATGAAAATACAGTGATAAATGGTTTAAGAATAAAATAAAAGAGGAGATTATAATGAAAACAGAAAATAATAAAATGGAATTTATTGACTTAAAGGACATGTTAATAAAATCAGGAGAAGCATATGGGGAAAGACCTGCATATATGTTTAAGACTGAAACAGAGGGAGAATTTAGAATAATTACGCATAAAGAATTTAGAAGTCAAATAAACGCATTAGGGACAGCATTAGTTGATATGGGATTAAAAGATAAAAGAATAGCTGTAATTTCAGAAAACAGATATGAATGGGAACTTGCATATTTGGCTATTGTTGCTGGAACAGGAATAGTAGTACCATTAGACAAAGCTTTACCAGACAATGAAATAGAAAGTTTAATACTTAGGTCTCAAGTAGATGCTATATTTTATTCAGAGAAATATGAAAAAGTAATGAATGAATTAAGAGAAAAGAAAAATACAAATTTAAAATATTTCATATCAATGGATTTAAAAGAAAATGATGAAGGAATATATGCTCAGAATAAATTGGTAGAAAAAGGGAAAAAACTTATAGAAGAAGGAAACAGAGAATATATAGATGCCCAAATAAATAATGATGAAATGGGAATAATGTTATTTACATCAGGAACAACAGCAATGTCAAAAGCAGTAATGTTGTCACACAAAAATATAGTTACAAACATAATGGACATAGCTCAAAGATTTCAGTTAGATGAAAACAATAGATTCTTGTCATTCTTGCCTTTACACCATGTATTTGAATGTACAGTTGGATTTTTATATCCTATATCAATAGGGTCATGTTTATGTTTTTGTGAAGGAGTAAAACACATGGCAGATAACATGAAAGAATTTAAAATAACAGCCATGATTTCAGTACCAGCAGTATTTGATGTAATATACAGAAAAATAATGAAAACAATAGAAAAAAGTGGAAAACTGCCAAAAGTAGAAAAAGGAATAAAAATAACACAAGCGCTATTAAAGTTAAAGATTGACATTAGAAAAAAAATATTCCATGAAATACATGAAAGTTTAGGTGGAGAATTAGTAGTTGCTGTTGCTGGAGGAGCTGCGCTCGACCCAGAAACAGAAAAAGGATTTAACAATTTAGGAATTGATTTAGTACAAGGATATGGATTAACAGAAACAGCACCAGTAATTGCAGCAGAAATAACTAGAGAACGAAGACTTGGTTCAATTGGAAGAAAGATGCCAAGTGTAGAAGTAAAAATTGAAGACCCAAATGAAGAAGGAATAGGAGAATTATTAGCAAAAGGTGATAGCATAATGCTAGGTTATTACGAAAATGAAGAAGCCACAAAATCAACAATTGAACCAGATGGGTGGTTACATACTGGAGACCTAGGGAAAATAGATAAAGACGGATATATTTATATAATGGGAAGAAAGAAAAATGTAATAGTATTGAAAAATGGTAAAAATGTATTCCCAGAAGAAATTGAAACATTACTAAATAAGGTAGAAGGAATAAAAGAGTCATTTGTATATGAAAAAACAGAGCAAGATGGAGATGTAAAGGTTTGTGTTAAAATTGTTTATGACAAAGAATTAATAAAAGAACTTTATAATATTGAGGGAGAAGAAGATATAAAAGACTTTTTATGGCAAAAGGTAAAAGAAGTTAACAATCTAATGCCAAAATATAAATATATCAGAGAAATGATTATAACAGAAGAAGAATTAATAAAAACAACAACGCTGAAAGTTAAGAGACATGAGGAATTGAAGAAGATATTTGCAAATTAATTTTAAAACCTTTTTCGAAATATTACAAAAATATTACATTTGTAATATTTTTGTAATAAAAATGTAATATAAAAAAACGTCAAAAAACTTGTAGTTTTACGGAAAATGGTATATACTATAATAGAATTTGAAGATAGACTACACAGGAAAAAGGAGGAATTTGCATGTCTAGGAAATCAGGCATAGTAAATGTGAGAATGGTAATCACAGAAGAAAAAATACTATCAAATATAGATAAAGTTCAAAAAATGATAAATCCAAATAGTAAAAAGCAAATCATTCAATTAGAAGATGACACATACTTCAAAGACTTAATTGAATCAATAAAAGCTTATTTAATAGAATATCCAAAAAAGAAAAACTTTCCAATAAGTGTATATGATGCAGCATATGAACTAGTTGAATATGCCACAAATCAATTTGAAGAAAATACTAAAAAAGTAGAAGAACTAATTAGACAAAGAGAAGAAAACATTGCTTTAGCAGGAAAGTTAAAAGATTTAATAGATGCAGCAGAATATAAGGAAGACAACTGGAAAGATAAAGTTAAAGAAGCAGAGGCAGAAGGAATATTTTCAGAAGAAGTAATAGAAACACTTAGACTAGTAGGAAAAGACAAAAATAAGCAAAGTCAAAACTATCAAGATGCATTAAAACTTTTAAATGCTAGAGTTAATAACTTAGAGACAAATTTACACATTGAAATTGATATGGAAAGACTTGAAGACAGATCAAAAGCTTTAAGCTATATTGGAATAGAAGTAGCAGATGCACTAAAAGTTATACCAAAACCAGTAGAGATGTCTGCGGAAATACAAAGTGAAGATGTAATAATAGGAGACGATGAAGTAGAAAATAAAGTTACTCCTCAAGTAATTGAAGTAAATGAAGAAGAACAAATAAATAAAGAGATACAAGAATATGAAGAATCAGTTTCTTTTGATAAAAAAGTATCATTATGGCAGAAGTTTAAAAACAGCAAGTTAATAAAAGCTGTAACATATGTATTCAGAATTAGAATAAAAGTTGAATTGCCTAATGCTTTACCAGAAGGAAAAGGTGAATAGTATTTTTTCTATAAAAATGGATATAATGATAATGCTCACAACTTAAATTTTTTCTCAAGAAGAACTAGGCAAAGCTTAGTTCTTTTTGAAATTATTAATCAAGATAATAATATTAAACAACAATTTTTATAAATGATGAAATTAAATTTAATAAAAATCTTGACAAATTGTAAAATTCATATTAAAATAATATATGTGTTCACGAAATGAACTGAAACAAGGTGGATGTGGCGTAGCTGGTTAACGCGCCAGTTTGTGGCACTGGAGATCGTGGGTTCGAGTCCCATCTTCCACCCCATCTTAAAAATTTAAACATTGGGCTGTAGCCAAGCGGTAAGGCACCAGACTTTGACTCTGGCATGCGTGTGTTCGAATCCCACCAGCCCAGCCAATATGGATGTTTTTATGGAACTTAGAGTTCATAAGAACATTTTTTATTTTATACCAATAATTTATTGTAGAGAACAAGGAGCAACACTTTCTTATAACAAGAGGTTAAAGGAAAACAAATAAATTATCAAAAATATTTACAACAAAATGTAGTAAAAATTTAACTTTAATGCTATAATAAGAATAGATTGAGAGGAAGAAAATGTATGATATCCACCTAAAATTCATAATTTGAATATATTAGCAGAAAGATGTACAAAAGAATATATATCTGAACAAATAAACAATATAGAGGAGGTCTGGTCATGGCTAAAAGAAATGTTGATATAGATATTTTAAAAAGTGTAGAAGAATATATTAAAGAAATATCAAAACATTATAATATTAAAGAAGTATATTTATTTGGTTCTTATGCAAAAGGAACAAATCATGAAGATAGTGATATAGATATAGCTATTATTATTAATAGTGATAATAATGTTTTTGATTTAATGGTAGAATTAATGATGTTGACACAAAATATAGATTTAAGAATAGAGCCACACCCAATAAAGGTAAAAGATTTTGAAGAAGGAAATCCTTTTGTGCAAGAAATAATTGATACAGGAATAAAAGTAGCATAGAATAAATTTGAAATAGAAGAAAATATGCATAAATTAATAAAACAATAGTAATTTTTATAGGAATAATGATTTTGGTAGTAACGTTTTCATTAAAGTTGAAAGAGAATGGATGAAAATGGGCGAATACTTATTAGGTACTCATTCTGCTGCAAGAGCTTTTCCAAGTGAAATAGCTGAGCCCTTTTACATTGACGAAGACACTTATCTCATAGAGCCAGATAAATTCAGAGCCTATGAAGTGATTAGTGAATATTGCCTCTAATCAGTTGAAACAAGCCATTTGTGAAGTTTAGATACTTTACAAATGGCTTGTTTTATGCTAAAATTGTGAAAGTATTATTATAACATAAAATATTTAATACATAGCAAAAATAAATATAAAATCATATATGCATTAAGAACTAATCATATAATAGAAAGACAATTTCTCCCTTTGTATTTATACTTAATATTACAAGACTTTAAAGCATTTTCAGTAGTTACTATAGTATCACATTGATATATCTATTTGTAAAAGATAAATTTATAATATCTATAAATAAAACAGTTAGTGACAATATTTCAAAAGTTTATGAGACATCGATACAAACATCAATACAAAATATTATTAAAGAATCAAAAGAAGATAACGATTTATTATCTTCAGTAGGACAAATGAGTCTATACTTTACAGAAGTGATTGTATTTTCAATACTAGCGATTTTGAGTGCCTTTATAGGAGAAAAAGTATTTATAGTTATTTTTGTTTTATCAATAATATCTACTATTTTTATAAATGTAAATATAAAAAATAATAAAACTATAGAATAAAAGGTATACAGGAGACAAAAAATATTAGATAACAATTGTATTAAGAAATAGAATTACATAATAAATGCCAGGAGGATAATATGTATGATATATATAACGAATTAAATAAAATAACTGATTACATAGAAGAACATATTTTAGATAAAATAACTATTTCAGAATTATCGCACCTTATAGGTCTGAATGAAAGTAATTTAAAAAGTGTGTTTACTTGTTTAACAGGAAAAACAATAAATGAATATATTAGATTACGTAGACTAAGTCTTTCAGTTACAGATATATTAAATGGGGAAAGTATAACAGATGTTTCATATAAATATTTATACAATTCGCCATCAAGTTATAATAGAGCATTTAAAAAGTTTGAAGGGATTACACCAAAAGATTTAAAAAACAGCAAGCAACTAAAATTATTTAATAAAATTGTATTTAAAGAGAGTATAAAAAATTATAATATAGATTATAAAATATATAAGAATAAAGAATTTAATTTATTTTATATTGCAAAAAATATTAATTATAGCAATAGAAGCAAGGAAATACCTGATTTTTGGAGAGACATTAAATCAAAGTATCCTGAATTTATTAATAATAAGCGTTATGGATATTTACAAAAAAATGGAGATGTATCCTATTATTGTTTATTAGATAAAAAATTTAATGGTTCTAAAGAAATATGTATAAAAAAGTGTAATTATTTTTCAATAAAAATTACTAGTTTTAATTCTAATGATATAATTGACAATATAAATAAATGGATAAAAGAATACATTAAATCATTAAATTATAAATTATTAGATATGCCTATAATTGAAGTGTACTATGATGACTTTACAGAAATATTAATACCAATTACTTGATATTTGTTAATAAAAAAATATCAAGTTTTTTTATGATTTTTTTGAGATAATTAAATTGATATGAAAATGATAAATGAATTTAAAGAAATAGTAAAAAATTATTATAATTTAATAAATGAAGATAAGAAAAAGCTAATACCATATTATATAGGATATTTTTTGAAAGAAGTATTAGAATTAGTAATTCCAATATTTGTTGCTAGGATAACTGAAAATTTAACAAATTCATTATATATTGCAGCAACTGCTAGTATAGTTACTCATTTTTTTCTAAAAATACTTAATAATATAATGTCGTATTTTACTATGTATATGTATCAAAATTTTTATCAAGATAATTATATAACTATATATAAAAAAATAGTTAAAAAAATATATTGTTTTGATGAAGAATATAAGGAAAGAATATCAACAGAAAAAATAATTAATAGTTTGATAAGTGATATTATAAATATTGGAGAAATGGCTGATAACATTTTAGCAATTATTTTAAATATGCTAAAATGCATTGTTGTTTTATTTTATTTTTTTAAAATTAATATTTTTTTAGCAATGCTTACAATAATAGTTGATTTAGTTTATGTAGCAAGGAGCAATTATTTAAATAATATGGTTATTAAGTATTCTAAAGAACAAAAAAAGGAATATGATAATCTAATTGGACTAACCAATCAAATATTGTTAGGATTAAAAGATATTCAAACTCTAGATATTTCTATTTCAATGGATAATAAATATGATTTAATATATAAGTCTTGGAAAAAAATATATAATAATAAGAAAAAATATGAAAGATATAGAAAATCAATTTTAAAATGCTTTTTAATTGTATTTAAGACAATACTTTATTTTATATGTATGGAATTAATAATAAATAAACATATGACTATAGGGGTAATGCTAATTGTAATTTCATATTTTGATACTTTATTTTCATCAAGCGAAAACATCATGTCTGCTAGTCAAATGATTAGAGAGCAAAATATATCTGGTGGTCAAAAAAGGCTTCTCTCATTAGCACGAATATTACTTAAGGAATCTAAGATATTAATATTTGATGAAATGACATCATCATTAGACATAGATAAAATTCAAAATATTACTAATTTATTAAAGGAATTAAGAAGTAATCATACAATTATTGTTATAACTCATAAAAAAGAATTAATGGATATAGCAGATGAAACAATAGTTTTAGATAAAGGTAAAGTTCAACATAAAGATGATAAAAGTTATTTCGCATTTATGAAATAACTTGACAAGCCTAAGATAAAAAACTATAATAAATATAGGTGGTAAAAAATGATAAAAAGAGAAGCTTATTTGTCAAAAATAAGGAAATTTTACAATTCAGATTTAGTAAAAATCCTTGGAGGAATAAGAAAGAGTGGAAAAACAGTAATATTAAATCAAATAATTGATGAAATAAAAGAAAAAGGTGTAAATGAGGAGCATATTATATATATCAATTTTGAATTAATAGAACATGAAGAATTACAAGATGGTGAGAAATTAAACAAATATATTAAAGAGATGATTAAAGATAATAAAAAATATTATATATTTTTAGATGAAATTCAAAGAGTAGAAAAGTTTGAAGCGGTTGTAAACTCATTAAAAACAATATCAAAAAATATGAGTATATTTATAGCTGGCTCAAGTAGTAGATTGTTATCAAATGAACTTTCAACTGTGTTATCTGGAAGATGTGTATTATTTAATATATATCCTTTAAATTATAACGAGTATACAGAGTTAACTAAAAAAGACCCTAAAAATGAAAAAACATTTTGGGATTTTATAAAATGGGGAGGACTTCCAAGTAGAACTCAATTTATAGAAGAAAGTAATATTAAAGATTATCTTCATAGTGTACTTGATTCAATTATATTAAGAGACATAGTAGAGAGATTGGGATTAAAAGATACTATTTTACTTAATTTATTATTACAATATATTGTTGATACTACAGGAAAAGAATTTTCTGCAGATAATATTATAAAATATTTAAAAGGCAAAGGGAAATCAGTATCTACTGAAACACTATATATGTATATAGATGCATTATGCAAAGCATTAATAATAAAAAAGATTTATAGATATGATATTCATGGAAAAGCAATATTAAAAACGCTAAATAAATACTATATGACAGATTTAGGAATTGCTCAAATAAAAAATAAAGACTTTGAATCTAATAAATGTTTTGCAATTGAAAATGTTGTATATAATGAACTATTAAAAAGAGGATATGATATTTATATAGGTAAGCTTAAAGATGGATGGATTGACTTTATTGCAACAAAAGCAGATGAAAAGATATATATTCAGGTTGCATATTTGTTAAAGGAAGAAAGTGCAATAAAAAGTGAATTTGGAGCATTTTTTGGAATTAATGATAATGTGCCTAAGTATGTACTTTCGTTAGATAAAAAGAATTTATCAAGAAAAGGAGTTATCCATAAAAATATTATAGATTGGCTATTAGAAAAGTAATATAGTAATATGAAACTGTAAAATTTTATGTTATAATCGAAATACATCTAAATAACATATTTGAAGAAATATTTTCGAATGAAAATGAATTAGAAGAATTTTTAAAGAAATATAATAAATAAAATCAATATAATATGTAATTTGTTACCCTTTTGTTACCCACCATATAATTCTCAATATGTTTTATCAAGAGGGAGAATAAATATATAAAAATGTTGAAACATAGGAGGAAAGTTGGAATGAGAGGTACGAGAGGAATTACATTGATAGCATTAATTGTCACACTTATAGTCTTGCTTATTTTAGCAGGTGTAAGTATAGCAATGTTAACAGGAGAAAATGGAATAATAGCTCAAGCACAAAAAGCAAAAAAGGAAAACAGTAAAGCTGAGGCAAGAGAAAAGTTGGAAATGGTTTTAAATAGTGCGCAAGTAGAAAAAAAGACAAATAGCGAGTATAATGAAAATGTTTTTTTAGATGAATATATTTCAAATGAAATAGAAAATGTAGAAATCATAGATAACATTATTATTGTTGATAACTATGCATTTGAAATAGATAGAAGTGTGCCAAAAATAGCTGGAAATTCAACAATAGAGAATCAAATACTAATAACAGCAAAAGTAAGTAACAATGCCAGTGATGGATGGGTAAAACCATCAGAAGCAGAAGTAAGCATAACAGGTATAATCAAAACATTCAGTGGAGGAAATATTACAAAAGTAATTGCAAAAAAAGGTTCAACACCAATTTCAGATTTTTCAATAGAAACAAATGGTAGATATAAGATAGAAAATATAACAGAAGATACAACAATTACAATTGAAGCAACAGATAGTAATGGAAATACAAATTCGAAAACAATAGATGTACAACTTAGAATTGATGGAACAGGACCAGTAATGGGAGATGTAACTTCAATTGTAGATGGTCTAAATATTGAGTTGAGTGCAATAGCGACAGATACCCAATCAGGAGTAAGTAATTTTCATTACAATATAACTCCAGAAGAAGGAGTAACTCCAGTAACAGGAGATTTCAATTTTAATGAAAAAGTAATAATCAAAACAACTATTGAAGCAACATATACAATAAGAGTGAAAGCAATAGATAAATGTGGAAATGAATCAGAGGAAAAAGAGGTAACGGTACAGACTAAAGGAAAGAATACAAAAAAGATAGCTCCAGATGGGGAATGGTGGCTTCCGAAAGGATTTATTGAATCATCTGAAAGTTCATCAACAATACAAGGGGGAAAAGTAATAGAAGACAAAACAGGAAACCAATTTGTATGGATACCATGTTATGTTGAAGGTGGAGAAGGACAAAATGTAACATCAGCAACAGAATATAAAAGAACAGATTTTGGAAAAGGAATAGCAATAGATACAAGTAATGACCAAATAAATGTAACAGATTTTAATAGTATAAAGAAATATGGTGGATTTTATATAGGGAGATTTGAGGCTGGAAATGTAAATAATAAGGTTGTTGTAAAAAAGGGCCAAACAGCATATAGTGGTTTAGCAAATACTACAGCAAATAATTTGGCAACAAATTTTGCAGATGTAAATAACTATGAGGCTGATTATGTATATTCGAAGTTGACTACTGGGCAAGGGTGGGATACAACACTTAAATTTATAGAAAAAAGTTATCCAACATATCCAACAAATTCAGTTCAAGGAAATTATACAGGTCAAAAGATGAAAACAGGTCTAACTACCCCAGTATGTAATATTTATGATATGGGTGGAAACCAATTAGAATATGTAGAGGAAGTAGTTGTACAAGGAGCACGTGCAAGTAGAGGAGGAAAATATAATGATACAGCTACAGTAAAACCTGCAGGTTATAGAGAAGATATTAATGGAAAAACTGATGACTGGGATGGATTTAGACCATCATTGTATTTGAAATAGTATAAAAATGAATATGAAATAAGGAAAATAGCAAGGAAAACTTGCTATTTTTTGGATTTTAGGATAAAATAAGAGCAAAAGAAAAATAAGGAGAAGAAAATAAAAGAATGTATGAAAAAATAGGTATAAAAAAGGAAATAATGGAGATATCAGAACAAGTAGAAAAAGACATACAAGAACAATTAAAAAAAGTAGATAAAATAAAAGAGATAAATAGTGCCAAAGTATTATTAGCATTCCAAGAAAGTGGATTAGCAGAGATGCATATGCACACATCAACAGGATATGGAATAGATGAAGTTGGAAGAAACAAGATAGAAGAAATATATGCAAAAATAATGAAAACAGAAGATGCATTAGTAAGAGCACAATTAATATCAGGAACACATGCATTAGCAGTAACACTATTTGGAATATTAAGACCAGGAGATACAATGTTAAGTATATCAGGAGCACCATATGACACATTGCAAACAGTAATAGGAATAAGCAAAGAAAAAAGCAGAAGTTCATTAAAAGAATTTGGAGTAAAATATGAGCAAATAGAATTAGTTAATAATGACTTTGATATAGAAGCAATAAGACAAAGAGCCAAAAAGAAAGACATCAAATTAATAGAAATACAAAAATCAAGAGGATATTCAACAAGAAAGAGTTTAACAATTGAAAAAATAGAAAAAGCAATAAAAGCAATAAGAGAAGTAAACAAAGAAGTAATAATAATGGTAGACAATTGTTATGGAGAATTTGTTGAAGAAAAAGAACCTACAGAAGTAGGAGCAGACATAATAGTAGGTTCACTAATGAAAAATTTAGGAGCAGGAATTGCAACAAGTGGAGCATATATTGCAGGAAAAAAAGAATTGATAGAACTATGTGCAGAAAGATTAACAGCACCAGGAGTTGGAAAAGAAATAGGACCATCATTAAACCAAAATACAGCATTTTTAAAAGGATTGTTTTTTGCACCAAGTGTAGTTGCAAGTAGTGTAAAAACAGCTATTTTTGCAAGTAGAATGTTAGAAAAAATGGGATATAAAGTAGAACCATCATTTGATGAAAAAAGAGGAGACATAGTTCAAACATTAGAATTAGGAGAAGCAGAAAAGTTAATAAAATTCTGCCAAGGAATACAAAAAGGTTCACCAATAGATGCAAATGTAATACCAGAACCAAGTATAATGGCAGGATATGATGATAAAGTAATTATGGCAGCTGGAACATTTACAGAAGGGTCAACAATAGAACTAAGTTGTGATGGACCAATAAGGAGTCCTTATATTGCATATATGCAAGGTGGACTAACATATGAGTATGGAAAACTAGGTATATTAAAAGCTTTATCAACACTTTAGAATAAAATTCAAAGTTATATAGAAATATAAAAAACAATTATAACAATAAAGTGAAAGGAGTATTGTATGGAGGAAAAAGTAGACATATTAGTTACCACATATAATACCAAGGAAAAATATTTAAGAAAGCAAATAGAAAGTATATTAAAACAGACACATAAAAATATGCAAGTATATATAAGTGATGACAATTCAACAGAACCAGAAGTAGAAAAAATATTAAAAGAATATGAAAAAAAAGATGAAAGAATAAAATTATTTATTCAACAAACAAATCTAGGATACAATAAAAATTTTGAATTTTTATTAAAACAATCAACATCTAAATATATAATGTTTTCAGACCATGATGATGTTTGGCATAAAGACAAAGTAGAAAAGAGTTTAAAACAAATAGTAAGAGATAATGTTGACATGGTATATAGCAATTGTAGACAAGTTGATGAAGATGGAGTTGTATTACAAGAAGATTATTTTAAATACAAAAATGTTCCAATAATAAAGGGAACAAATAGACTAGCAGTAACTAGATGTGTAGGAATAGGGTGTTCACAAATAATTACAAAAGAAGTAAAAGAAAAAATGATACCATTTAAAGATAGTGTTATAGCACATGACTGGTTAGCTGCATTTATAGCAAATGAAGGAAAAGGGATAAGTTATATAAAAGAGCCATTATTTGATTACAGATTACATGCAAGTAATGTATTTGGAGGAAGAAGCTTAAATAATAATATTACAAGGTGGAAAAATCAAAATGGAGAAGGATATGAGTCATATTTAAAATATAGAACAGATGCAATAGAAAGAGCATATTTAAAAGGTATAATAATGTGTAAAGAATATTGCCAAAAAGAGCAAAACAACAAAATTATAGGACAAGCTCAGAAATATTATGAAAGTATTCTAAAATCAAAAAAGATAAACTTAAATATAATAGGATATTTTAAAATTCTTGCAGGTAAGAACCAATTCAAAAAAAGCATAAGAGAAATTATATTATTTCATTTCCCAATAATTGGATATATAAAGTTTGCTAAAATAAAAAATGAATATATTATGATAGATGCACAATAGAAAGGAAAAGTAAACAATGGAATTTATAAAAATATTATGGAAAAATAAAAAGATTGCATGGAAGCTTGGAAAAAACGATTTTAAAAACAGATTTGCAAGTACAAGTTTAGGAAGTATATGGGGATTTTTACAACCATTTGTATTTATGATGATGTATGTAATAGTATTTCAATTTATATTTGGAATGCAAGGAGATGGAGGTTCTCCATATGTAGTATGGTTTTTACCAGGAATGGCAATATGGCAATGTATAAATGATAGTATAATGAGTGCGAGTTCATCAATAAGGAATTATAGTTATTTGGTAAAAAAAGTAGTATTTCCAGTAGATATAATACCAATAATCTCAATAATAGGAAGTGCTTTTGTATCAATATTTTTAATATTAGTTGCAACAATATTATGTGCAGTATTTGGATATACACCAAATGTATTAATTATATTATATGTGGTTGTTGCATTATATGCATTTATTGTGGCTTTTACAAGATTAACATCAGCATTAACAACACTTGTACCAGACTTTTCGAATTTATTAGGAATATTAATGCAATTATTTTTCTGGGCAACACCTATTGTTTGGAGTGTATCAATGTTAGCAGAACACCACACAATATTAAAAGTTGTTCAATGTATGCCATTCACATATCTAGTTACAGCATTTAGGCAAGCATTTATGGGAGGAAATATCATAACAGCAGGTCATGGTATATATACTATAATCTTTTGGGTAATAACTATATTCATGTTTATATGGGGAAACCATGTATTCAAAAAGAATAAAAAGGATTTTGCAGATGTATTATAATCCAAACCTTATGTGCATGATAAGAGAGGAATGATTTTTAAAATGAATGAAAAAATAGATATATTACTAGCTACATATAATGGTGAAAAATATCTTAAGGAACAAATAGATAGTATTTTGCAACAATCATATGAAAATATAAGTTTAATAATATCAGATGACTGTTCAAAAGATAGTACCACACAAATTTTAAAAGAATATGAAAAAAAAGATAGTAGAATAAAATTAGTTATACAGCCACATAATTTAGGTGTAGTAAAAAATATAGAGTTTTTACTTAAACAAGTACAAAGTGAATATTACATGTTAGCAGACCAAGATGATGTATGGCTAAAAGAAAAAGTAGAGAAATCATTTGAAAAATTAAAAAGTGAAAATGCGGACTTGGTTTTTGGAGATTTAGAAGTAGTAGACCAAGAATTAAAAACAATGTATGAATCTTTTGGAGATTTCATGCTATTAAATAGAAAAATTAATAAATATATAAATAGTAATAGATTAAACTATTTATACAATTGTGTAACTGGATGTACAATATTAGCAAGAAGTAAAACGATAAAAAATATTATTCCATTACCACAAAACTCAAAATATTTAATACATGACCACTGGATTGGAATAATGGCAGGAATTAATGGAAAGGTAGCATATATTCCAGAAAAATATATAAAATATAGGCAACATGGAAATAACCAAGTAGGAGTAAATAAAATTTCTCATGGATTTAAGAAATTAGACCAAGTAAGAGAACTATTTATAAATGTTAAATTAGGAGTTTTTGGAACATATGTTGAATATAATGATAAATTTCCTGAAGAATTACAAAATTTAAATAAAAAAGCATATGAATATTATAAAATGTTACAAGATAAGAGAAACTTTAATTTTAGAAATTGGAATGTATTTCATGAATTGTATAAAACAGAAAAAATTAGTTATTATATATTGAACTTTATAATTATGAATTTACCAGCAATAGGCAGACCTCTATTTAGAATTAGATATGTTTTAAAGAAGAGAGGAAATCATAGTTCTAAATAGTAAAATATAAAACATAAAGAGGAGAATTATATATGAGTGAACCTATAATAGAAATTAAGAATGTAAAAAAAGAATATAAGATGTTTAAAAATAAACAAGCAAGATTAGTAGAAGCGGTATTTCCATTTGTTCATAATCATGAGACATTTAGTGCTATAGATGACCTTAATGTAAATATTAATAAAGGAGAAGTGCTAGGAATACTTGGAAAAAATGGGGCAGGAAAATCAACATTACTAAAAATGATAACAGGTGTAGTAAGTCCAACATCTGGTGAACTAAATGTAAATGGTAAAATTAGTTCACTATTAGAATTAGGAGCAGCATTTAATCCTGAATTAACAGGAGAAGAAAATATATATCAACATGGACAAGTAATGGGATTAACAAATGAGCAAATAGAATCAACAAAACAGGATATAATAAATTTTGCAGATATAGGAGACCACTTATATCAACCAGTAAAAACATATTCATCAGGAATGTTTGCACGTCTAGCATTTGCATGTGCTATAAATGTAGACCCAGATATTTTAATAGTTGATGAAGTATTATCTGTAGGAGATATGGCATTTCAATTAAAATGTTTCAAGAAATTCCAACAATTCAAAGAAAAAGGAAAGACAATCTTATATGTAACACATAATGTTGCAGATGTACTTGAAAACTGTAGTAGAGTTATTATTTTAAACTCTGGTAAAAAGATATATGATGGAGATGTAAAAGAAGGTGTAGAGAAATACAAAAAACTAATAACAGGGATGTTAGATAAAGACAGATGTAAAGAACAAGAATTTCAAGAAGTTGAAGAAGAAAGTAAATGGAAAAAGAACTTTGACTTAAATCCAAATATGATTGTATATGGTACAGGAGAAGTGAAAATTTTAGATTATGGTATTTTTAATGAAAAGGATGAACCAGTACCAGCAATGTATAATGATGAAGAAATTACTATAAAATTAAAAGCTAGATTTTTGAAAGATATTGAATGTCCTACATTTTCAATTACAATAAAAGATTTTATAGGAAAAGAGATATGTGGAACAAACACAAATATACAGAAATTATACACAGGCAGTTGTAAAAAGGGAGAAGAATACATATGTGAATTTAAGCAAAAGCTAATGTTAGCACCAGGTAAATACACATTGTCGATAAGTTGTAGCAAATTTGGAGTAGATGGAGAAGTAGTACCAATAAATAGGAACTATGATGCATTATTCTTTGAAGTTATGTCAAAAAAGATTGTTGTTGGATATTTTGCTACAGATACAAAAGTTGAGTTTAAAAAAGTATAAGACAAAATTTATATTTATTTTAATATTAGTGAATTCATTATGAAAGAATGAGGTTGAATATGAAACAGAAAGAAACACATTTATTCATTTTATGGGAAAATGCAATATATAAAAAACAAGAAATATTGGCAGAAATAAAAGAGAAGTTTGACATTATAAATGTATATGAAATAGAATGGAGTCAAGAAAAGTTCATAGAAAATATAATAAGGTTTTATGGAACAAATTTGCCAAATGCAGAAGAAAAGGCAGAACATTGTGGCAAAGGGAAATTCTTGCTAATAATAGTAAATGATGAAAATCCAATATATGAAAAAAGGAATACAAGTACAGGTGAAAAAGTAGTTAATATAAATATGTTTGATTGCAAAGAAATGTTTAGACAAATGACAGGAGGTGGTCATAAAGTACATGCAACAAATGATGAAATAGAGACTAACCATGATATAACATTATTATTAGATAAAAATTTAAAAGACTATTTAAAAGAAATTACAAAAGAAGAAGAAATTATATCAATAAAAAAGGATTTATTTGGAGCAGAAAACTGGAAATCAGTAAATGATATGTTTTATGCATTAAATAATTGCTTGAATTATGCAATATTAAGAAATTATGAGAGTCTGCCAGATGAGATATATGTAAATGGTCATAATGACATAGATATAATATGTGATTCATATGAAAATGCTATTTATGTATTAAATGCTGAAAAAGTCTTCCCAGAAGAATATAGAATTCATTATAGAACAAAAGTTGAAGATAAATATGCAAATTTTGATTTAAGACATATAGGAGACAATTATTATTGTAAAGAATTAGAAGAAAGAATTCTTAAAAATAGAGTATTTAATGAAAAAGGATTTTTTACATTAAATGAAACAGATTATTTTTATACACTACTTTATCATGCATTAATTCATAAAAATGAATTCAAACCAGATTATAAAATGAGACTTATAAATATGATGCCAGACTTAATTCAAAATGAAACAACTGAAGATGAAATGATAGAGATATTAAAGAATTGGTTAAAAGACAATAACTATATAGCAGTAAAACCAATAGACCAATCTGTATATTACAATATAGAACACTTAAAAAAGATGGGAACTAATATGTTCCGTGAAACAAATGATGACAATATAAATGAAGAGAAAGCTTTAATGGATGAAATAGATATTTCTATAATAGAAGAAAATCTAGAAGCTAGAAATAATATATTAAAATGGTACAATTTTAAAGAAGATTCAGATATATTAGAAATTACTACAGGATTAATGAATTTTGAAAAGAAACAATATGATTATATAATTTTATATGATTTAAAATATATAAAAGATGTAAAAAAATATTTAAAAGAAAATGGAATTATATTATTAATAGTAGATAATAAATTTTCAATTTCAGCATTTGCAGGAGCAAAACCTAAATATGGAAATATATATGCAACAATAATGGAAGATGATAAAAAGACATTTTCAAAAAGTAGTATAGAAAAAGAATTAAAACAAAATGGTTTTGAAAATTACAAATTTTATTATCCATTACCAAATTACAGAATGTGTAATGTTATATTTTCAGATGAATATATGCCAAATGAAAATACAACAAAATTAATGTATAACATCTGCTATAGAAATGGTAGTGCAGTAGTATTTGATGAATTAAGAGCATTAAAACAAATAACAAAAGAAGGGAAATTCAAGGATTTTGCTAATTCATATTTTATAGAAATTAATAATAAACAAAAAGACCAACCCAAATTTGTTAGTTTTAATAACATAAGAAAAGCTAAATATAGGTTAATGACAAAAATATATGATGATTACGTTGAAAAGGATATATGTTCTGAGCAAGCAGAAGAGCATATTAACAAAATAGAAAGAAACAGTATAGAACTTAAAAAACTAGGATTTAATATAATTGATGAAAAAAGAGAAAATCATATATATTGTAAATATATAAATTTAGACACATTAGACAAAATTCTAGCACAAAAATTATTAAATAAAGATATAGATGGAACATATGAATTAATAGATAAATGGTATACATGTATAAAAAACAAGTTAATAAAAGATGAACCTGTAGAGCTAAATGAAAATATAAATATCAACTCAGAAAAAGTAAATGATTTAACAATAATAAAAGATGGATATATAGACATTGTATTTGAAAATATCTTTTTAGATAATGGAGATTTTATATTATTTGACCAAGAATGGTATATTGAAAGGATTCCAATTGAGTTCATATTATATAGAGCAATAAATAATTTATATGTATATAATCAAGAAATAAATAAAATATTCCAATATACAGAAATGTTAAATAAATTCAATCTTACAGAGTACTTAGAGATATTTGAAAAAATAGAAAAATATATTCAAAATATTATAATAGATGATGAAATGAAGAAGATAAATCAAAATTCATTAGAGAAGTTAGTAGATATAAATGAAGTAGCAATTGCAAAGAAACAATTAAATGATTACAAAGAAGATGGAATAAAAAAAGAAGAATATATTAAACAATTAGAGAAACAAAGAGAAGAACTTAAGGCACATATAGAAAATGTTGAGAAATATTTACAAGATGCAAATAAAGTAAATAAGGAACAAGGCGAATATATAAAAAGTTTAGAAAATGAAAAAATAGAAAATAGTAAAATAAAGAATAAAATAAAAAGATTTTTTAAAGGGAGAAAGTAATATGTTAGAAAAAATTTTACCACAAGACTCAAAAAGAAGGCAAATGGCTAAGAAAGTATATACAAAAGTTTTTGGGAAATATACACAAGAAGAAAGAATATATAAAAAGTGGATAGGAGAAAATGAACCAAATAAGGAAGAACTAGAAAAACAAAAGAAAGTTAAATTTAAAATTACACCTAAAATTAGTATTGTAGTTCCAGTATATAATACACCAAAAAAATTTTTTGAAGAACTAGTAAAAAGTCTACAAGAACAAACATACTCTAATTGGGAATTATGTTTAGGTGATGGTTCACCAGAAAAAATAGAGTATATGCAGGAATTTGTCGAAAAAGATAGTAGAATTAAATACAAATATATAGGTGAAAATAAAGGGATTTCAGGGAACACAAATGAAGCATTAACATTAGCAACAGGAGATTATATAGGGTTATTAGACCATGATGATTTATTGCCTGCATTTTCATTATATGAGGTTGCAAAGGCAATAAATGAAAATCCTGATGTGGAATTTATATATTCAGATGAAGACAAATTAGAAAAAGCAGATGGAATTAGGTATGGAGTATTTTTCAAGCCAGATGCATCACCATACACATTAAGAAGTGCTAATTATATATGTCATTTTAGTGTATTTAAAAAAGAACTTATGGACAAACTTGAAGGATTTAGAAGTGAATATGATGGAAGCCAAGATTTTGATATAGTATCAAGAGCATTTGAGCAAACAAATAAAATAGTTCATATACCACAAGTATTATATCATTGGAGAGTACATCAAAACTCAACAGCAGGAAATTCAGATTCAAAACCATATGCTTTTGAGGTAGGAAAAAAAGTTATAAAAGACCATATAAAAAGAAGTTTAGATACAGAAGTTGAAGTAACAGATGGACTAACTCCAGGAAGCTATGAAGTTAAATATAAAGTAAAAGGAAACCCAAAAGTTAGTATAATTATAGATGCACAAAATGAAGCAAAACCAAAAATAGAGGAACTAGTAGAAAAGGTAAAATTTACAACATATAGTAACTATGAAATAATTGTAATATCAAATGAACAAATAGATGATATAAAAACAATAAAACCAGAAGAAAATGTATTTAAAGCTTACAATAAAGCTGTTGCAGAGGCAGAAGGCGAATATTTTATGATATTAGATAAAAATCTGGTAAACATAGATAAACAGACATATATAGAAGATTTAGTTGGAATATGCCAAGATGAAGAAGTTGGAATTGTTGGAACAAAGTTATATAATGAGCAAGGACAAGTTGAACATAGTGGGATTATATTAGGAATGAATGGAATAGGTGATTTCTTGTATAAAGGTGCGCCAAAAGATATTGGTACATATATGCAGAGATTACTTATAATACATAATGTATCATGTGTGTATGTAAAATATGCAATGATAAGAAAAGAAGAGTTTATAAAAATAGGACAATTTACAGAGGAAATGAGTGGACTAGGAGTGAGTATTGATACTTGCTTAAAAATATTAGATGACAAAAAGCAAGTTGTACTAAACCCAATTGTTTCTATATGTGTTGAAAAAGTAGAACAAGCAGACAAAACAGATGAACAAAAGATATTAAGCAAATGGAAAGCTTATTATGAAAAGGGAGACATATATTTTAGTCCAAATTTAAGCAAAAAAAATACAGGATTATCACTAAATATTTAAAGGAGTAAATAATTATGAAAAGTGTTGATATAATTGTACCAGTATATAATGCATACGAATTCACAGAAGAATGTATAAAAAGTGTAATTAGAAACACAGATTTAAATAAACATACATTAATTTTGATAAATGATAAAAGTCCAGATGAAAAAATATTTCCAATGTTAAAAAAATATCAAGAAGAAAATACAGACAAAAATATAGAAGTATTAGATAATGAAGAAAATTTAGGATTTGTAGGAACAGTAAATAAAGGAATGTCATATTCAAAAAATGATGTTATTTTATTAAATAGTGATACAGAAGTAACAAAAAATTGGGTAGAGAAAATCCAAAAATGTGCTTATTCAAACAAGTATATAGCAACAGTTACACCACTTACAAATAATGGGACAATTTGTTCTGTGCCAAATTTTGGAATAGATAATGAATTACCAAAAAACATGACATTAGAAGAATATGCAGAAATGATAGAAAAAAGTTCAAAAAACAGATATCCTCAATTAACAACAGGAAATGGATTTTGTATGTATATAAAAAGAGAGGTAATAAAAGAATTAGGTATATTTGATGCAGAAACATTTGGTAAAGGATATGGAGAAGAAAATGATTTTTGCTACAGAGCATTAGACCATGGATATATAAATGTATTATGTGATAACACATTTATATATCATAAAGGAACACAAAGTTTTAAAAAAGAAAACATGACTGCCACAAGAGCTGCATTAATAGAAGAACATATGGGATTTTTAAGAAAAAAACACCCAATATATGTACAAAAAACAGATAATTTTATTGCAAATAATCCAATAAGAGATATACAAGAAAATATAAATATAAACATAAAATTATATGGCAAAAAGAGAATATTATATTTAGTAAATGAATGGGAAGAAAATATGGAAATGACAGGGGGAACATCACTTCATATAAAAGACATTATAAAATCAAATATGAAAAACAATATTGCAAGTTTTGTAATAGCACCTGACAAATATGATTTACCAAGATTTAAGTTATACTTATATACAGATGAATATGCAAAAGAAATTGCAAATTACAAAACAGACATACAACATTATGGGCAAATAGTATATACAAATAATTCATATAAAGAAATGCTACAAAATATATTTGATAGTTTTAGTATAGATGTTTTACATGTACACCACTTCTTATTCCAAACATTTGATGCAATAGAGATAGCTAAAAAAAGAAAGATATTTTCAATAATTACATTACATGATTTATATATGATATGTCCATCAATAAATATGATATATAAAGATAAATATTGTGAATATGATAAAACAAAAGATTGTGCAAAATGTTTAAACATAAGATATGGAGTAAATAGCAATATATTAACAAATTGGCAAACAAGATGTAAACAAGTATTAAAAGAATTTGATAAAATAATTGTACCTTCTGAAAATACAAAAAAATTATTTGATAAAGTATACAAAGATTTGCCAATAGAAGTAGTTGAACATGGAGTAATAATTTCAAAACCATCAGAAAGTGCAAGAATATCAAAGTATTTTAACATAGCATTTGTAGGTTCAATGGCAATACATAAAGGAAGTAATATTTTAAAAGAATTAATAAAAGTAAACAAAAAATCAAATATAAAAATACATTTATTTGGAAAATCAGAAGATAGAGAACTTGCAAGAAGTCACTCAAGTTATATAAACCATGGAAAATATACAAGAGGAGAATTACCTCAATTACTTATAAAAAATGATATAGATTTAGTATGTATTTTTGCAACTTGGCCTGAAACATACTCATATACACTTACAGAATGTTATATGGCGCAAATTCCAGTAATTACATTTAATATAGGTGCAGTAGGAGATAGAGTAAAAAAAGATGGTCTAGGATGGACTATAGATATAAATTCAAGTGCTGCTGATATATTAAATAAAATTGAAGAAATAAGTAAAAATCGTGAAGAGTATAGAGAAAAGAAAAATAATTATGAAAAATATGAATTCAAGCCAATTGAAGAAATGCAAGAATATTATAATAAATTATATGAAAATGCAGACACAAGCAAAGAAGTAATAGATGTATATCAATTCATGGACTATAGAAGGAAATCAAAAGAACAAGAATTCAATCAATATAGAGCCTTATATGGACATGTTGTTCATAGATATGAAACAATGAGAAGAACAAAAATATGGAAAGTGGCAAAAAAACTAAAGGGAAAATTAAGGGGAAGATAAAGTGGATAAAAAGGAAAAAATATTTTATATAGATTTTATAAGAGTTCTTTCAATGTTCATGATAGTAACATACCATTTTTATGCTCATTTTGCAGAGAATAATATTGTTGGAACAAACACAATATTTTCTAATGGAAAATGGGGAATCATAGGAGTTGCACTATTTTTTATGATATCAGGTGCATCTCTTATGTATAACTATAAAGAAAAGTTAGAATTGAAGCAATACATAAAAAAAAGATTTGTAGGAATATATCCAATGTTTTGGATAGCATATGGAGCACTATTTATATATTTATTTTATATGAATAAAGGAAATGTGTGGGGGCTACCACCACAAAATATGTTAGCATCACTATTTGCAATGGATGGATATTTAAGCCCATATATAAAGACATTTTATTTAATTGGTGAATGGTTTTTAGGATGTATAGTATTAATATATTTGGTATTTCCGCTTTTAAGGAAAATTGTAAATAAATATCCAAAAACAACATTTGTAATTGCAACAATATTAAATTTAGCAGTATTACTATTTTACAAAAATGGAACAATGCCAATAAATAAAAACTTTATAGTATCTATATATAGCTTTTTATTGGGAATGTATATAATAAATGTAAAACAATTTAAAATATGGCAAGCAGGGATAGGGCTAATTATAGCAATTATAGGATATTTACTACCAGCAAAAGATATGAACATGTTAGTATTGTTTACAAATATCTCAGCATATGGACTTTTTATTACTATAGCATATGTAGGACAAAAAATAAAAAATATAATAATACAAAAGATATTTACAACAATTGGTAAATATTCTTATGCAATATTTTTAGTTCATCATTATTTAATACAAAAAGTTGAAAGCAATTTTCAAGGACAAGTATATGGAATTGCAGGAACTGTATTATTATATATAACAATATGGCTTGAAATAATAATATTTGCAAAATTACTATATATGATAAACAAGAGTCTTATAAATTTCTTCAAAAAAGACAAAGAAATTTTATCAATACGAGAATCGAAGCTAGAAAAGGAATGATTAATTAATGGAAAAAGAAAAGATATTAAAAATATTTAATACAATATTAAGTAAATCAACATATGTTATAGAATTTCTTATCTCAACATTACTAGCAACACAGGTACTAAGTGTATTCACAACAAAAGCATATCAAGGATATTACCCATTAAATAAAATAATATATTCAATAATACTAGGAATAGTAGTTATTGCAATAATAATATATACTTGTAAAAAAAATAAAGGTGTAGTAGAAAAGATTTTTCTTGCATTTGCAATTCCAATAAGTATAGGATATGCAATATTTGTATTGCCACTAAATGTACCAGATGAAGGCTCTCATATTGTAAAAGCATATGATATTTCATTAGGGAATTTAGCTACACAAATTGATGAACAAGGAAATTCATATTCAGTAATAACAAAAGAGATAGAAAATTACTCATATTTACGTATTCAAAATTATAAAAATGTATATGATGAAATATCAAAAGAAACGAATTATTCAGAACAAGTTAAAATAGCATGTGCAGCTCAAGGTAATTCACCAATATTATATATTGGAACTTCATTTTCGATAGCAATATGTAGATTATTAAATATTAATATATTTTTAGCAATTTATTTAGCAAGATTATTTAATATAGTAATATTTTTAATATTTAGTTATTTTACAATAAGAAAAATACCATTTGGAAAAATTATGATGTCAATATATTTATGTATGCCAATGATGTTACAGCAAGTAGGGTCTTGTTCAGCTGATGCAATATTAAATATAACATTAGTTTATTATATAGTTCATTTATTATACATGGTATTTAAAGAAACACCACTAACGAAAAAAGATAAAATTATTTTATATGTATTAACAGCATTAATAGCAATGTTTAAATATATTTATATTTTAATTGCAGGAATTTTATTTATTAAATTATTTAAAAACAAAGAAGAAAGAAAAGAAACATTAAAAACAATAGGAATAATGATTTTAATAGGTGCGATATTTTCAAGTGTATGGTTTGTATTTACATCAAGATTCAAGTCAGCACCAGAAGTATTTGTTGAATATTTTAAATCAGCAAATGTTGATGCAGGAAGACAATTATCATACATTAAAGAACAACCACTTGAATTTACAAAAACATTTATAATGGAATTCTTAATGTATGGACAAGAATATATATTTGGGGCTGTTGGAGCACAACTAGGCTGGTTAGATGTTGATGTAAATATGGGAATAATATTAATATTTATAATATTACTAGTAATATCAGCAATATCTGAAAAAAGCAAATATTCAATAAGTGCAAAATCTAAGGTTTGGATAATAACTTTATTGCTTGCAATATCAGCATTATTAAAAATATATATGTATTTAACATGGACTCCAGTTGGGTTAGAAAGAATATGTGGAGTACAAGGAAGATATTATACACCAATTTTATTTTTGCTATTATTATGTTTAGTGAAAAAAGATACAAATTGGGAAGTTAAGAATTTAAATACCAAAATGATGACAATGTCATTTGTATTAAATATATTTACATTATTAGCAATAATGGGTAGATATATGTAAAAGGGGGAAAGTTAATGAAAATACTATTAATTATACCAGCATATAATGAACAAGAAAATATAGTAAACACAGTAAAAAAGATAAAAGAATATGGTGAAGAAATTGATTATATTGTTATAAATGATGGTTCTAAAGATAATACTTTAAATATTTTGAAAGAAAACAATATAAAACATATAAATTTAATACAGAATTTAGGTATTGGAGGGGCTGTTCAAACAGGATATAAGTATGCATATGAAAATAATTATGATATAGCAATACAATTTGATGGAGATGGACAACATGATGTTAGTTACATTTCAGCAATATGTGAACCAATAATAAAAGGACAAGCTGACATGTCTATTGGAACAAGGTATTTGGACAAAAAAGAAAGTGAATTCCAATCTACATTTATGAGAAGATTGGGTTCAAAGATTATTTCAATTTTCATCAGAATTTTTTGTGGAAAAAAGATAACAGACCCAACATCAGGATTTAGAGCTGCCAATAAAAAAGTTATAGAAGAATTTGCAAAAGAATATCCAATAGAGTATCCAGAGCCAGAATCAACAGTATCATTATTAGTAAATAAATATAAAATAGAAGAAGTCCCAGTAAGTATGAATGAGAGAACAGGTGGAGTATCTTCTATAAGATTATGGAAAACTGTAGACTATATGGTTAAAGTAGTATTAGCAATAATAATAGATAGTATAAGTTTTAGAAGAAGAGGAGGAAAAAGATAATGCAAATATCATTAAAAATAGCACTAATAATTATTTTAGTAATATACTTATTATGTATAGTCAAAGCAGTAAAGAAGAAAAATATGAGAATAAACTATTTGATTTTTTGGTCTATAACAGGGATAATATTGATTATTGCATTACTTGTACCTAATTTAGTAGAAGATGCTGCTAGTCTGTTGGGGTTTGAAATGCCAATAAATATGATATTTAGTATAGCTATATTTATAATTCTATATTTAATATATAATTTAACAACACTAATATCAAAAGAACAAAATAGAAATATACTGCTAATACAAGAAATATCTACCTTAAAGAAAAGAGTAGAAGAATTAGAGAAAAATAATAAATAAAAATATTCAAATTTTTTATAACCAGATTTATACCTAGTGAAAGGAATGAGAATAAAATGAGTAATATAAAACTCTCAATTGTAGCAGCTGTATATAACTTAGAAAAATATCTTCCAAGGTGTTTAGACTCATTAGTAAATCAAACATTACAAGAAATTGAGATATTATGTGTTAATGATGGGTCAACAGATAGTGCACCACAAATAATAGAAGATTATCAAAAAAGATACCCAGATAAAATAAAAGTATTTCATAAGCAAAATGGAGGAGAATTTACAACTAGAAATTATGGATTAGAAAGAGCTATTGGTGAATATGTAACATTTGTAGATACAGATGATTATGTTGAACCCAATTGGGCAGAGAAACTATATAATGCAGCAAAAGAAAACGATGCAGATTTAGCCGTATGTGGATTTGAAAGAATAGATTTAAAAACAAACAAAGTAGTAGCAAGAAATATGATTAATTTTGGAAACTCAGTAAAAGATGATTGCATATTATTTGTAAATCCAGCACCATGGAATAAAGTTTATAGAAGAGAGAAAATAAAAGATTTAAGATTTTTAGAATTTAGAGGCTTTAATGATACCATGTTTTTGGCAAGTTGTTATACTATAATAAATAAAATAGCATTTGTACCAGACATATTATATCATTATTATTTGAGATATGATTCACAAATACATACAATAAATGAGCAAGATGTAAAAAACCTAAAAAAATACCTTTTGGAGGTAAAGGAATTATATATAAAATCTAAAAAATATGAAGAAATGAAATATATTCTAGATACATTTGCATTTTTACACTTAGGAACATCAGTAATGTATAGAATTTCTTACGATAAAACAGTTAATATGAATCAAATGTTAAAAGAAACAATTAAATATTTAGACGAGAATTTCTCAAATTGGAGAAAATCACCATTTTTGAAACTAGGATATTCAGTGAAAAAAGGATTTAAACATATAGCTTTTTGGGGAGTTTCATTATTCTACAAGATGGGAATGCCTATGGTATATATTAAAGTATATAGATTTTTAGTTGACAAATTGAAAATTGATATCAAGTTTTAAACAAAACATAAAATATAAAGTATAAATTATAATTAATAAAAAGGAGAGATAATGAAAAAAAGTATTGCTAAAAATTATATATATAATTTAATATATCAAATGTTAACAGTACTATTACCATTAATAATTATTCCATATCTATCAAGAATATTGGGAGCTGAAAATATAGGAATATATGGTTATACTGTATCAGTAGTCACATATTTTATCTTATTTGGAACACTAGGAGTTTCAATGTATGGTCAAAGAGAAATTGCATACAAAGGAGAAGATAAAAAAGCAAGAAGCAAAGCATTTTATGAAATAGTAATTTTAAGAACAGTTACATTAAGTATATCAATTCTTTTATTTTATTTAATATATGGTAGAAGTGGAGAGTATGCAATATATTATAAAATACTTATAATACAAATGATAGGATATATGTTTGATATAAGTTGGTTATTCCAAGGAATGGAAGAGTTTGATAAAACGGTTGTAAGAAATGTAGTAGTAAAAGCAATAAGTTTAGTTTTAACATTTACAGTAGTAAAAACTGAAGGAGATTTATGGAAGTATTTTGTAATATTTACTAGTGCAGAATTAATAGGAAATATGACATTATGGGTGTATTTACCTAAATATTTACAAAAAGTAAAAATAAAAGAATTAGAAATAAAAAAACATATGAAACCAATATTATCATTATTTATCCCACAAATAGCAATTCAAATATATACAGTATTAGATAAAGTAATGATAGGTGAAATTACAAAAAACATGACAGAAGTAGGTTATTATGACCAAGCACAAAAAATAGTAACAGCGACACTAACAGTAGTAAGTGCACTACAAATTGTAATGAATTCAAGAATTGCAAATGCATATTCAGTAAAAGATGAAAAAGAAATAAAATTATGTTTAGAGAAATCATTTAATTTTGTATGGTTTCTTGCAATTCCAATGATGTTTGGAATGATGGGAATTGCAACAAAATTTGTTCCATGGTTTTATGGAGAGGGGTTTGATGGAGTAAGTTCAATCTTAATAGCAACAGCCCCAATAGTACTTATAATGGGACTCAATGGAATAACAGGGACTCAATATTTAGTACAAACAGGAAAACAAAATATATTCACAAAATCTGTTACAATAGGAGCAATAGTTAATATTATATTAAATATAATATTAATAAAATATTTTGGAGCAATAGGAGCAGCAATAGCATCAATAATAGCAGAGATAGTAATTTTAGGTACTCAACTAAAATATGTTAAACAACAATTTTCAATAATACATATTTTAAAACTGTCAATAAAATGCTTAATAAGTGGAATTATTATGTACATAGTAGTAAATTTATTATCTCACTATTTAAGTGTAGGTATAATTAATACAGCTATAGAGATTATTGCAGGTGTAGTTGTATATTTAGTAATGTTATTATTATTGAAATACCAGTTTTTAATTGATGTTATTAAACAAGTTCTTGATGGACTAAAAAAGAGCAAAACAAAAATAAGCCAAAGTTAACAAAAAGCAAAATTGAAAAAAATAATGGAGGGAAGATATACAAATGATAATAAAAAGCATGTTATATATAATTGTACTTTTATTTATTATATATAGATATGGAAAATTAGTAGAAAAGTTTATTGGTCAAACTCAAAGCAAAATTGTGAATACAATAATATATGGGACAATACTGTTTTTTGCAAGTAATCAGATTATTCTAACACCATGTATTATACTACATACATCATTTAAAGTTTGTTGTATTTTAAATATAGTACTAATATTAACATTAATAGTGTTATCATTTTTGATTAATAGAGGAAAAGAATCAAATAAAAATAAAATCGATTTAAAGAAATACATAAATAATAAACCTATTTTAGACAAAGTAATATTTTGTATCATGATTGCACTTATTATATTTCAAATAATTGCAACTGTAACCATTTTTACAGAAAATGCAGATGATTCATATTATGTGAGTTTAACAACAACAAGTATAGATAGTGAAAATATTTATATGGAAGAGCCAAGTATGGGGTATAGTAATGGAGAATATTCATTATTAACTCCATTAGAAAGAATTCCAAGTTATGAATTATCTGTTGCGATATTTTCTAAGATATTTAATCTAAATCCAACAATAATATATCATACATTAATACCAATAATATTTATTGGAATTTCATATATTTCATATTATTATTTTGCAAACACAATATTAAATAAAAGAAGTTCTAAGATATTTATTATATTTTTATCAGTAATATTTATATTTACATGTTTTTCAACAAAATTTAAAGCTGGATGTTTATTGTACAAAATATGGCAAGGAAAAGCATTATTTATAAATATAATATTAAATGTAATTATAGCATCATTACTAAGAATGATTAGTGTGACAAATAAAGCAGATATAATTATACTATTTTTAGCAAATCTAGCTGCAGTACATTTAAGTTCAACATCAATATTTATAGTATCATTTGTATATTTATCATTTGGAATATTGAAAATAGTAAAATTAAAAATAAAAGATATAGGCAATATGATTATAACATTTATACCGATATTAATATATGTAATTATATTAGTAGTTTTAATAAAAAATTATCCAGTACAAATCGAATTACCACGTGAACAAGTAAGTATCAAGTACTGTTTAACTTTGTATGGAAGTAAAGCTTATATTTTATATTATTTAGTATCATTAATTGTTATAGCACTATTAGGAAGTAAACGAGCCAAAATATATTTTTTAATAATACAATTAATAAATTTGATAACAATATGGAATCCATTTTTATCAAACATTATAGCAAAATACTTAACAAGTTCTGCAACATTTTGGAGGGTATTATGGCTACTGCCAATAGAAACATCAATAGCATATGCAATTACAATATTGCTAGTTAAAGGAAAAAACAAAAATGTAAAAATGATTGTTATTGTAATAAGTTTATTACTGCTTATAATAAATGGGAAATTTGCTTATAAAAAGCCATTAAATGAAAATGCACAAAGAATACCCCAATATATAATAGAACAAACCAATTATATTCTACAAAAAGAAGAGAATAGAGACGACATAGTAGTATTAGCACCATCTGACTCATATCATAGTTGTATGATGAGACAATTAACTTCAAAAATAAAACTAATTTGTTCAAGAGAATTATATAAACATAAAATTAATAATCAAGAAATAGAAAAAGCTAGATTAGAATTAGAACAAATATATGATATAGAACATTTCGAATATTCAATTAAAGAATTTAATAATAAACTAATAGAAAACCATGTAGACTGGATTATTGTTAATAAAGAGAAAAAAGAACTAGTTAATTATGTAGAACAAAGTATTATGAATAAAGAAACTACAATACAAGGATATATATTATATAGAATGTCAAATGTTTCTAAACCTAGAAATTAAATGTAATGCAAAAAAACGATTGAATTAAATAATAAAAAATGATAGAATATTATGAGATGAATAAGTCAGAAAGATAAAAATAATAAACTAAATATTTTCTGATTTGAATAATTTGAAATGAAAGGAAATTGATTTATTATGAAAAATAAAATAATTTTAAAGATTATAACATTACTACTATGTTTTGGGATTATGTTCTCAGGATATGTAAATGCTAATACAACTTTAAATAAAGACAAAACAGTAAAAGAATATAATAAGAATATCGATAGTGTAATTCAAAAAGGAAATAATGAAAGGGCAGTTGGAGATAAAGTAACGGTTAGAGAAGAATACAATCAAAGTACAAACCAAGTAACAATATATATAATATCTAATATAGAATTAAAAGATACAAAACCAACATGGCAATTAAGCCAAGATAGAAAAACATATACAAAAGTATTTTCTACAAATCAAACATACTCAACACCAGTAGAAAACATAAATGGAGAAATTATAGATGTACAAATAAATGTAACAAAGATAGTGCCAACACAAGTAGATGTAAGATATGAATATAATGAAAATACAAATCAAGTAATAGCATATATAACATCAAATGTAGAATTAAAAAATACAAAGCCAACATGGCAATTAAGCCAAGACAGAAAGACATATGCAAAGGTATTTTCAGCTAATCAAACATATTCAACACCAGTAGAAGATAAAAATGGTCAAATAATAGATGTAAAATTAGAAATAACACAAATAAAAGACTTCACAATTACAGTAGAAAAGAAGTATGATGAAAATACAAATAAAGTAACAGCAAAAATAATTTCAAGTGTACCATTACAACACACAAAACCAACATGGGAATTAGGTCAAGACAGAAAAACATATACAAAAGTATTTTCTGAAAACCAAAAATACTCAACACCAGTCCAAGATACAAATGGAAACATATTAATGGCAGAATTAGACATAAAAGAAGTAAAAATAGCAAAAATAACAACAGATTGGGCATATGATTATAATACAAATAAAGTTACTGCAATGATTAAATCAGATACAGAGTTACAAGATACAAAGCCAACATGGAAATTAAGTGAAGATAAAAAGATATATACAAAAGTATTTACAGAAAATATTTCATATTCAACACCAGTAGTTGACAAATATGGAAATATAATAGAGGTAAAATTTAATATAGATGCAATAGACTTAACTTCACCAGAAGTGTTAGTTGAATATAAATACACTGATGATGATAAAGTAATTGTAAGTTTAAAAGCAAATGAAGAACTAGGAGAGACAAAGCCAAATTGGACTTTAAGTGGAGATAAAATGACATATCAACACACATTTACTACAGACCAAAGTTACTTCACATATGTTGAAGATGTTCATGGAAATAAAACAAAAGTAAAAATAGAATTCAAAATGAAAAAATATACATATACAGAATCAGATAATTCAACAATAAAAGTAAGATATTTATATATAGATAAAGTAAGAGCAGAAGTTGATATTATTTCATCAGTAAAAATGAAAGACACAAAACCAACATGGAAATTAAGCGAAGATGGTTATAAATATACAAAAGTATTTACAGAAAATAGTATATATTCAACTCCAATTGAAGATATTAATGGAAGAGTAAAAAATGTAAGTATATTGGTAAATTTATTTCCAAATCATCTAACAGGGATAGATGTATCTAAACATCAAGGAAAGATAGACTGGGTAAAAGTAAAAAATTCTGGAATAGATTTTGCAATAATCAGATGTGGATATGGAAAAGATGATATATCACAAGATGACCAAATGTTTAAATATAATGTTAGTGAATGTGAAAGACTAGGAATACCATATGGAATATATATATATTCATATGCATTAAATGTTGAAGGAGCTTTATCAGAAGCAGACCATGTATTAAGATTAGTAAGAGGACATAATCCTGAACTTGGAATATGGTATGACCTAGAAGATGATGACTACAAAATTAGTAATGGAATGCCAAGTAATGAAATGTTTGTAGAAATGGCTGTAGCATTTTGTGAAAAGATAAAATCAAATGGATATAGCAAAGTAGGAATATATGCAAACTTATATTGGTTTAATTACAAGTTAAATAATCCAAGAATAGATGTTTACGAAAAATGGGTTGCTCAATGGGGAAGCAGTTGTTCATATAACAAACCATATAAAATGTGGCAATATACATCACAAGGGAAAGTTGATGGAATTACAGGGAATGTAGATATGAACATATATTATAGATAAAAATAATAAATAAAAACAGTATAAAATTTAAATTTTTATACTGTTTTTTAGTTTTTGAAAAATCAAATTTAAAATGCATAAAAAATCCATAAAATGCGAATAATAGAGTAAAAACGCAAGGAGTGGATTTTTTTGAAAAAATATCAAAAAATAAATATAGAAAGTGCTATATTAGATGAAGAACAGCTAAAAAAACACTTAGAAAAAATGGCAATGCAATACACACTAAGAAACAAATCAAGTAAAAGCACTTATCCAATACCAAGTTTATTAGAGGAATATAATAATATAAAAGAGGTATATAATCTATTAAATGAACATATAAAGCTAGGAATAAATATACATCCCGCAGGAGAATGGATATTAGACAATTTTTATATAATAGAAGAAGTAGTGCGACAAATACAAAAAGAAATGACAATAAAAAAATACACAAATTTTATAGGAGTACAAAATGGAAAATATGCAGGGTTTGCTAGGATATATGTATTAGCAACAGAAATTGTAGCATATACAGACAATAAGATAAGAAAAGAAAATTTAGAAAAATATTTAGAAGCATATCAAACAAAGAAAACATTAACTATGGAAGAAATATGGAATATAGGCATATTTTTACAAATTGCAATAATACAAAATATAAATGAAATATGTGAGAAAATATATAGTGCACAAATACAAAAATACAAAGTAAGAAGCATAATAGAAAGACTTGTAGAAAAAAAGGCAAAAAATGAATTACAATTTAATCATATGGAAGGTACAAGATTAAAGTATAAAGAATTCAAAAGTATGAAATATCCATTTATTGAATATATGTCATATTCACTAAAAAAATATGGTAAAAAGGCATATGGATACTTAAATATATTAGAAGAAGAGGTAGAAAAGACAGGGATAACAGTATTAGATGCAATACAAAAAGAGCATTTTGATACAGCAATAAGAAAAATATCAATGGCAAATAGTATAACAAGTATAAAAAAGATACAAAGAATTAATTTTTTAGAAATATTTGAAGATATAAATGGAGTAGAAGGAATATTAAACAAAGACCCAGCAAATATATATCCTAAAATGGAATACAAGACAAAGGAATATTATAGAAATGCAATAAAAGAAATGGCTAAAAAAACAAAAATATCAGAAATATATATAGCAAAAAAAGCAATAGAGTTATGTGAGCAAAATGAAGAAAATGAAAAGAAAAGCCATATAGGATATTATTTGATAAATGAAGGAAAACAAAATTTATATGAAAAGCTAGAATATAAAGAAAAAGAAATGACAAACAAAAATAAAATAAGTATATATATATGTAGTATAGTTGTTTTGACAATGGTAATATCGTTAATAATAGCAAAATGTATATCGCAAAATTATGTTCAAGTTATATTTACTACACTTATTCTTCTCATACCAATATCAGAAATCGTGATACAAACAATACAATATATATTAGGTAAAATAATAAAGCCAAAGCTAATTCCAAAGATGGACTTTTCAAAAGGAATAGATAAACAAAATGCAACATTTGTAGTAATACCAACTATTATAAAAGATATAGAAAAAGTAAATGAATTATTCAGAAAGTTAGAAGTATATTATTTAGCCAATAAGAGTCCCAATTTATATTTTGCAGTACTAGGAGATTGTTCAGAAAGTGAAAATAAAGAAGAAGAATTTGACAAACAAATAGAAGAATATGGAATAAAAGTTACAGAGAAATTAAATGAAAAATACCAAGTAAATGGATTCCCAATATTTCATTTTATTTATAGAGAAAGAAAATATAACGAGAGTGAGCAAAAATATTTAGGATGGGAAAGAAAGAGGGGACTACTAACACAATTTAATGAATACATTTTAAAACATGAAAAAAATAAATTTAGAGTAAATACAATAAATCAAGAAGAATTGCCACAAATAAAATATGTAATAACATTAGATTCAGATACAGACTTAGTATTAAATACAGCATTTGAGTTAGTTGGGGCCATGTCACATATATTGAATAAGCCAGAAATAGACAAAACTAGAAATGTTGTAGTAAAAGGTCATGCAATAATGCAACCAAGAATAGGAATAAACTTAGATATAAGCAACAAAAATTTATTTGCCAAAATATTTGCAGGAGCAGGAGGAATAGATAGTTATACAAATGCAATATCAGACACATATCAAGATAATTTTAATGAAGGTATATTTACAGGAAAAGGAATATATGATGTTAAAACATTTTCAGAAGTATTAAAAAATGAGATACCAGAAAACACAGTACTTAGTCATGATTTATTAGAAGGAAATTATTTGAGATGTGCTTTAGTGTCAGATATAATGTTAATGGATGGGTATCCATTAAAATATGCAAGTTTTATTAATAGACTATCAAGATGGATTAGAGGAGACTGGCAGATTACAAAATGGTTAAATAGTAAATTAAATACATTATCAAAATTCAAAATATTTGACAATTTGAGAAGGAGTTTATTTGAAATTTCTTTAATAATTTTATTATTATATATGATGATATTTAATGGGAATTCAACACTATTAACAATAGGAATAGTTGTAATTTGTATATATCCATTTATATTAGAAGTATTAAATTTACTGATTTCTAGAAAAGAAGGTGAAAAAAAGCAAAAAACATTTACTCCACATATAGATGGTTTAAAGGGAGCAATATATAGAGCAACTTTAACAATAGGCACATTACCACATAAGGCATATATATCAATTAAATCTATAATAAAAACAATATATAGAATGACAATAACACATAAGAATTTACTAGAATGGATGACATCAGAAGAAGCGGAAAAGCAATCTGTTACAAATATACAGAACTATTATAAAATGATGTTTATAAATGTATTATTTGGAACAATAGCTATAATATTTAGTACATTTAATTTCAATGTGTTATTAACAATTGTTGGAGTATTGTGGATAATTACACCATATATAATGTATAAAGTTAGTAAAATACCAAAAGAATTTAGCAAAGTACAAGAATTAAATAATGAAGAAAAAGAAAAAACACTAGAAATAGCAAAAAGAACATGGGGATTTTTCAAACAGTATATAACAGAAGAAAATAATTATTTAATAACAGATAATTATCAAGAAGGAAGAAAAACATTAATTGTGCCAAGAACATCATCAACAAATATTGGACTTTCAATGTTAGCAGTTATATCAAGTTATGATTTAGGATTCGAAAGTTTAGAAGAAAGCTTAAAATTATTAAAAAATATAATTAATTCTGTATATGAATTGCCAAAATGGAAGGGACATCTATACAATTGGTACAATATAAAAACTAGACAACCGCTAATACCAAGATATGTATCAACAGTTGATAGTGGGAATTTAATAGGATATATGTATACAGCAAAATCATTTTTAGAAGAATTAAAAGAAGGGAAATATCAAGAGAAAACACAAGAAATTAGTAATGAAGTTGATATACAAGACTTAATAAATAAATTAACACAAATGATAGAAGAAACAGATTTTAAAATATTATATAGTAATGAGCAAAGACTTTTTTCAATAGGATTTAATATAGAAGAAAACAAACTAACAGATTCATATTATGATTTATTAGCTTCAGAAGCGAGACAAGCGAGTCTAGTTGCAATAGCAAAAAAAGATGTAGAAGCAAAACATTGGAATAATTTAAGTAGGACACTAACAGTATTAAAAAAATATAAAGGGCTTATATCATGGTCTGGTACAGCCTTTGAGTATTTAATGCCAAATATAAATATTCCGACATATAAAGGCAGTTTATTAGATGAGTCATGTCAATTTTTAATAATGAATCAAATTCAATATAGTCAAAAACTAGGAATACCATGGGGAATATCAGAATCAGCATTTAATTTAAGAGATTTACATTCAAATTATCAATATAAAGCTTTTGGAATACCATGGCTAGGGCTTAAAAGAGGTCTAGCAGATGATATGGTAGTATCAAGTTATGGAACTATACTAGCTATAACAGAAAAACCAAAAGAAGTATTAAAAAATCTAAAAAATTTAGAAGATGAAGGAATGTATGACAAATATGGATTTTATGAATCAATAGATTACACTCCAGAAAGAGTATCAAAAGGCAAAATATCAGAAACAGTAAAAACGTATATGGCACATCATCAAGCATTAATATTACTATCAATAAATAATTTAATAAATGATAAAATATTCCAAAAAAGATTTATGAAAAATCCTGAAATAGAGGCTGTAAGTATATTATTACAAGAAAGAATGCCAGAGACATTTACAATAACTAAAGAAAATAAAGAGAAGCCAGAGAAAATAAAATATCAAGATTATGAAAATTACACAATTAGAGAATATAACAGAATAGATGAAAGAATAATTAGAGGAAATGTTATTGGAAATGAAAGATATAATGTAATAATAAATCAGTTAGGAGAAGGTGTAAGTAAATTTGATGAAAATTATATAAACAGATTTAAAAAGACAGATGATTATAAACAAGGAATATTCTTTTATGTAAAAGATATTGAAACAAATGAAATATGGTCAGCAACTGGAGAAGAGAACAGTGATAAATTCACAATTCAATTTATGCCAGACGAAAATCAATTTGAAAAAACAAAAGGAGAAATAAAAACAAAATTCAAAATAACAGTAGATGCAAATGACCCAGTAGAAATAAGAAGACTACAAATTGAGAACAATACAGAAACAGAAAAAATATTTGAAATAACCAGTTATTTTGAACCAGTACTTTCAAAAAAAGAACAAGACTATGCACATCAAGCATTTAATAACCTATTTTTAGTATATGAATATGATGAAGAAAATAATAATTATATTGTAAAAAGAAGAAATAGGGAACTAAATGAAAGTCAATTATATTTAATTGCTAAAATGCAAACAAATTGTGAAAAAATAGGAGAAACAGAATTTGAAATAAATAAAGAAAAATTTATAGGAAGAAACAATTTAGGAATACCAACAGCAATAAAAAATTCTACACCATTATCAAGAAAAATAGGATTAACAACAGAAGGTGTTGTAGCATTAAAAAATACAGTAAAAGTAAAACCAGGGAAGAACAATTATGTAGATTTAATATTATCAGTTGAATATGACAAGCAATTAGCAATTCACAATGCACAAAAATATGATATTTTAGAAAATATAACAAGAGAATTTGAAATTGTAAAAGCAAAGACAGAGGCAGAATCGAGATATTTAGAAGTTAAAGGAAGAGACATAGATATATATCAAACAATAGCATCATATTTAGTATTTGATAATCCAATAAAAAAGAAAGACGAATTAGCATATAAAATATATGAGCAAAAAGACCTGTGGAAATATGGAATATCAGGCGATTTACCAATTATTACAGTAACAATAAAATATGTTAATGACTTATATGTTGTAAAACAAATGATAAAAGCATTTGAATATTTAAAAACAAAAAATGTACCAATTGAACTAGTAATAATAGATGAAGAAAATTATAGTTATGAAAATTATATAAGAGATGAAATAGAAAGTGCTATATTAAATAGTCATTTAGCATATTTAAAAAATAGTTATGGTGGGATATTTGTTCTTTCAAAAAGTGAGATGGATATTCAAGATGTAAATTTAATAAAATTTGTTTCACAACTTGTAATAGATAGTCATTTAGGAAATCTAGAAAATATAATAAATGATATGGAAGAAGATATTTTAGATAATTATAGAATAGTTGAAAAAAATAAAAAATATAATAGTGAACCAGATGACACAAAAGACATTGATATTATTGGAAATAATCAAAACTTAAAATATTATAATGAATATGGAGCATTTTCAGAAGATGGAAAAGAGTATATAATAAGGACAAATAATGAGAACAAAATTCCAACAACCTGGAGTCATATTATGGCTAATAAGAACTTTGGAACAGTAGTAACAGAAGGAAATGGAGGGTATACTTGGTATAAAAATAGTAGATTAAATAGAGTTACAAGTTGGCATAATAGTGCAGCTATAAATATACCATCAGAAGCAATATATTTAAAGGATGAAGAAAATGGAAGGTGCTGGTCTCCTACAGCGATGCCAAAGCCAGACGATAAAAATTATAATACAATATATGGTTTTGGATATGCAAAATATATTCACAATAGTAATGAAATTTTGCAAGAACTAGAAGTATTTGTTCCAAGAGAAGATAGTGTAAAAATAAATATATTAACATTAAAAAATAATGCACCAAAAAAGAAGAAAATTAAAGTTATATACTATGTAAAACCTGTATTAGCAGAAGATGAAATAAAATCAGATAAATATTTGAAATTACAGTATGAAGACAATTCAAATGTATTAATAGCAAAAAATCTATATAAAACAGAGGGATTTTCTAATATTGCTTATATATCAAGTAGTGAAAAAATACAATCATATACAGGTAATAAAAAGACATTTTTTGGTAGAGGTGGAATTTCAAATCCAGTAGCATTAAATCACATGAGACTTGATAATGATAATGGGATTGGGAAAAAGACATGTATGGCAATAGAGATAGAAGTTGAAATAGAAAGTTTTTCAGATAAAAAAATATCAATAATACTAGGTGCAGATGATAATATAATGAATGTAAAAGATATAGCATATAAGTACTCAAAAATTCAAAACTGTATAATAGAATATGATAATGTAAAAAATATGTGGAATGACATTTTAGGTAGAATTCAGGTTAATACACCATATGAATCAATAAATATAATGTTGAATGGTTGGGCTATGTATCAAACAATGTCAAGTAGACTATTAGCAAAAAGTGGATTTTATCAATCTGGAGGAGCATATGGATATAGAGACCAATTACAAGACACATTTTGTACTCAATATATAGATAGCAAAATATTATATAATCAAATTATAAAGCATAGTAAACATCAATTCATACAAGGAGATGTTGAACATTGGTGGCATGAAGAAAATAATAGAGGAATAAGGACTAAATTTTCAGATGATTTGTTATGGCTACCATATTCTGTTATACAATATACTAAACACACAGGAGATTACAGTATTTTAGATATAGAAACGCCATATTTAGAAGGGAAAGAATTACAAGGAGATGAAAAAGAAAAATATGATATTTATTTACCAGGAGAACATGAAGAGTCAATTTATGAACATTGTAAAAGAGCAATAGATAGAGCTTGTAATTTTGGATTTTATGGTCTGCCTAAAATAGGAATAGGTGACTGGAATGATGGTCTTAGTAATATTGGACCAGAAGGCAAAGGTGAAAGTGTCTGGTTAGGATTTTTCTTATATGATATTTTAAAAGAGTTTGTAAAAATATCAATGAATAGGCAAGATAATGAGACTAGCCAGAGATATAAGAAGATTATGCAAGAACTTAAAGATAATCTGAACAAAAATGCATGGGATGGAAGATGGTTCAAAAGAGCATTTGCAGATAATGGTGATGTTTATGGAAGTATGGAAAATGAAGAATGTAGAATTGACGGAATTAGCCAAAGTTGGTCTGTTATTTCTAATGCAGGAGAAGAGACTAAACAACTTCAAGCAATGGAAAGCTTAGAAAATCATCTTATTGACAAAGAAAATGGTATTATTAAATTACTTGACCCTCCTTTTGAAAAAAGTAAATTAGAACCAGGTTATATCAAATCATATTTACCAGGTGTTAGAGAAAATGGAGGACAATATACACATGGTGCAATTTGGGCAATTATTGCAGAGGCTATGATTGGCAAAGGAGATAAAGCAGTGGAACTATACAAGATGATTAACCCAATTGAACATTCAAGGACAAGAGATGCAGCAAATAAGTATAAAGTTGAACCATATGTTATTGCAGCAGATATATATGGAGCACAAAACTTAGCTGGTTCTGGTGGTTGGACCTGGTATACTGGTTCTAGTAGTTGGTACTACTTGGCAGGGATAAGATATATACTCGGACTAAAGATTTATCATAATACTATGAGTTTCGAGCCATGTATACCAAAAGACTGGGAAGAATATAGTATAAGATATAAATATGGGGAAAGTATTTATAATATAAGAGTAAAAAATCCGAATAGAAAAAATACTGGAGTTTCTAAAATCACAGTAAATAGTGAACTAATAGAAGAAAATAAAATAAGTCTTGATGGTTCAGGTAGGATTTTTAATATAGAAGTTGAAATGTAATAAATAATATTTAAAATAGCATAAATTCAGTAGAAATAAACTATTGAATTTATGCTATATTAAAATTTAAAAATTAAAATTCACAATTCTTAGGTGTTCTAGGGAAAGGAATAACATCACGAATATTTTGCATGCCAGTCAAATACATAATAGCCCTTTCAAATCCAAGACCAAATCCAGAATGTTGTACACTACCATATTTTCTAAGGTCAAGATACCAATCATAACAATTCATATCCATATTAAGTTCTTTCATTCTAGAAACTAATTTATCATAATCTTCTTCTCTTTGGCTACCACCAATAATTTCTCCAATACCAGGAACAAGAAGGTCAGTAGCTGCGACAGTTTTACCATCTGGGTTTTGTTTCATATAAAAAGCCTTAATATCCATAGGGTAGTCAGTAACAAAAACAGGTTTTCCAAAAACTTTTTCACACAAATATCTTTCATGTTCAGTTTGTAAATCAACCCCCCAAGAAACTTTATACTCAAATTGGTCATTAGCTTTCTCTAATTCCTTAACTGCATCAGTATAAGTGATTCTACCAAAATCAGAATTGATAACATTATGCAATCTGTCTAATAAAGATTTATCAACAAAATTATTAAAAAACTCCATCTCTTCTGGGCAATTATCTAAAACATATGAAAAGATATATTTAATCATATCTTCAGCTAAATCCATATCATCATTTAAGTCTGCAAAACAAATTTCAGGTTCAATCATCCAAAATTCAGCAGCATGTTTTACAGTATTAGAATTTTCAGCTCTAAAAGTAGGTCCAAAAGTATAAACATTTTTAAATGCAGTAGCAAAAGTTTCTGCATTTAATTGACCACTAACAGTAAGATGAGAAGATTTACCAAAAAAGTCTTTTGAAAAATCAATATTTCCATCCTCTAATTTTGGAATATCGGCTAAATTAAAAGAATTAACATTAAACATTTCGCCAGCACCTTCTGCATCACTAGAAGTTAGGATAGGTGTGTGAACATAAACAAATCCACGTTCTTGGAAAAACCTATGTATAGCATAACTTAATACACTTCTAACTCTAAAAACTGCATTAAAAGTATTTGTTCTAGGGCGTAAATGTGCAATTGTACGTAAATATTCAAAAGAATGTCTCTTTTTTTGAAGTGGATATTCAGTAGGACAAAGATTTGTTACTTCAATTGATGTTGCTTGAATTTCAAAAGGTTGTTTAGCATTTTCTGTAATAATCAATGTTCCTGTAACTTTTATAGATGAACTAATTGTAAGCTTAATAATCTCATTAAAATTTGACAATTTATCTGTAAAAACAATTTGAACATTCTTAAAAAAAGAACCATCATTTAATTCAATAAAGCCAAAAGTTTTTGAGTCTCTAACAGTTCTAATCCATCCCTCAATTGAAACTTCTTTATTACTATACTCTGATGTATTTCTAAATAAACTTTTTATATCTAAGTTTGACATATAACCATTCCTTTCACAATGCATAAATTACTTAGCATTTTTTACCTTTTATTATATTATGTAAAGATTATATAATAATATACTAAAAAAAACAAGGAAAATGATAAAAAATATTGAAAAATTAAACACAACATAGTAAAATAAGAAAAAAGAGAAGGAGAACTTAAAATGGTAAAGAAAACAAGTATAATAGTAGTAATTAGTATAGTAATAATAGCAATAAGCTTATTGATATCAATATATATACCCAATAAGCACAAAATAGAAAATAAAACAGAAGACAATTCAATGTCTTATTATTTATTAAAAGAAAATGAAAAATTTGGAGTAATCAATCTTGAAGGAGATGTTGTAATCAAGCCACAATATGAAGAGATAATTATTCCCAATATACATAAGCCAGTATTTGTATGTAGAGAAGAAGATAAGAATATAATATTAAATAATAAAAATGAGGAAATATTAAAACAATATAAAAATGTACAACCACTACAATTAACAAATATAATAGCAGAATCAGCATATGAAAAAAATGTATTAATATATGAAGATAATGGAAAATTTGGATTAATAGGACTTAATGGGGAAATAATTGTTGAAGCAAAATATGAAGAAATTTCAAGTTTAGGATATAAAGAAGGAGAAATCCTAGTAAAAGAAGATAATAAATATGGGATAATAAATGACAGAGGCTATCAATTAATAAAAAGTAACTATGATTCAATAACATCAGACCAATTTTATAGTGAAAAAGATGGATATAAAAAATCAGGATATATAGTATGTAATATAACAGATGAAGGATATAGATATGGTTATTATGATTTTGAAGGAAGCAAAATGTTAGATACAGAATATAATCAAGTAATCAGATTAGCTGAAGTATCAAATACAGATAATATATATTTAATAGTTGCTAAAAATGGTCAATATGGAGTTTTTATAAACAATAATAAAATTATAAACACTCAATATCAATCAATAACTTATGATAAAATAATGCAAATGTATATAGTTGAAAGAACAGGTCAATATGGAGCTATAAATGAAAAAGGAATGGAAATAATAAAAACAGAATATTCAGAAATTGAAATTAATGGAATATATATGTACACTAAAAAAGAAGAAGAGCAAAAAGTATTTGATAAAACAGGAAAAGAAATAGATATACCTTCTAATATAACAATAGAAGCTACAGGGAATCCAGAATATTATATAAAAATAGAAAAAAATGGCGAAGAAGAAAAATACTCAATATTAAATGCAAATATGGAAAAAGTATTAGAACAGGAATATTCATATATTGAAAATATTTTTGACAAATACTTTATTGCAATAAATGAACAAAATAAAAGTGGAGTAATAGATATAGAAGGAAAAATAATTGTTGACTTTAAATATGACTTATTACAAACATTAAAAGGAAAAAACATAATTCAAGCATCAGATTATACTACTGGTATGACTGAATTATATAATAATGAGTTAAAAAAAGTGATACAGATGAATGAAATTAATATACAACTATTAAGTGAATATATAAAAGTTTATAATGAAAACGAGGAATACTATTTAGATAATAATGGAAACAAGATAGAAAATGAAGAGCACATAAAAGCAATAAAGGAGTCAAATGCAGTATTAAGAATTAAGAACTTCAAAAGAGTAACATATGGTGTTGAACAATATTATTATGTAGAAGATGATGTAAATTAATTTTATTTTATAAATAAAAAATATATGAAAATGCAAAAGATAATTGATAATACTATAAATAATATTTATAAAACAACCAAAAACAAATTAATAAATGTAATTGTTTAAAAACGAAAAAAAGGGTAAATAATTATAAAAAATTATTTACTCTATTTTAATATAGAGAATCTAAAAATAAGTATTAAGTTTTGCTAAATTTAATAAAATTATGAAATGAAAGGAATGGGAGAGTAAATGGGAATTGGTATAGCATTAGCAGGAGGAGGAATAAGAGGAATAGCTCATGTAGGCGTTTTAAAAGCATTAGAAGACAATAAAATAAAAGTTGATGCAATAGGAGGAACAAGTGCAGGAAGTATAGTGGCTGCATTATATGCAATGGGATATAAACCATATTACATATATGTATTATTTAAAAGATATGCACAAAAGATAATAAATATTGGGAACATACCAATATTAAATGGAATTGGAAATTTTGTAAAAAATAAGAGAATTGGGCTATCAGGTTTAAATGATGGTGAAGAACTAGAAAAAATGTATAATGAATTAGCAATGAAAAAAGGGATAAAAGTTATTGGAGACATAAAAATGCCATTGGTAATTCCAACTGTAGACATATCAGAAGCGAGAGAATATATATTTACAAATTGTGCACCACGAGATAATTTTGATGATAATTATATAACAGAGATTTCAATAGGAAAAGCAGTTAGAGCAAGTAGTAGTTTCCCAGCAATATTTTGCCCATGTGAATTTAAAAAGCATATGTTTTTAGATGGAGGAGCACTAGATAATATCCCTGTAATTCCATTAAAAAATATATGTGATAGTAAGATTATGGCAGTAAATTTTGAAGCAGACCCAGTTGAGATAGATAGTGATTTAATGGATATAGTAATGAAAACGATTGATATTATGGGAAATAAAATTGCAGAGAAGAGTTTAGAGAAGAGTGACTTTATACTAACTGTACCAACAGATAGAGCAGGTTTATTTGATATTGAAAAGTTAGATAAGTGTTATAAATTTGGATATGATACTGTAATTAATAATTTAGACAAAATAAAATGTTTGCTATAAAGCTTGAAAACAGCTGAATATTATAGTATAATATAAATTACTTATCCTAGATGTCAGGAGAAATAAAAGGCATCAGTAACATCATACTTCATATTAGTAATTACTAGGAGGTTATTATGAACAGACAAAGAAGTTTTTTGCAAAACAGTAAAGGAAAGCTAGAGGCTGCGTATCAAACAGCTGAAGAGAAGTTGACAGGTGTAGTCAGTTTCAAGACAAAAGGTCCAATTAGACCTATAGTCAACTGGTTACAAGAGGAAGGGTGGAATGTAGAGCATTTTCCAGAATTTCTGAAACTCGTAGGGTTGAGACTACCAGTTTGGCTGAGTGAATTCAACCAAAAGGAGAATTCATTCAAGTGCACTACAGCATTGGGCAGCCAAGTACGGGTAAGACTCATATTCGGGGATGGCATTGAGACCAGTTCAGAGATTTCCATTACAGAGGATGGAGAAGAAAGGTCATATATTACAAGTGGATATAATAGGAGGTTAACACCTGAACCCAAAGTATTTCTCCAAAGCAAAGTAATCAAGAGAGATGGAAAGAGATTGGTATGTGATTACAGCAACTCATATTGCCACAGGTCGTGTGACTTTGACAACAACAACTGCATAAGCATTAACATTGACAATCGTTCGGCATATGAAGACAAATGTCGAGAGGCATTTATACGAGGTTGCAATGCAAGTATTGATGAATTCTTGCTGGAACAACGTGATGAGACAAACATTCATAAAATCTATGAGGGATTTATGAGAATGTTCGATAATTCTACTGAAACAATTGCACAAATGGGCAACATCACATTTATTAGGCTGGAAAAGACTGGTGTGATTCGTAAAGTCAAAGAAGTTGTTCATGTAGTTAATGGTAAGAAACAGTAATAAGATTGCAGTATATCTAAGAAATTGCATTTCTAAGTTGAAGAAAATAGCAAAATAGAGTATTTTGTGTGATTTCATAAACAAACAAGCTAAGGTAATACCTTAGCTTGTTTTGTTAAAATATTAATTTTTAAAGTTTATAAAAACTGTAATTAGGATTATATATATGAACATAACTTCCATCATAAATTGATTTTGAATCCTCTTCTAAAGGAATCTTTATATAAACAGGACATTTGAAATGTTCACCTAAATTATTTTCAATATTAATAGTAAAACTTAAACTAGTAGAAATATCATTTAATAAAATATTACACTTCTTTAAAAGGGAACCATCATATGTAATAGAATTATCTGTATTATTAATAGTATAATCATTTTTTATATTTGTATTTACATAGCTTAAAGTAATAGGATTAGCGCAATTATTAAATAAACTAGGAGTAGAAAAATCTATTTCATCTTCAGATGAAATAGAAAAATCTAGTTCGGAATTTATCTGTTTATCTTCAATAACACTAAATTTTGCAAAATCAGTTAAACCTTTAAAGTATAATTTTGGTGTACCTAAAGTTGGATTAGTATTAAAAGATAAGTCTTTTATAGAAACAGATTTTAGTGTATTATCTAAAGAATGTTCACTACCATTATTAATAAAAATCGCGATGTCTGTAAATTGGGACAAATTATTGATAGTTGTTGTATTATTTGAATTGATTGTAGAATCAGAGGCACAACTACTAAAACATATAATTTTGTCAATGTTAAAAGTATTATCAATATTTTCAGATGCAATTTTAATCATATGATTTTCGAAAAAAAGTTTATTTAAAAATGTTGCAAAAACTAAGTTTACCAAGAAAATCAAAATGAATAACAAAAAAACAAAGATAATTTGTTTAATGATTTTATTTTTCATATTAACCCCCATCCACACAATAATATAATATAAAATATGAATTAAGGCAAGTAAATATTAAAAATTCCAAAAATTTAAATTGACAAAATTCGCGCATAATATTAAAATAATAATAGGTGATAAAATGAAATCTAAAGAAAAAATGAGAATAATATTTGCTGTTATAATTATAGCTGTATTAATTGGAATATACATTGGATATCATATTTATTTAAATCAATCAATTGCATATGCAAGTAGTGAAAATACAACAAGTTATGTACCTCGAATTTCAAAGGCTGAAAAAGTCGATTTAGAAAGTATAATTTTAAATAACCAAAAAAATATTGAGGAACAAATAATTACAGAGGAAATTGATTTAGAATACATTACAGAATATAGAAATAATAAAGAATTACCAAATGGAACAATACAAGTAGTACAAGAAGGGCGAATTGGTAGACAACAAGTAACAATAAGAAGAACATATGATGAAAATAATGAAATGCATGAAGAACAAATAAGTTCAATTATAACAAAAGCAGCAGTTAATAAAATAGTAGAAATAGGTACATCAAATAGTAAATATACATATAAAATAGCCAAAGGAAGTAATATATATGTTACTTCTGATAGAGCAGACATAATGAGAGAAAACAGTATACAAAGTGAAAAAGTTACAACAATATCAAAAAATACTGAAATGAAAGTTCTAGAGGTTGCAGGCGATTGGTACAGAGTTTCTGCAAGTGGACAAACTGGTTGGATAAAATCAGAAAATGTTACAGGAATAAATCCAAATGCTACATATGAAGATAAAAATAATAATAATATAATTGGAAAATGCAGTTTTGATATGGCATTAAACAAACCAAGTGGATTATCATTAGAGCAATTTAAAAAGGTATTAAATGATAGTAAAGATGTAAATAATATATTTAGAGATAATGCAGAATACTTCTATTATATTGAAAAACAGTATAATATAAATGGTCTGTTTGTAGCTTCTATAGGAATTCATGAGAGTGCATGGGGAACATCAAAAATTTCGAAAAATAAAAAGAATTTATTTGGTTATGGTGCATATGATTCAAGCCCATATAGTAGTTCATATAATTTTTCTACATATGCAGAAGGTATTGACTTAATAGCACGTGTTTTGGTTAAATATTATTTAAATCCAAAAGGTACACCAATTTATGGTGGAGAGGTTGCTAGTGGAAAGTATTATAGTGGAAATACAGTTTCTGCAGTAAATAAAAGATATGCTACAGATAAAAATTGGGCTAATAAGGTGTATAAATATATGGAATATTTATATAAAAAAGTTGGGAATAATTAAATATATAAGTGAAAAACAAACCTAGTTGATTAAGTTACAATTAGGTTTGTTTTTTATAAATATTGCCGATTTATTTGTCACACTAATAGGGCTTATTATACTGAATAGCAGTTTTTGTGGTAAAATGTTATGCAATAAGCAGGAGAAGTATTGACAAGAATATGAGAATAAAATATAATGCGAATAGCAAAGGTTTTGCTTTTACATTAAGAGAATGAAATGTAAAAATGAATAAAAAAGTAAAAAAAGAGAAACATAAGAAGAATGAAAGGATTGAGTGGTACAAATGTATGAAGTTAAGTATGTGAAAGAAAAGAACAAAAAAGTAGCAGAAGAAAGAGGAATAACGCTAATAGCGTTGGTTGTAACGATTATAGTATTATTGATATTGGCTGGAACAAGTATAGCTATGCTAACAGGAGAAAATGGAATAATAAGCCAAGCGCAAAATGCAAAAAATAATTCAGCAAAAGCAGAGTTTGAGGAAAAAGTAAAGTTAGCAGTAACAGCGTCAAGAATAAATGAAGAT
>JAAVXM010000049.1 GCA_022790575.1 Clostridia bacterium | reverse complement strand
TATCAATATGGACCAAATAGAAGTTATATAAATTCATTTTTAGCAGCATATAAGAAATCTGGATTAAATGAAACAGCATTAAAAAATTCTTATCCAGGAACAAAAGATAGAAAAGATAAAATAGTACACTTATTTATAACAGGAGAATATATAACAAGTGATGGAAGAGTATTAAGTCCTTCAGATTATGGTGCAGGAAGCGAAGGAGATGGAAGCGGAATAGGTGGATTTATGGATGCATTATTAACTAATTCAGGCAATAAACGTAATAAGCATAATTATGGAAATGATGCATTCCACGTACAACAACTAGGACATAGACATAGAGGATTAGATATAGGTTCGGCTCAAGGAACGCCAATTGTAGCACTAGGAAGTGGAACAGTAGAAGTTGCAACATATAATAGTGCTAGAGGATATTATGTAAGAATCAACCATGGAAATGGATATGGAACATTATATCAACACTGTTCAAAATTACTTGTATCAGCAGGAACGAAAGTAACTAAAGGTCAAAAGATAGCGCTTGTAGGTAATACAGGACAAAGCTATGGAGCGCATTTACATCTAGAAGTTTGGGTACCACATGGACAGGGAGATGATAACTGGGGAAATAAAGTATGGGATGTAGTAAATCCTGAGACATTTGATTATTCAAAACTTCCTCAATAATATAAGAATAGAGGTAATGTATGAAAAAAGAAACAATTAAAAAGCTTTTAGCATTATTTATAATACTATGTATAATAATTGTAGTTACAATTGTAATATTAGTTATGAAAAAAAGTATTAATGGTGAAAATAATGAAGAACATTTTGAAGAAGAAATGGGAGATGCACATGAAGATGAATTTGAAGAAGAATGGTTTAAAAATGCACCAGAAATAGAAATATCATCAGGAGAATATCTAACTATAAAACATCTTATGCAACAATATATAAATTATATAACACCTAGTTATTCACTTTCATATTCAAGAGTAGAAGACGAAGAAGATGAAGAAGATGGTGGAATAAGTGAAAATCAAAGAGGCAAATTGGTATATGATATATTATCAAAAGAATATATTAATGAAAAAAGTATAACAGAAGATAATATACTTCAAAGTCTTGGTATAATTGAAAAGGCTAATATGGTTACAATACTTCAAATGAAAAAACTGGAAAATACTGATAATGTAACAAGTTTTGCATTACGAATTTTAATACAAGATGTAAATGATTATAGTATGATAAAAGAGACATATTTAATGGTTTCAGTAGATGATATGAATAGTACATATTCAATAGAGCCAGTGCAAGCCAATAATATTGATGATATAAAAATAAAAAATAAAATAGATAAAATAGAGCCTAATGATAATAACTTATTTTCATATGGAGGTATAACAGATGCAGATGTTCTAAAAGAATATATAAATAGGTATAAAAGAATAGTACAAATATCTCCAAAATTTGTTTATAACAATATATTAGATAATGAGTATAGACAAAAAAGATTTGGTAGTGAAGAGAATTTTGAGAAATATGTGAATAATAATAAAGAAATGATTAAAAATATCGAACTAAAAAAGTATCAAACAAATGCAAATAATTCAAACTTTTTACAATATGTTGCTATAGACCAAAATGGAAAATATTACATATTTAAAGAGAGGTCAATGGTTGATTGTAAGATTATGTTAGATACTTATACAGTAGATATATTAGACTTTATAGAGAAGTATGATAGTGTAAAAGAAGGAAATAAGGCTGCATTAAATGTTAATAAAATTATAGAGGCTGTTAACAATAAAGACTATGATTATATTTATAGTAAGTTAGATGATAACTTCAAAAAAAGTAATTTTAATAATGTAGGGAAATTTGAAAATTTTGTGAAAAATAAATTTTATGAAAACAATACACTTAAAAATGTAAGTAGTAGACAAGAGGGAAATACATATATAATTACTGCACAAATTAGTGATTATAATGATTCAATTACTTCAAGAGAGATTACAATTATTATGAGATTATTGGATAATAGAGATTATGTGATTTCAATTTCACAATAAAATTAAAAATAAGCAAAGGGAATTAGCCTTTTGCTTATTTTCTTGTTTAAATCTCTTATAAAAACTTAAATAAATGGAATTTATAACATTAGTGTTGTCACACTTATAGTTCTTTTAATATTAGCAGGAGTAAGTATAGCAATGTTAGTAGGAGAAAATGGAATAATAAGTCAAGCGAAACAAGCAAAAGAAAACAATAAAGAGGCAGAGGCAAGAGAGAAACTAGAAGTTGTATTATTAAATGCACAAATAGAAAAGAAAACAAATATAGAATATAATGAAATGGAATTTTTAGATAGTATAATTACAAATCAAATAAATGGTGCAAAGGTACGAGGAGATGTAGCAATAGTAGATGGATATGCATATGAATTAGATAGAAGTATACCAAAAGTAGGAAAATATTTATTAAAAGAAGAAAAACTAATATTCCCAAAAGTATCAGTAAGTACACCTGATATAGCCTCAGATAATAGGTCAGCAACATTCACAATAACAGCACAAGAAAAAACAAATGGAATAAATAGAATAGAAATTTGGAGAACAGGAGAAAAAATCAAAGAATATGAATATAATAATATAAAAGAAGAAATAGAAGAAACATATACAGTAAAACGAAATGGAATATACACAGTAAAAGTATATGCGGAACTATCAGAAAGTATAAAAACTACAGTAGAAGGAATAACAGCAGAAGTAGAATTTTCACCAAATGGAAATAGACAATACCAAAATGAACATTCAGTAAAAATAGTTGCAATAGAAACAAATGAAAAGATAAAAAATATAAAATATAAATGGACAACCAATGTACAAGAGCCAAAAGAAGAGGAATTCATAGAAAGCTGTATAAATAAAAGTACTATAACAGGTAAAGGGATAACAGGAAAATATTATTTGTGGATATTAATAGAAACAGAAACAGGAAAGAAAAATATATGTGGAAGTGAGGCATTTTACTTTGACAATACAGCACCGAAAATAGAAGTATCATCAACGCCAAATTCAGAAAAATCTTTTACATTAACAGCAACTGCAATTGATGAACATAGTGGTATAGCCCAATATGAATTTTACGTGGATAATAAATTAGTAGATACACAAACTACAACAGAAGAAACAGCAAGTTATACTTGGACTGGAGAAGGGATGAGTGAAAAAGAATGTTTTGTTGTAGTAACAGATAATTTAAAAAATGAAAGTAGAGTAACAAAAGTAGCAAGGACAAAGTTATATACATGGGAAAAATGGGATGTAAAAATGAGCAAACAATATAGAGAAGTTTTAGGAGAAGTAACAGGACCTCATGATGGAGAATATGATTTTTATGAACAATTTGCAGATGGTTATACAATAAATCAAGCAACAGGAACATTTGAATTAAATAGTACAACTGTAATGTATCCTGATAATGATAAACCAGGATATAGAATATCAAAAGACAAAAAAATGGTAAGTCAATATAGTTTAAATGAAATTGTGCGGAACAAGAGTATCATTAATGAAAAATGATATTTCAAATATATCTCTACATTTTACACCTATAAGTAATATGAAAATAAAAGATAATAAAATTGACCTAGCGGCTATATATGGGGGACCATATTGGATACGTAATATAACATTAGAAGAGGTTAATAATGTACCAGAAAAAGGAACGAGTTTAGAAGGAACTGTTGCAGATATAAGTCAAAATGCATATCCAAACTCAGGAGAAAAAGGTGGATACTGGTATGAATTCAAAGGGATACAATAAAAGTAAATAAAACGAAAAATAATAAAACTCTTATATGATATAAATATATCATATAAGAGTTTTTTTGATTACAAAATATTGAATATATTGGAAATTAGTTCATATAAAGTTCATGAAAAAATAGTATAATAACAAATTAGAAGGGAGGAGGCAAATGAAAAAGATATCTAACTTTATATGTAAGTATCATAAAATTATATTAGCAATAGGACTATTATTATTAATTCCATCATTAATAGGGATGAAACAAACCAGAATAAATTATGACATTTTAGTATATTTGCCAGAAGACATAGAAACAATTAAAGGTGAGAACATATTAGCAGAAGACTTTAACATGGGAGCATTTTCAACAATAATACTAGAAAATATGGAACAAAAAGAGATAGTAGAACTAGAAAATAAGATAAGAGAATTAAATAATGTAGAAAAAGTTTTAGGAATAACAGAACTAGTAGGAAATGGTGTACCAATAGAAATGTTGCCAAAAGATATAACAGAAAAAATATATAGAGAAGGAACGACAGTAATATTAGCAACATTTGCAGATGGAATTTCATCAGATACAACAATGGAAACAGTACAAACAATAAGAGAGATAGCTGATGATAGATGTAAAGTGGGAGGAATGTCGTCAGTAGTATTAGACACTAGAGACCTTTCAAATTCAGAGATAGTAATATATGTATTAATAGCAGTTACATTATGTTTGTTAATACTAGAAATAGCATTAGACTCATATATTGTACCAATTTTACTATTAGTAAATATAGGAATAGCAATATTATATAATATGGGAACAAATATATTTTTAGGGCAAATATCATATATTACAAAAGCAATAAGTGCAGTATTACAATTGGGAGTCACTACAGATTTTGCTATATTTTTATATCATAGTTATAAAACAGAAAAGGAAAAAAATTCCAATAACAATAAAGCAATGTCAGAGGCAATATGTAAAACATTCACGTCAGTAGCAGGAAGTTCATTAACAACAATTGCAGGGTTTTTAGCATTATGTAGTATGAATTTAACACTTGGAAAAGACATTGGAATAGTAATGGCAAAAGGAGTATTTTTAGGAGTAATAACAGTAATAACAATATTACCTGCAATGATACTATCATTTGACACACTAATTGAAAAGACAAGGCACAAAGAAATATTACCTAAATTTTCGAGGACGAAAAACTTTATTATAAGAAAGTATAAAATAATAATATTAATATTTATAATAATATTGCCAATAGCATTTTATGGATACAAAAAAACAGATGTATATTATAATTTAGACAAATCATTGCCAGACACATTAGATAGTATAGGAGCAAATACAAAATTGCAAGAAGAATTTGACATGGTATCACTTGAAGTTTTATTAGTAGATAAAAATGTTGATGAATATAAAATAAAGGAAATGCTAAAACAGATAGAAGATTTAGATGGAATAGAATGGGTAATGTCATACTCAAAAATGTCAGAAACAATGCCAGTAGAAGTATTGCCAAAGGAAATATCTTCCATATTCATGAGTGATAAATATCAAATGATAATGATAAATTCAAAATATGAAATAGCAACAGATGAATTAAATGAACAAGTAGAAAAAATAAATAACATAATAAAGCAATATGATAAAAATGCAATATTAGCAGGAGAGGGACCACTTATGAAAGATTTAGTAGAAATAAGTGACCATGATTTTAATAGTGTAAATACAGTTTCAATTGCAATAATATTTATAATTATGATTATAGTATTAAAATCAATCTCATTACCAATAGTATTAATGTTAGTAATAGAATTTGCCATATTTATAAATTTAGGAATTCCATATTACACAGATACAATACTACCATTTATAGCTTCAATTGTAATTGGAACAATCCAGCTTGGAGCAACAATTGATTATGCAATATTAATAACAACAGCATATATAGCTAATAGAAAATCAGGAAAAGACAAAAAACAGGCAACTGATGAAGCATTAGAAAGTTCAATAAGTTCAATATTAGTAAGTGGATTATGCTTCTTTGGAGCAACATTTGGTGTAGGGGCATATTCAGAAATAGAAATGATAGGTTCTTTATGTACATTAATGTCAAGAGGAGCAATAATAAGTATGGTATCAGTAATTGCCATATTACCAGCGCTTTTAATGATTTTTGATAAAGTAATATGTAAAACAACTATAGACTTGAGAAAGGAGAATTAAAATAAAATGAATAAAAAAATAATCAAAAAAACAACAGCAGGAATATTATTATTTACAATGTTTATATATACAACACCGATATTAGCATATACTAAAAACGAAACTGTATATAGTAAAATAAATACAAATGGTGAGGGATATAAGACAATAGTAACAGACCATATATCAGGAACAGAAGAAATAATAGAAGATTTAAGCGATTTAGCTAATATAAAAAATGTAAGTGGTAAAGAGACATTTACAAAAGAGGGAAATAAGATAATATGGAAGGCAAATGGAGAAGACATACATTATCAGGGAGAAAGTAATAAAGAGTTACCTGTAAATTGTAATATAAAGTATGAATTAGACGGAAAAGAAATAAGCGCAAAGGAAATAAATGGAAAAAGTGGGAAGGTAAAAATAATAATTCAATATACAAATAAAGATGAACATTATATAGAGATTGAAGGAAAAGAAACAAAATTATACACACCATTTTTAGTTGGAGTTGGGACAATATTTAATAATGATAAAAATAAAAATGTTGAAGTAAAAAATGGAAAAGTAATAAATGATGGAAGTAAAACAACTGTTATTGGATTAGTTACTCCAGGATTACAAGAAAGTCTTAATATAGATAGAGATGTAATAGACATTCCAGATAGTATGGAAATAACATTAGATACAACAGAATTTAAATTAGGAACAATGATTTCATATATAACACCAAAAGTTTTTGAAAATGAAGATATAAAAATATTTGAAGAATTAGATGAAATATATTCACAAGTTGACACACTAAAAAATGCAAGTCAAGAAATAGAAAATGGGGCAGTAACTCTTTCAGATGGAGTTGATTTATATACTGAAAAGTCACAAGAATTTAATAATGCAATGAATCAAGTAAAAGATGGAGTTACAAGTGCATCAAATAATTATAATCAAATAGACAATGGAATTAATACAATAAATGAAAATATAGGAACATTAAATATAGGGGCAAAAAACTTAAAAGAAGGTGCAAAAGCAATTACAATAGGAATAGAAACAGTTGATAATAATTTAGGAAAAATAGAAATTGGAAGCAAAGCTTTACAACAAGGAGAGCACGATATATCAGCAGGTGTCGACCAAATAATTGCAGGAATTGATGGAATTCAAATTACAAATAACACAGAAAAAATAAAAGAACTGAATCAATTAGTTACAGTAAATAAACAAAAAATTCAATCAATAAATACAACCAAAGATAAATTAATGTTAATAATTAATGATGCAAATACAGATGAAACAATTAAAGAAACATTAAAAGAACAAATAAGATTAAATGCTGAAGCTGAAGCAATATTATATAAAAATAATGAAGCAATTTTACAAACAATAAAAACATTAGAAAATACAGATATGACAAAAATGATAGAATTGAAAAAAGGAGTAACAGCTATAAAAACAGGAATAACAGAATTACAAAATGGTACACATGAACTAAGTTTAGGAATATCACAATTAAAACAAGGAACAAGTACAATATGTAATAAAATGGGAGAATTCGTTACAGGTACAGAAAGCATATATAATGGAACAAAAAAACTTTCAGAAGGAACAAAAACATTGAAAACAGGTTCAAATCAAATGAAAACAGGATTAAAAACAATTGATAGTGCAACAGTTCAATTATTAAATGCTGATAACAAATTAGTTGAAGGTGCAAATACATTAAAACAAGGAACAAAAACACTTAAAGATGGTATAATTGAATTTAATAAAAATGGTATAGAGCCAATATGTAACTTTGTAAATAATAATATAAAAGATGTTACAAATAGATTAGAAAAGCTTGAACAATTATCTAACCAATATAACAATTTTACAATGAAAGATGAAAAAGTAAAAGGTAATGTTGAATTTATAATGATTGTTGAAGAAAAAGAAGAAAATAACTAGAAAAATGATTATATTAAAAGAACAAAATATTCTTGAATTGTTCGTTCTATTTGTGTATAATATAAGCAATTCACATGTAATTCATGATATTTTAGTATGACCTGAAATACAAGAAAGGGTGGATAAATTGTTTAATATTTTAGTAGTAGAAGATGACAAAAATCTAAGGAAATTAATGACAACATATTTAAAGAAAAATAATTACACAGCATATGAAGCAAAAAATGGAGATGAGGCATTAGATGTATTAGACAGAAATTATATAGATTTAATAATAAGTGATATAATGATGTCAGGAACAGATGGATATGAATTAGTAAAAGAACTAAGAACAGCACAGTTTGATATTCCAATAATGCTAATAACAGCAAAATCGGATATAGAAGATAAAAAGACAGGTTTTTTATTAGGTGCAGACGACTATATGGTAAAGCCAGTAAATATGGAGGAAATGATACTAAGAGTACAGGTATTATTAAAAAGAGCAAAAGCAACAAATGAAAAAATATTAAATATAGGAAAATTAGTATTAAATTATAAAAACCTAAGTATAACAAAAGAAGAAAAAATATATAATTTAGCACAAAAAGAATTTTACTTATTATACAAATTATTAAGTAATCCCAATAAGATATTTACAAGACAAGAATTAATAGAAGAAATTTGGGGATTAGAAAGTGAATCAGATTATAGAACAGTTGATGTACACATAAAAAGAATAAGAGAAAAACTAAGTGATATAAACGAATTTGAAATATACACAGTTAGAGGAATAGGATATAAATGCATTATTCCAACATAAGTAAGGAGAGAAAAGATGATACAAATAAAAAATATATCAAAATCATATAACAAGAAAAATAAAGCGGTAAATGGAATAAATTTACAAATAAATGATGGAGAGATATTTGGATTTTTAGGACCAAATGGTGCTGGGAAGACAACTACAATAAAAATGCTAACAGGAATATTAGATATAGATGATGGAGAAATATTAATAGATAATAACAATATAGAAAAAAATCCAATTGAAGCAAAAAAGAAATTTGGTTATGTACCAGATAAAAGTGATATATTTTTAAAATTAAAAGGAATAGAATATCTAAACTTTATGGCAGATATATATGAAGTTGGAGAAGTGCAAAGAAAAGATAAAATAGAAGAATTAAGTAAAATATTTGAAATTAATAATGTACTAAATAATAAAATAGAAAGTTATTCTCATGGAATGAGACAAAAACTAATAATAATAGGTTCATTATTACACGAACCTCAAAATTGGATAATAGATGAGCCAATGACAGGCTTAGACCCAAAAGCAACATTTGAGTTAAAAAAAATAATGAGAAAACAAGCAGATAATAATAAAACAGTATTTTTTTCGACACATATTTTAGATGTTGCAGAAAAAATATGTGACAGAATAGGAATAATAAATAAGGGAGAAATAATTTTTGTAGGTACAATAGAGCAAATAAAAAATGAATTAAAAGAAAATAAATCTTTAGAAGAAATATTTATAGAAATGACAGAAAATGAAAATCAAGATTAGTATAAAAAATTTTCCAAACTAAACTTAAAAGGAAAGAGAGAAAAAAGATGCAAAAAATAAGAGTACTAACAAAAATATTCTTAAAAGATTATTATAGTAAATTAAATTTATTTAACAAAAAAACAAATAAAGTAAATAAGAAATCTATATATTTATGGTTAATAATTATAGTAGCAGCGGCATTGGCATATATATCTTTAACAGTAATAAATTATTTAGATAAAATAGGACAGCCAATACTTTTCTTAAAGATATATTTACCAATAGTTGCAACTATAATGATATATCAATTAATTATATTAGTATGTAGTATATTATATTACTCCAAAGATATAAAAGATGTAATATATTTGCCAGTAAAACCTATTGAGATACTAATGGGAAAAATAAATACAATAATAGCAATAATGTATTTAATGGAAGCACTATTATTATTAATCCCACTAATAATGTATGGTATACTAATACAAAAAACTATAATGTATTTTATAGGGGCAATTATAACACTTGCAGTATTTCCTATTTTATTTACATCAATAATATCAATATTGATATTACTAACAATGAGACTTTTAAAAGTAATAAAAAACAAAGAAGTATTGCAAATAGTTGTGACAATTATATTAATATCCATAATGACATATATTATAGGAAAAACATTAAATGAAGTAATACCAAGAGAAGAGATACAGAATGTCACACAAAATCAAATATCAGATATCAAAATCAATGAAATAAACAAAAAATTTATAATTATAGAGCCAATTATTCAGATATTAACAAACAATCAATTTATGCAGGTAATATTAAATATAATAAAGATATTAGCAATTAGTGCATTATCAATAATTACCACATGTATAATTGGAGCAAAAATATACCTAAAAGAAATATTAAGAATAAATGACACAAAAAATATGCCAAGTAAAGCAGGAGAACAAACATATAGATATAAAAAAGAAAATAAAATTAAATCATATCTAAAAAATGACCTAAAAAAAATAAATAGGAATTCAACATTTGTTATTCAAAATGTTTTACAATATATTTTCGTAGCAATAGTATTTGCAATAGTAACAAATATGTTCTTACCAGTAGTTAGAGAGGAAATAAAAAATGAAGATATAATAAACAATATTGGTATAGAGGAATTCAAAATACAATCAACAATGATTATAATAGGAACTATACAAATAATATATACACTATCTAATCTTTCAATAACTGCAATCTCTAGAGAAGGTAAAAACGCATTTTTTATGAAATACATTCCCATACCATTATATAAGCAGTTTAAGATAAAAGCACTACCACAAATAGTAATAAATACAGTAATAATTTTAATGGAAATATTAGTCATATATTTGAATTTTCTGGAAGTTCCAATTGGATATTTTATAGTGGTATTTTTTACCAGTATGCTTGTAAATATAATAAATAGTTATATACTTGTTCTTATTGATTTAAAAAGGCCAAATCTTAATTGGGTAAACGAAGAATCAGTAGTAAAAGAAAGTGGAAGTAAATTATATCAATATGTAATAACGATTTTTACATTTTTAATTTTGGGTTATTTAGCAAAAGTATTTGAAGGATTTAGATATATAAATGCAATTATAATCATAAATATAATATTTATGATATTTATAATTATATTAAAACAATATATAAAAAGAAACATTCAAAATTTATTTAAAAAAGTACAATGATTTTTAAAAATATCTCATTTAGTTCTAAAATAGATAACACAATAATAATATTCATTATAGACAAGGCTAAAAATGTTTTAAACTAATATGTGCCTTGAGAAAGGAATGAGATGAGATATGAAGAAAAACAGAAAAAAGATAATTGCTATAATAACTTTAATAATAATTATTATAATAGCATTTTTCATTTTTCAAAATGTGAGTATTGAAAAGCAAGAGGAAAATTCGGGTAGTTATCAAGACTATACACCACAAGAAGAAATTTCAGAGGAACAATTAAGACAAACAAAAGTAGTACTATATTTTGCGAATACTGAAACAGGGGAACTAGAAACAGAGATAAGAATTGTAGATGCAAATACATTATTAAAAAACCCTTATCAAGAATTAATTGCATTATTAATTAAAGGACCACAAAGCACTAATCTAAATAAACTAATTCCAGATGGGACAAATGTAAATGATGTTAAATTAGAAGGCTCTTGTGCAGTTGTTAATGTTTCTAATGAATTTTTGAATTATGAAAATGATGACCAAAAATTAAAAACAATTAATAGTATTGTTAACACATTAGTAAATTTAAAAGAAGTTGACTCAGTTAAAATTCTAATTAATGGTGAAGAAAACGAAAAATGTCCAGACATATATACAAAAAGTAAATAAAATCCAGATGCCTGGATTTTATTTACTTTTTTAATAAATCATATAATTTAACATATTTTACAAAGCTACTAAAATTGCAAAGAAAATGTTCAACATCACATAAAGATGTACAAGTATCTTTTTTTAGAGACTTAAAATCAAACTTCTTCTTTTTAGGAGGAGAACATTTTGGGGAAGATGAAGGAGGCTGTGGTGGGGAATGTCGTACTAGATTGTAAGGAGAAGTATTATTAAACCTATAATTATAAAAATTATTCATATAATCACACTCCTTTTAGAATAATGAGATGACAAAAGTTATGTATTTCATTATCCAATAATATATAATATGTAAAAAAATATCAAAAGTATATTAATTATAGTATAAATATGATAAAATATTAAACAAATGAGAGTTAATTAATATACGCAAGGAGGTAAAATAAATAATGAATGGAACCTTATACATAGTAGCAACACCAATAGGAAATTTAGAAGATATTACATTAAGAGCAATAAGGATATTAAAAGAAGTAGATTTAATTGCAGCAGAAGATACTAGGCAAACATTAAAACTTTTAAATCATCTAGAAATTTCAAAACCATTAATAAGTTATCATAGACATAACGAAGAATTTAAAAGTAATATACTAATAGACAAATTAAAAGAAGGAGAAAATATAGCATTAGTTTCTGATGCAGGAACGCCAGGAATATGTGACCCAGGAGAAGAAATAATTAAAAAGGCAATAGAGGAAAATATAAAAATAATACCAATACCAGGAGCATGTGCAATGATAAATGCACTAATCTGTTCTGGAATTGACACAAGCGAATTTTACTTTTTAGGATTTTTACCATTAAATAAAAAACTAAGAAGAGAAAAACTAGAACAAATAGAAAAAATAGATAAAACAATTATTTTATATGAAGCACCACACAAAATGAAAAATACACTTGAAGAGTTAAGCAAGATTCTAGATAGTAGAAAAGTAGTTTTGGTAAGAGAGTTGACAAAAATACATGAAGAGTTTATTAGAGAAGATATACATACTATTCTGGAAAAAGTTGACAGTTTAAAAGGAGAGATGATTCTAGTTATTGAAGGAAATAAAAATACAGAAAATACCAATAATATGTTGAATAATTTAAGTATAAATGACCATTATGAGTTCTATCAAAAACAAGGATTAGAAAAAAAGGAGATAATAAAAAAGATTGCCAAAGATAGAAATGTAAATAAAAATGAAATATATCAAATGTTTATATAAATAGAACTTATATTATTCATATGGTTACTTTAAATAAAAAAATATCATACTATTTTAGTATGATATTTTTTTATTTAAATACTATAAGTGAATTTTATTCTTCATCATTTTCTTCTATACTTGCTATTTTTTGAGCACATTTAGAACATATTAATTTATCCTTATAAGTCATCAAATTTTTTGTATTTCCACAAAAGATACAATTTGGTTCATATTTTTTTAATACGATAGATGAACCATCTACATAAATTTCTATAGGGTCTTTTTCCGCAATATCAAATTTATTTCTTATTTCTATAGGAATAACGACTCTACCAAGTTCATCAACTTTTCTAATAATTCCAGTAGACTTCATGTTTAATCCTCCTTAAATTTATAATCAATTCTACATAATCATATCACAAATAAATAGTATGGTCAATTGTATTTATTAAAATTTCAAAAAAATGTTATATAAAGAATATAAAATAATATAAATAATATAGATATAAAACTGAAAGAGGTGAGGGCTATGCTAAATATTTTATGGTCAGTATTTATTATAATTTCTATAGTTTATGCAATACTTAATGGAAATATAGAGCAACTTAATAACTCAATATTTGAGGCAACATCAACAGTAGTTGAATTTTCATTAACATTAATAGGAATAACATGTCTATGGACTGGAATAATGGAAATAGCATCTCAAACCAAAATAATAGAATACTTATCTAAAGCACTACATCCAATAATAAATAAGTTATTTCCCAATCTAAATGAGAAAGCAGATAAAAACATAACAATGAATATTATTGCAAACATGTTAGGCCTAGGAAATGCTGCTACACCCTTAGGTTTAAAAGCAATGGATGAATTGCAAAAAGACAATATAGAAAAAGATACTCTTAGTGATAATATGATGATGCTAATAATATTAAATACAGCATCATTACAAATTATTCCAACAACAGTAATATCAATAAGGGCATCACTAAACTCAGAGAGTCCAAGTAGCATAATAGTTCCAGTATGGATAGCAACTATTTGTGCTGCAATTGTAGGCGTAATATGTACAAAAATATTAATAAAAATTACTAGGAGATAGATATGAGAATAATTAATTATATTTCAATAATTTCAATGCCAATTATCATTTTACTAATAGTAGCAAATGGAGTAAAAGAAAGAGCACCGATTTTTGATATGTTTTTAAAAGGGGCAAAGGATGGAATACAAATTGTAATTAAAATTTTTCCAACTTTAATAGGGCTTTTTATGGCAATAGGAATGTTGAGGAGTTCAGGAGTTATAGATTTTATAGTACATACTATTTCACCAATAACAAATATGTTGAATATACCAAATGAAATAATGCCATTAGCAATGCTACGTCCAATTTCAGGCAGTGCTTCAATGGCAGTTGCTACAGATATTATAAAAAACAATGGAGTTGACACATTTATAGGGATAGTTGCATCAGTAATAATGGGATCAACAGAGACTACATTGTATACAATAGCAGTTTATACAGGGAGTACAAAAATAAAAAATACAAGATTGATATTATTAGCAGCACTAATGGCAGATTTAACAGGAATATTAGTTGCGATTCTAGTTTGTAAGGTATTTTTCTAAGAACTAAAAGTAATCGGATGGTCGAAAAATGTCGAAATGTTTTTCTTGACAACAATAAAAAAGTGTTGTATTATAGTGGCGATGAATTTATTAATCAAAAGTTTTTAATCTTGTAAAGGGAATAATTCTAATTCCCCATAAAATGAACAGCCAAAAATATAAAAATTAAATCAAAACTAAACTTGTGGCCCCACAAATGATTATTACTATATTTCTAACCGATTTGTTCTTATAAGAATTTTCCCTTTACAATACCATATATTATAATTTTATTAATTTACTTGGATTGTCTCTACTGGCAACAGATAAATTAATAGAATCCAAATTACAACTCTCAGAAATTAACTCATCTACAACAGTTTGATAAGCCAATTCTGGGAAATTACTTTCTTTACTTAAATGTCCCAGCAAAGCAGTTTTAAGGTTACTATTTTTCAGCAAATATGAAATTGTTTTACCAGCCATTTCATTTGACAAATGACCAATATTGCTAGCAATACGAGACTTTAATTTAAAAGGATATGTACAACATTTTAGAACTTCAGTTTCATAATTAGATTCAAGCAAAACAAATTCACTACCTTCTAAATGATTTAAGATAGTTCTATTCATATGACCGATATCAGTTGCGACACTAATTTGATGAGTATCATTTTTTATATTAAACCCACAAGGATTAGCCGCATCATGAGGTATACTAAAAGGTAAAACCTCTAAATCGTTTATACAAAATTTTTCAGAAGGCACAAAAAAATTAATATTATAATTAGAAATCTTTTCTGTTTGTTTAGGCATAGCATCAAAAGTTTCTTTAGTAGCAAAAACAGGAATATCAAATTTTTTAGAAATTGTTGATATTCCTCTTATATGGTCTATATGCTCATGAGTAACTAAAATTGCATTAATAGAAGAAGCCTCTACATCAATAGAGCCTAGAGCTTCTTCAATTTTTTTACAACTCATACCAGCATCAATCAAGACCTTTGTATTTTCCGTTTCGACAAACAAACTATTACCACTACTACCACTATATAAGCTACAAAAATTTAACATGATTATTTCTTCTTTCTAATGTTTATTCATTAATTCTTTTGATTACTGCACCAAGATTTCTGAATTTATCTTCAATATTTTCATATCCTCTATCTATATGTTCTAAATTATAGATTTCAGTTGTACCCTCTGCAACAATTCCTGCAATTATTAAAGCAGCGCCAGCACGTAAATCTGAAGAATAAACTGGTGAGCCAGACAATTTCTCAACACCTTCAAAAAAAGCAGACTTTCCTTGAGCAGTTATATTTGCTCCCATTTTATTTAATTCTTCTGTATATTGAAATCTTGATTCCCAAATACTCTCAATTATTTTACTAGTACCTTCAGCAACAGAAAGAACAACTCCAATCTGAGGCTGTAAATCTGTAGGAAAACCAGGATAAGGAAGAGTTTTAATTGTAGCTTTAGATGGTCTTTTATCACATTTTACTCTAATGCTATCACCATAATCTTCAACTTGTCCACCAATTTCAATAATCTTTGCAGTTATAGATTCTAAATGCTTAGTAATACAATTTTTTATTAAAACATCTCCTTGAGATGCCACTGCCGCAAGCATAAATGTGCCAGCTTCTATTTGGTCAGGGACAATAGAGTATGTACTATTTCCTTGTAATTCCTTAACACCATTTATTTTAATAACATCAGTTCCTGCTCCACGAATGTCAGCTCCCATTGTATTCAAGAAGTTTGCAACATCAACTATGTGAGGCTCTTTAGCAGCATTGTCAATAATAGTAGTTCCTTCAGCTAGAACTGCAGCTAACATAACGTTTATAGTTGCACCAACTGAAACAACATCCATGTATATAGAATTTCCCATTAATTTAGAAGCTTTTGCTGTTATTTTACCTTGACCTACATCAACTGTTGCACCAAGTGCTTCAAATCCTTTAATATGTTGGTCTATTGGTCTGGCTCCTAGTTTACATCCACCAGGCATTCCAACAGTAATTTCTCTTTTTCTCCCAAGCATACTTCCAATAATGTAATATGAAGCTCTAAACATTCTTGTCAATTCTTCAGAAGCAATTGTTTCATTTATATTTCTTGTATCAATTGTAATTTCATTTTGGCCAATCCATTCTATTTTTGCGCCAAGACTTTCTAGAATTTTACAAGAGGTTTTAACATCGCTAATATTAGGCAAATTCTCAATTGTACAAACGCCATTTATTAAAAGTGTTGCAGGTAAAATTGCAACTGCTGCATTTTTTGCACCACTAATTGTTACTTCGCCCTTTAAGTGTGTACTTCCATTGATAACCAATTTTTCCAAAAGTATTCCTCCTTAAAAATATATTCTTAAGAAATATACCATAAAAAGTAAAAGATTACAACACTTTTTAAATATTTCTAATTTTTAGCTGTAAAAAGACCTTTTTCAGCAAAGAATTCTATTAATCTAAATTTCAATTTTAAGTCAGAATTTTCAGCATCAGATATTATATTATAAGATTCTTGGTCCATGTTATTTTCAAGGTTTTCCTTTGCCTCATCATCAACAATACCAGAACTAACATCAATAAAACAAAGTGAAGGGAACATTACGCACCACCAATTTTTTCCATTTGCATCTCCAATTTCGACACGTAAAGCATCATAAAAACTAGCAGGTAATGAAATATCACCATAATTTTTTGTAGGGAAATAAAAATTACCTATATTAATTTTTACAGAATAGTCATAACCATTTTCTTGTATAGTTCTTTCTGCTACATCTATAAATTCATTTTTGTGAGATTCCACTAATGAGATAGCTTCTTCTTTTGTTGAGCAATTTGAACAAATACCATTCATATAATTTAATAAAGCATCTCTAACTTTCAATTTTAACTCTTGGTCTTCGGCTGAGTCACTATTTGCTAAAACATGTAATCTAAAAACTGCATCTGAAAGGTCAGAAGAGACAGCTGAGACATAATTATGAGCAGAAATAAATACATATAATAATAGTAAGAATAACAGTATAAGTGTACTTTTTATAAAATTTTTCATATAAATCCTCCTTTGAATTATATAATAAAATAAAACTTTTTTGTCAAAAAATATCTTTAAAATAATTATTAACCAAAAAAAATAAATTATACATTTAGAAAAAAACTTTAACAAAAATCTTGACAAAAGTTATTCTTATTGGTAAAATTTACCAGTAACAAATCAATCGAAAGGAATGAATATTATGCTTGTTGAAAGTCAGAATATAGATAAGATGTGTAGTTTTTATGTAAGTGATTTTCATTTAGAAATGATATTAGTACCATATATAAATCAAAAGATAGATGAAAAGGAAAATATAAATATAATAACAGAAAAAGACTTAAAAGGAACAATGGAAGTTGTAATGTCAAAGATGAATTTAGAAAACGAAAGAAAAGAAGAAATATTAAATTTAGGATGGGAAAAGAACAATAAACAGATACAAGATAAAACAAATATAATAGTAATAGGAACAGAAGAATATATAAAAGAAAAAAACAAAGAAATTCAAGAAGCAAACAAAAAAGGATTAAATATTGTAAACTGTTATGAATTTGAAGAAGTAAAAGACAACATAGGAAATATAATAAATGAACATAATAGAAGCTTGAATACTTTAGGATTTCGTAAATTCTAAAAAAAAAAAATAAACTATTGAAAAAAATAAAAAAATGGTATATATATATATAATAAGAAAGGAAGATTTATATGGGAGAAGATATAGATGAAATAATGAAAACACTAAAGAAATATTCACAAGAGCACTTATTAAATAGATACAGTGAATTAGACCAAGCAAAACAAAAAAAATTATTAGAGCAAATAAAAGCAATAGATTTTGAATTAATCAATAGTTTATATAATAATACAAAAAGAGATTATGAAGCAGCAGAAAGTGAAATAACACCAATCGAATATCTTGACAAAGAAAAATTAAATGGAGAATATAAAGATTACCAAGCAATTGGAGAAAAAGCAATAAGAAATGGAGAATTAGCAGCTGTAACAATGGCAGGAGGTCAAGGGACTAGACTAGGGCATAATGGACCAAAAGGAACATATGATATAGGACTAGAAACACATAAATCACTATTTGAATTATTAAGTGACACATTAAAAGAGCAAGGAAAAAAATATGGAGTAGTGATACCATGGTTTATAATGACAAGTGAAGAAAATAATGAGCAAACAATAGAATTCTTTACAAAACATAGATATTTTGGACATCAAAAAGATAAAGACCTATTCTTCTTCAAACAAGGAGAATTACCAATGGTAGACACAGAAGGAAAAATACTAATAGGAGAAGATGGTCTAATAAAAGAAGCAGCAGATGGACATGGAGGAATATATGAGTCACTTGTAAAAAGAGGAATGACAAAAAAGATGAGAGAACTAGGAACAAAATGGGTATTTATTGGAGGAATAGACAATTGCCTAGTAAAAATGGTTGACCCAATATTAATGGGAATAGCAATACAAAAAAATGTAACAGCAGCTGGAAAATCAGTAGTAAAAGCAAATCCACAAGAAAAAGTTGGAGTATTTTGTAAGAAAAACGGAAGACCATCTGTTTTAGAATATACAGAAATACCAAAAGAACTGTCAGAAGAAATAGATGAAAATGGAGAATTAAAATATGGAGAATCTCATATATTATGCAATCTATTCAAACTAGATGCAATAGAAAGAATGGGAGCAAAGCCATTGCCATATCATTCAGCATTTAAAAAGGCAACATATATAGACAAAGAAGGAAATAAAGTAATACCAGATGGACCAAACGCATATAAATTTGAAGCATTTTTATTTGATGCATTTGGAGAACTAGACGACATGGCAATATTAAGAGTAAAAAGAGAAGAAGAATTTGCGCCTGTAAAAAATGCAACTGGAGTAGACAGTCCAGAAACAGCAAGAGAATTATATAGAAATTTCTATAAACTATAAATAAAAAAAGAAAACAACTGCTGGTAAATATGTCAGCAGTTTTATAAAAATAAATAAGAAAGGAAGTTATATATGGATTATTTAGAGGAATATAAAAGATGGTGTGAAGACCCAGCTTTTGATGAAGAAACAAAAAAAGAATTATTAGAAATAAAAGGAAATGAAAAAGAAATAGAAGATAGATTTTATAGAGAATTAGAATTTGGAACAGCAGGGCTAAGAGGAGTAATAGGAGTAGGAACAAACAGAATGAACAAATACACTGTAGGAAAAGCAACTCAAGGACTTGCAAACTATATTATAAAAAAAGGAGTACAAGACAAAGGAGTAGTAATAAGTTTTGACTCAAGACATATGTCACCAGAATTTAGTAAATTAACAGCATTAGTATTAAATGCAAATGGTATAAAGACATATATAATGGACAAATTAAGACCTGTACCAGAACTTTCATTTGCTGTAAGAGAATTAAAAGCTACAGCAGGAATAATGATAACAGCAAGTCACAATCCACCAAAATATAATGGATATAAAGTATACTGGAATGATGGAGCACAAATAGTTTCACCAGTAGATAAAGAAATAATAACAGAAGTACAAAATGTTAAGGATTATGCAGATATCAAAAAAATAACAGAACAAGAAGCAAAAGAAAAAGGACTATATAATATTGTTAGTAAAGAAATTGATGATAGATATATAGAAGAACTAAAAAAATGTGTATTAAATCCAGAAATAATAAAAGAGCAAGGTGAAAACCTAAAAATAGTTTATACACCATTACATGGAGCAGGAAATGAAATGGTTCAAAGAATTTTAAAAGAATTGGGATTCAAAAATGTATTTGTTGTACCAGAACAAGAAATGCCAGATGGAGATTTTCCAACAGTTAGTTATCCCAACCCAGAAGACCCAAAAGCATTTAAATTAGCTTTAGAATTAGCAAAACAAAAGGAGGCGGATGTAGTTTTAGCTACAGACCCAGATGCAGACAGACTAGGAATATTCACAAAAGACCCAATAACTGGGGAATATATAAATTATAATGGAAATATGTCAGCACTATTAATTGCAGAATATGAAATTTCTCAAAAACAAGAAAAAGGAATATTACCAAAAAATGGTATGGTTATAAAAACTATTGTATCTACAAATTTAACAGATGCAGTTGCAGAAGCATATAATTTGGAATTAATAAAAGTACTAACAGGATTTAAACATATAGGAAAAGTTATGAGAGAAGCAGAAGAAAAACAAGATAAGAAATATGTATTTGGATTTGAAGAAAGCTATGGATGTTTAATAGGAGAATATGCTAGAGACAAAGATGGTATAGGAGCAGTTATGGCACTTTGCGAAGCGGCAGCATATTATAAATCAAAAGGATTAACTTTATGGGAGCAAATGATTAATATTTATGAGAAATATGGGTATTATAAAGAAGCTCAAATATCAATTGTTTTAGAAGGTTCAGAAGGAGCAAATAAAATAAAAGAAATGATGTCTTCTATGAGAACAAAAGATATTGATAAAATAGGAGATTATAAAGTTCTGAAATTCAAAGATTATGATACAAATATTATTAAAGACAGAATAACAGGAGATACAACAGAAACTGGTTTACCTAAATCAAATGTTTTGTATTATGAATTGGAAAATAATTCATGGTGCTGTGTTCGTCCATCTGGAACAGAACCAAAAATAAAACTTTATATAGGAATAAAGGGTTCTTCAATGGAAGATGCTGATAAGAAATTACAAGATTTAAAACAAGCCATGGAAGATTTAGTTAGAAATGCATAAAATAAAAAATATGCCAGATAAGTTTAATCTGGTATATTTTTTTAAATATCTTTTTTCCATCCATCTAAATTTCTAGAAATTGCGCCAAAAAGATTAGCTCTAATCATAGGAATATCCTTTTGCCACAAAAAAATCTGTTCCTTCATATTTTCACGTTTTGTATGTTCATCCATAGGACATACCTTTGGCATAATTTGCTTATTATGCTTTTTTACAAACCTTTTTGCATCCTTTTCTCCAAGCAAAATCAATGGTCTAATAAGAGTAATTTTACTTCTATCCATATAACTTTTAGGGGCAAAAGTAGAAATACTACCTGTATATAACAAATTTAATAAGAATGTCTCTAAAACATCATCCATATTATGACCTAAAGCTATTTTATTACATCCTTCACGTATTGCAACAGTATTTATAATTCCTCTACGTAAATTTGCACATAAAGAGCATGGATTTCTTTCTTGTCTAACATCAAAAACTATTTCTTTTATATGACTTTCTTCTATAAATAAAGGAATATCAAGTTCATCACAGTTTTTTTGTAGAATTTCTGTATCAAAAAAATCAAAACCTGGATTTACAGTTATTGCAATTAGTTCGAAGTGTTTCGGATAAAATCTCTGCAATGCTTTGAGCCCATTTAATAGTGTTATTGAGTCTTTTCCACCTGATAGACATACAGCAATTTTGTCTCCTTCTTCAATCATATTATATTCTTCTATTGCTTTTCTCATTTTACTTAATATTTGTTGCATATGTACTCCTTTTTATTAATTTATAAAAATTATTATAACATATTTATAAACTTTTTACAATTGTACTTGAATTTATGCTGATTTGTGATATAATTATCTAAAATGTGCTTATAGCTCAGCAGGATAGAGCAGTCGCCTCCTAAGCGACCGATGGTGGTTCGAGTCCGCCTAGGCACACCAATGTAAGGAATATTTTAATAATATAGGAGGAGACTATGGAAAAAGAATTAATTATAAAAAAATGTAAAAAATGTGGTGCAATTATAAAAGTTATAAATGATTGCAAATGTGCAGATTGTGGTATAATGTGTTGTAATGAAGAAATGGAAAAATTGATTCCAAATTCAGTTGATGCATCATTTGAAAAACATATACCAACAATAGAGATTAGTGGAGAGAAAATAAAAGTACAAGTAAACCATGTTATGGAAGATGAACATTATATAGAATGGGTTTGCGTTGTTACAGATAAAAAAGAATGTATAAAATATTTTAAATCAGGAGAAGTAGCAGAAACTGAATTTAAATATATAAAAGGTTCAAAGGTTTATGCATATTGCAATAAACATGGACTATGGATGAAAGAAATTAATTAATGAAGATAAAATAGATTTAGCTATTTTAATTGTACCTTAAGTTTTGTATGAAAAAAATTGCGTGAAATGCAAAACAATTGTTAAAAAAGAAACTTATTATGGTTTGTTTTAAATAGTAAAAGCTGTATTTTAATATATGAGGAGAAAGCAAAAGGCGAAAAAAGAGAAACAAAGGAAAAAGGAGAGAAAAGTATGAACGTTAAAACCCTTGGGGCTGTACACACACACACACACACACAAGTGAGTTAGTGAAAGTGATAAGAGGTAAAAATACATTTATAAGTGATGAATAAATGATAGGCTATTTATGATGGATTGAAAATAAATAGGCTGTCTTTTTGGCATGCCAAAGAGGAGGAAAAATGAAAATAAGAAAAGAAAGAGGAATTACACTAATAGCATTAGTTATTACAATTATAGTATTATTGATATTAGCAGCAACAAGTATAGCAATGCTAACAGGAGAGAATGGAATAATAAGCCAAGCACAAAATGCAAAAAATAATTCAAAAAAAGCAGAAATAGAAGAGAAGATAAAGTTAGCAGTAATAGCATCGAAAATAAATGAAGAAGGAACAATAGATTTAAGTAGATTAGATACAGAATTAAAAGGAGCAGGAATAACGAATATAGAAAAAAATGGACCAGAAGGAGGATTACCATGGATTGTGGAAGAAGGAGGAGTTAAATATGAAATAACGGAAGAAGGAGAAGTGATAGAGAAAAAAGAAAATGAAAAAGGAGGAATAACATTAAATAAAAGTCAACTTAAGTTATTAAAAGGAAAAAGTGAAAGATTAATAGCAACAAAGAAACAAGGAACAAGTGGTGATATTGAATGGAGTTCAAGTAATACAACAGTAGCAACAGTAGATAATCAAGGAAATGTAACAGCAAAAGGAAATGTAGGAGATACAGCAAAAATAACAGTAAAAATAGGAAATTATAGTGATGAATGTGAAGTAATAATAGTATCAGAAGTAACAGGAATAAGTGCAGACCCAATAGAAGTATCAGTAGGAGAAACAAAGGAAATAGTAGTAAAGACAACACCAGCACAGAATGTAGAAGATATGACATATAGTTATAGTAGTGGAGATACAAGTAAGGTAACAGTGAACACAAAAGGAAATGTAAAAGGAGTAGAAACAACAACGAGCCCAGTAAATGTAACAATAACAGGGACGAATAGTGAAGGGGAAACATTTGCAGGAACATGTCAAGTAACAGTAAAAGTAAATATAAAAGAAAATCCATCAGCAGAAGATATAGCAAAAAATCCAGAAATATATTATGGAAAAATAGTAAAAAATTATACAACAGGAGATGCAACATACAGAATATTTTTTGTAGATAAAGAAAATAAATATGGAGATGGAATAAACACAATATATTTAAAGGCTGATTATACCTCAAACAAAACAACATCATTAAATACAAGTTATGTAACAAGTAAAACCAAAGTAAAAGAAATGAATCCTGATTGGGCAAAAAACAGAAGGAACAATGAAAGTGGATGGGACACAAATGAAAAGGCAGCAGCATGGCTGTGTGACCCAGAAGATGGAAGTGATATAGGTCGTCCATGGTCAAATAATTATGATGGAAGTAAAGCAAATTATGTAATAGGAAGTCCAAGTGTAGAGATGTTTATAGACTCATATAATAGTGTACCCCATACAAGTGTAGGAAATAATGTATTGGGAGCGAAATATAGAGCAACAAAGGCTCCAGGGTATGTATATACAGTAAATAATGGAAGTGAAGTATATCTTACATCACCAGATACTGTAGATTATGAAGGCTATGGAAATATGTATTGTGGTTTAAATGGACAAAAAGGAGATGTATGGAACTGGTGACTGGCTTCACCATCATGTTTTAATGGTGGAGCAGTGTGTTTGATAAGTGGATATAATGCAATCTTGCACTATTATGGCTCAGGTAATAATTTTGGAATATCACCCCTAATTTCTCTAAAATCTGATTTCAAAGTGCAAATAGAACGCTAAAAGTATAAGTTTTTTTCGCTTATGGTACATGTTAATAACTATTGCTTCTCTGTTTATATCCAAAGCATTATTCAAAACTTATAGCTATCACTTATGTAGCATGTGAGAGAGTGCACCAATATATGAAGAGTACATTTTGAAGTGAGGTGTACAAATTCGTAATAAAAAATAGCAAGTTGAACTTGCTATTTTTTATGATATGAAGTAAAATAAAAGCAAGAGCATAATTATATAGTAAAGGAATTGAGGTGGATGATATGCCCAATAATACTAAAAAGACATTAAATGACTTTTTAGAAGAAATAAAAACAATATTAGGAAGCAGATTAAAAAATAGTGCTATATGGTTCATATGCACGAGGTGATTATAATAAAAATTCAGATATATATATAATAGTTTTGACAGACTTATCAAATAAAGAAATAAATGAGTATAGTATTAAAATATGGGAAAAAAGTGCAGATATAGAAATAGAACAAGGAATTATAATATCTACATTGGTAAGAAATATAAATAAGTTTGAAGAATAAAACCTTTTTATATTAATCTTATAAAAGAAGGAGTTGTGTTAATTGGATAAAAAACTAGCAAATGCGATTTTGCTACTGGCTTCTCTATTCTCGCGTGATATTGTATTATAAGTGTGTAAATTAAAAAAAAAATTTATACACTATTTTCTTGTGCAGAACAGAGGAAAAACAATAATATAATTCACATAAAAAGAACCTGAAAAGAAAAGTCAAAATATATAAAAAATCGCTTGCAAAATAGAAGAAATTATGTTAAATTTAGAATATAAAAGAAGTAAAAAAATAGAAAGAAAGTGTTAAAAATAGACGAAGAAAAAGACAACAAAAAATATATGAAAGAAGCATTAAAAGAAGCAGAAAAAGCATATAAGAAATTAGAAGTACCAGTAGGAGCAATAATAGTAAAAAATGGAGAAATTATAGCAAGAGCGCACAACCAAAAAGAAATGAAACTAGACACCACAAAACATGCAGAAATAATGGCAATACAAAAAGCAAGTAAAAAGCTAAAAACGTGGAGATTAACAGACTGTGAGATGTATATAACATTAGAGCCATGCCCAATGTGTGCAGGGGCAATAATAAACTCAAGGATAAAAAAGATATATATAGGAACAATGGACGAAAAAACAGGAGCAGCAGGGTCAAAGCTAAACTTATTTAAAGATTATACATTTAACCACCAAGTAGAGATAGAAAAAAACATACTGCAAAAAGAATGTGAGGGCATACTAAAAAAATTCTTTAAAGAATTAAGAAAAATGAAGAAATAACGGAGGAAAAACGATGTATAGAAATGTAAGTAAGAAAATATTTCATATAATTACAGTAATAGTTATAATATTTATTTTATTATGTATAGCAGGAGTTTTTGTGTTAAAATATCAAGTCGAAGGTGAAGCGAACATGCCATTTGATATCAAAAAAATATCATTAATACAAAGTGTAGAAGGAATAGAAGTAGAAGAAGAGCAAAAAAGATGGGGATTTAATGTCAATCAAAACAATGATATATATATATATATAGAAAAAAATGAGCATTATAGTAAAACAGAAATCATAGAAAATATAAAAATAGAAAATATAAAAATCAATAAAACAAATAATACAGGAGAAGCTAAAATATATAAACCAGTAAAAGACCAAAAAAAGATGTTTATAAATACAGTAGAAAATGAAACACAACAAATTATATATGAAGGTGGACTACAATCAAATATAAAAGAACAGATAATATCAAACCAAGGTGGAAAAATTGCATTCAGATATGCAATAAACAACATATCAAAATTTAATTCAGAAGATAATCAAGAAATAAACCATAGTGAACTACTAAAATTAACAAATGTAAAACAAGAAGACATACAAACAAAAATAAGTTTTGATATGACAATTGAATTAAAAGGAGGAAGAAAATACCAAGCAACAATAGACTTAGACATTCCATCAGAAAGCATTATTGAAGAAGGGGTAAAAGGAATAGAAATCACAGACTTTAATAATGTTATATTCAAAAGAATAGAAAACTAATATTGCATTTAATCTTATATAATAAAAAATTAAAATATTGATATAGTATTTTTTAATAAAAACATATTGCAAATTTTGCAATTACATTATATAATAACAATGGTATGAGAACCAACCTTTGTATGGAAAGCAAGCTCAATAAAAGCCTATGAACCTTGTCAGGTCCGGAAGGAAGCAGCAATAAGTAGATACTTTTATGTGGGAATTGTTTTCCATAGAGAGATTGGGGCTCAAACCATTTTTTAAAATATAAAGGATGTGAAAATATGGGGTACACAGCGCTTTATAGAAAATTCAGACCACAAACATTCAGTGAAATGGTAGGGCAAGAAAGCATAACAAGGACACTAAAAAACCAGATAAAATCAAACAGAGTAGGACATGCATACTTATTCAATGGAGGAAGAGGAACAGGAAAAACCACATCAGCAAAAGTATTAGCAAGAGCAATAAACTGTTTAGACCCAAAAGAAGGAGAACCATGTAATGAATGTGAGATATGCAAAGCAGCCATATCAGGAGCATTAACAGACATAGTAGAAATGGATGCTGCATCAAATAACAGTGTTGAGGACATAAGGTCAATAAGAGAAGAAGTAAACTTTTTACCAACAAAAGCAAAATATAGAGTATATATAATAGACGAAGTACATATGTTATCACAGGGGGCATTTAATGCACTATTAAAAACATTAGAAGAGCCGCCAGAACATGTAAAATTCATATTAGCAACAACAGAACCACAAAAACTGCCAGCAACAATACTATCAAGATGTCAAAGATTCGACTTCAAAAGGATATCAAATGAAGACATAGTAAAAAGGCTAGAAATTGTATGTAAAGAAAGTAATATACAAGCAACAGAGCAAGCGCTAATAATAATAGCATCACTATCAGAAGGAGCAATGAGAGATGCGCTATCAATATTAGAAAGATGTGTACAAGATGGTGAAAACAGTATAGACGAAGACAAAGTAAAAGAACTAGTAGGGATACCCAAAACAGAATATATACATGCAATAGTAGAAGCAATAACAGAATACACTATAGACAAAGTAATGGAAACAATAAATATTGTATTAGATGAAGGAAAAGACCTAAATAATTTACTATGGGAAATAATAAAATACATAAAAGATATATTAATGGTAAAAACAGGGCAAAAGCTATCAATATACAATGAAGAAGACTATAGTAAATTACAACAGTTATCAGGAAATATTGAAAAAGAAAGAGCAATAAAACTAATATATGAATTATCAAAATTAGAAAATGATATGAGATTATCAACACAGAGGCAAATAATATTTCAAGCAGGAATAATAAAATTATGCAACAAAGAAATTGAAACACAAGTAGTTACATCTAACAATAATATAGAGAGTGTCAATATAGGAAATAATAGTGATTTATATAGTAGAATAGAAAAAATAGAAAACTATTTGCGTTCAGCAAATGTAGTATCAAAAGGTCAAAACACAACTCAAAAAAAAAATGTAGCAACTAAAAGTGAGAAACCTAAAATGAATGTTGAAGCAATTCAAGGAATTGGAAAAGACAAGAAACCAGCACAATATTGGAATGATGTAGTAAACAATTTTAAAAGTAATGGAAAAATAATGTTATATACTAATTTATTAAACACAAATGCTGTAGAAATAAATGATATGACAGTAGGAATTGAATTCCCAGAGGGAATAACTTCATTTAGTAAAACTGTGTTAGATAGACCAGAAAATATTTCAGAAATCTCTAATCAAATTTCAATAGCATGTGGAAAAGAAATGCGTATAAAATATATAGACACAAAACCACAACAAAATGAAATGTCAGAAGAGCAAGAACTCTTAGACTTTGCAAATGGATTTGATATTCCATTTGATGTATTAAATTAAAATTAAAAGAAAAAAATAATTAAGGAGGATAAACAATGGCAAAAAGAGGTGGATTCCCAGGAGGTATGGGAGGATTTGGTGGAATGAACATCAATAATTTAATGAAAGAAGCAAAGAAAATGCAAGCAGATATTGAAAAGTCACAAACTGAACTTGCAGTAAAAGAATTTGAGGCATCAGCTGGTGGAGGGGCTGTAAATGTAAAAGTTAATGGTCAAAAACAGATACTAAGCTTAGAATTACAAAAAGATGTTGTAGACCCAGATGATGTAGAAATGTTACAAGATTTAATTATAACATGTATAAATCAAGCATTCAAACAAGTTGATGATGCTCAATCAGCATCAATGGGTAAATATAATATTCCAGGTTTAATGTAATCAACTTAAAAAGGAGTACAAAATGTCATATTATTCACCATCAATTGAAAAACTAATACAAAGTTTCGAAAAATTACCAAGTATAGGGAATAAAACAGCAGCGAGGCTTGCATTTTATATATTAAATGCATCAGAAGAAGAAACAAATGAATTTGTATCATCAATTATAAATGCAAAAAAGAACTTAAAATATTGTAGTAAATGTTTCAATATATCAGATACAGACCCTTGTGTAATTTGTGGAAATCCTAAAAGAGACCAGTCAAATATATGTGTTGTAGAAGATGTAAGAGACATAATAGCAATGGAAAGAACACATGAGTTTAAAGGTGTATACCATGTATTACATGGCTCAATATCTCCAATGAATGGAATTGGACCAGAAGATATAAAAATAAAAGAATTACTTGCTAGACTTATGGATGGTCAAGTAAAAGAAGTAATACTTGCAACAAACCCAAGAGTAGAGGGCGAGGCAACAGCTATGTATTTATCTAAATTAATAAAACCACTGGGAGTTAAAGTTACTAGAATTGCTCATGGAATTCCAGTAGGAGGAGACTTAGAATATACAGATGAAATTACATTGACAAAGGCATTGGAAGGAAGAAGAGAAATATAAAGACTTATAAGACATGTTCTAGAAATAAGAAGAAGTAGATAAAATTATATTGTTAAAGCTCTTTGAAAAAGGTAAAACTTTTTCAAAGAGCTTTTTAAAACAATATTTATCCTAGCAAAATCTCGCAAATATCCTTAGTAGAATTCTTTTTAGAAAGTAATCTAGCTCTTATTTTCATTCTTTTCATTTTAACAGGATTAGAGAACAAATCTCCCAATATTTTTTCAACATCATCATTTTTTCTAATCCAAATAGCAACCTTATTTTGTTCAAGATAGGTAGCATTCTCCTCCTCTTGACCTGGTATAGGGTTTATAACTACAATAGGCAAGCCAGATGCCAAACTTTCAGTAGTAGTAAGTCCACCAGGCTTAGTAACTACTAAATCAGAGATACTCATAAGTTCAGGTACTTTATCAGTATAGGAAAGAACTTTTACAAAATCGTGTTTATCTAAATCTTCAACTAAATTTTCAAAATTTTCTTTCATTTTAGCATTTTTTCCAGAGATTGCAACAACTTGTATATTTTGGTGACATTGAACTAAAGATTTAAAAACTTTGAAAGTCTGAGATTTTCCTAAACCAAATTCACCACCACCGAAAAAGAGTATAGTTTTTCTATCTGGCTGAAGTCCAAAACTTTCTAAAGTTTTCAGTTTATCATAATTTTGTAAAAATCTATTAGAAAGTGGAATTCCAGTCGCAAAAATCTTGCTGTTAGCAATACCTTTAGAATTCAATTGTTTTTTCATCCCTTCATGTGATACGAAAAAATAATCAACATAATCACTTAAAACAAGCCATTGGTCATGTGGTGCATAGTCTGTCATAACAGTAGCAATTTTGCTATCCAATTTTCCCAATTTTTTCAAGTATGCACACATTTGGCTCCCAAAAGGATGTGTAGAAATTATCAAATCTGGTTTAAAATCTTTTAGCAATTTATTTAATTTAATAGATAAAACTTTATTAGAAGTTGTACTTATATGAGCAAGAGGACCTGTTTGAGATTTCCAATATACTCTCCCCCATGTGCGAGGAGCCTTTTTTGCCATTTCTGAATAAGCTGTTGTAGTAACTTTATTTACAACTTTATTAACATATTCCATACAATCAACCAATTTAACATCAACATCTTTATAGTTAGACTCTATAGTTTCTTTTATTGAACGACCAGCTGATAAATGCCCTCCACCATAAGATGCATAAAATATAATTACTTTTTTCATATTAACCTCTTATTTAAAAATCTTTTTAATTATTTTATCATAAAAATAAAAAATTGTATAATTTTTGAAAAAAAAAACAAAATAATATAAACAAATATAAAATAGGAGGAATAAAAATGAAGTCAAATAAAGTATGGATAGCATTAACAATAATTTTAATTGTGGCAATGGCAATTTTAGCATATTTTTTCAGAAATAAAAGTGAGGCATATTCTATAACAAAAGAGAATGATTATAATAAAGCATTTTATGAAGTTGTAGACTATGTACAAAATGTAAAAACATATCTTGCTAAAAGTATGATTTCAAAATCTTCTGAACATGGAGCATTAATGTTAACACATGTGTGGAGGGAATCTAATTTGGCACAAGTATATTTGGGAATGTTACCAATAGAAAGTCAAGAATTGGAAAATACAGAGAAATTTTTAAATCAAGTGAGTGAGTATAGTTATACACTTTCAAGACAAAACATAGATGGAAAAGAGTTAACAGATGAAGATATGAACAAAATAAAGGAACTATATAATTATTGTAATGATTTATCAAATACATTAAATGAAATGTCAGAAGAATTGAATAATGGAACATTGAACTGGGAAAATCTAATGGAAAATACAGAAGGTTCAGAAATTCCAGAGGTAAGCACATTTAATGTAGTAGAAGAGAACTTTCATGAATTTACAGGCTTAATATATGATGGTGCATTTTCAGAACACATGACAAGTCAAGATAAAAAAGGTTTAGTAGGAGAAGATATTGATGAAGAAACAGCTAAACAAAAAGCAGAAGAATTTATTGGAAGAGATAAAATAAAAGAAACTCAAAATAATGGATTAGTAGAAAATGGAGATATACCAGTTTATAGATTTGAAATGACAACAAATGAAAATCAAAAAATAGGTATATCAATATCAAAAAAAGGTGGACATGTAGTTTTCCTAAATTATAATAGGGAGATTTCAGAAGAAAAGATAAAAGAAGATGAAGCAGTACAAATAGGAAAAAAATATTTAGCAAGCAAAGGATTTAATAATATGAAGGAAACATATTATTTAAAAGAATATGGATTTTTAACAGTAAATTACGCATATAGTCAAGATAATGTAACAATTTATCCAGATTTAATAAAAGTAAAGATTGCATTAGATAATGGAGAAGTTATTGGATTAGAAACAACTGGATATCTAAATTGCCATAATAAGAGAAACATCCCAACTGCAAAAGTTTCTATTGAAGAGGCAAGAAAAAGTTTGAGTAATAAAGCTAATGTTACAAGTGAAGGGTTAGCAATAATTCCAACTGAATGGATGACTGAAATCTATTGTTATGAATTTAAAGGAACGATAGAGGATATTGATTTTATCTCATATATTAATGCAGAAACAGGTAAAGAAGAAGATATATTAATAATTACAAATACACCAAATGGAACTTTGACAGAATAATTTAAAATTTTTGACAGAAATTGAAAAAATAAAAAACGAAAAAGTGCATATAATATAAGTGAAAAAATTAAATAATTTTTTCGAAGCGGTCCGTAAAACAGATTGAATTTGGAAAGGAGAGACTACATTATGTCTAAGAATAACAAATTAATATCTGAAAACTTACGAACAGAAATAGCCAAAGAATTAGGCGTATATGACCAAGTAAAAAGAGATGGTGGAAGTTGGGAAAATGTATCTTCAAAAACATGTGGTAGTATAGTTTCTAAAGCAATTGAAATTGCAAATAGAGCAGTGGAAAATCAATAGTTTTTAGGTAGAATTAATTAAAACGGTTTCAAGAGTGTCATTTGACTAAACTCTTGAAACCGTTTGTTTTATCATGCTATGTTATTTGTACATTGCATGATGTCGCATTGCGACAAAGCCATTGGGTGTTTCCTCAATCCATGCATCAAGCTCAACCCACCCATAATAGTGAGAATATTGGGTTCTAATCATTTTAAGAACCTCTTCTGCAGCTTCCCTTGTGGGTTTTGCAAATGGAGACCGAAAAATCTCTTCATGTTGCAAATGTTTGCCTTGGTAAGTGTATGGTGCTTTCATTCGAAATACCTCCTTGGGTTTAATAATTATATTATAACATTTTTTACAAGATAGGTCTATATAAGAATTTTAATATATGAAAGTCATCGACATATATATTAAAATTTTAAGATATATGAATTGCATTTGTTAAAAAAATTGAATATAATAAAATAAAATTATGGAAGAGCAGATTAAACAATTAAACTAATGCTCTTAGAAAGGAATAAAAAATGAAAGAGATAAAAGTAAAAGATATAGTACAAATGACAAATGGAGAATTAGTAGTAGGAAATGAAGACTTAATATGTAGTGACTTTTCAAGGGACACAAGAGAAATACAAAAGGGAGATATATACATAGGAATAAAAGGAGAAAGATTTGATGGAAGTGATTTTTGGAAAGAAGCATTAGACAATGGAGCAGGAGCTGTAATAATACAAGGCAAAGAGATAACCCCAGAAGAAAAAGAGGCTTATGCAGATAAAACAATAGTAATGGTTGAAAATACACTACAAGCATTACATAAGATTGCAGAATACAAAAGAAGTCTGTATAACATTCCAGTAGTAGCAATAACAGGAAGTGTAGGAAAAACGAGTACAAAAGACATTATTGCAAATGTTGTAAAAATGAAATATAAAACATTAAAAACAGAAGGAAATAGAAATAATAACATAGGATTACCATTTACAATATTAGGTTTAAAGGACCATGAAGCAATGGTAATAGAAATGGGAATGAATCATCTTGGAGAAATAGACTTGTTAACGCGAATAGCTAAGCCTACACTGGCAGTAATAACAAATATTGGAACATCACACATAGGAAATTTAGGCTCAAGAGAAAACATATTAAAAGCAAAATTAGAAATATTAAATGGAATGGAAGAGCCAAAGATAGTAATAAATAATGATAATGATTTATTACACAATTGGTATGAAACAAATAAAAGCAATATAGAAATACATACATATGGAATTCAAAATAGAAGTGAAGTAATGGCAAAAGAAATAAACTTAAAGCAAGAAAGTAGTACATTTATAGCAGAAGAAAAAGATGAGAAAACAGAAATTACAGTTCCAGTAGGAGGAGAGCATTTTGTATATAATGCATTATCAGCTGTAAAAGTAGGAGAAATATTAAACATAGACAGTGAATTAATTCAACAAGGAATAAGTAGTTTTGAATTAACAAAAAAAAGAATGGAAATAAGAAAACTAGAAAATGGAGCAACATTAATAAATGACAGTTATAATGCAAGTTATGAAGCAATGAAAGCAAGTATAGAATATCTTGCAAAATATGAAGCAAATCGAAGAATTGCAGTTTTAGGAGACATGTTTGAACTTGGAGAATATTCCATAGATTTACATACAAAAGTTGGAGAGGACATCGCCCAAAACAACATTGATATATTAATGTGTACAGGAGAACTATCAAAATATATAATAGAAGGAGCAAAAAAGTTAAATAATAAAGTAAATGCAACAATGTTCAAAGACAAAGAAGAAATTTATGAAAAATTAAAAGAAGAAATCAAAAAAGATGATGTAATTTTAGTAAAAGCATCAAATGGAATGAAATTTTTCGAAATTTGCCAAAAACTATAGATTTTTTTCGCACAAATTGATATAATGCATGTACCAGTTTTTGGGGAGGATGTCAAATGAAATTTAAGGATTATTACAAAATATTAGATATAGAAGGTAGCAAAGTAACAATAGACCAAATAAAAGTAGCATATAGAAAACAGGCAAAAAAATATCATCCTGATGTAAATGTTGGAAATAGACTAGCAGAAGAGAGAATAAAAGACATTAATGAAGCCTACAGAATTTTATCAGTACCATCAACAAAGAGAAAATATGACAGAACATGGAATTACAATATAGGTATGAAACAAAGAAAAGCGAAACAAAAAACATCAGGAGAAGTAGCAGGAGACTTTTTCAATATGTTTTTTGGTAGTAGTGAAATAAAAGAAGAAATAGAGCAAAGTAGACTACCACAAATAAAAGGAGAAAACATAGAAACAGAAATAAATATATCAATAGAAGAAGGTTTTTATGGAGCAGAAAAGAAAATTGCATTAAAAGACATAGAAGGAAAAGACAAAATCATAACAGTAAAGATACCAGAAGGAATACAGGATAGGGAAAAAATAAGACTTATAGGACTAGGAAAAGAAGGCAAAAACGGAGGCAAAAATGGAGACCTATGTTTAAAGATAAATATAGATGAAGACAGAAAATATAAACTAAAAGGAAAAGATTTATATACAACATTATTAATAACACCATGGGAAGCAGCATTAGGGGCAAAAGCAAAAGTCAACTCAATAGATGACAGTAAAACATCAGTATATATACCAAGGGGAATACAATCAGGGGAAACAATTGAAATACCTGAAAAAGGGTATAAAACACCAAAAGGAGAGAGAGGAAAACTTATTGCACAAGTAAAAATTGTTGTACCAGAGAAGTTATCAAAAGAAGAAACAGAAATATTCAAAAAATTAAAAGAAGTATCAAAGTTTAATCCAAGGCGAGTTTAAAACCACCACAATTATATTAATAATTGACAATTCTGCAAAAATATAGTATAATTAAGAATGTGAGTTCGTAAACATAAGACAAACTATGGATTAAAAATCATAGGAATGGGGTGTAAAAAAATGGATATGTTACAAGGAAAACATTTTAGTATAACAGATCCAAAAGGAGTTAACACAGTAATTTATCAAATAAACAAAACAGAAAAGGAATTTCTAAAGGAGTATCCAAAATATACAGTAGAAAGGCTAGACTTTATAGAAGAGATAAGAGGAGAAACTACAAGGAAGACCTTTTACATTGACGAACCTCAACAAGAAGGGAATCAATTAGCCATCTTATCATTTGGGAAAGACAATGTAATAATAAATGTAGGGATGTTAATTGATGACGAGGTAAGAATATCAAAAAAGCCAACACCATTTAAGTTTAATACATTATATTCAGAAGAAGAAAAGGAATTCAAAGAAATCAATTATACACCAAATATGAGAAGAGACATATGTGTTATAGATCCTGAAACTACAGAAGAATTAAAGCCTAGACTTTATTTTGATGAAAAAGACAATAAAGTTAAAGGAAAGTGTAAATTAAAACCATACAAATCTTATTTTGCATTTGAAGTAAGAGGAGATTAAAAATAAGGAGGCATTTTACTATGGTAAATGACACAGTAAAAGGAAAGAAAATAGGGAAATCTGCAGGAAAAAATAATAGAACATTTCTTAATATGATGGCAGTGCAGCAAGAAGGAAAGGAACTAACAGAAAAAGGTACACATACTAGGGATGTAATGGAATTATTAAATCAACCAGAAGGATATCTATCAATAAAAGCATATGTAGGAGGAAACCCAAATAAAGCAAAACAAGAGGAAAAGGTTAATAATGTAAAAGCAAAAGAAAAAGAAAGAGAAGAAGATATAACACACTAACAGAAGAGAAGGTGATTATACAAATGAATTACAAGCTAGAGGGAGTTATAAGAAGGAACAAGAAATATTTCATAATATTTGTAATACTATGGCTATTTGCAGCCATAGTATTAATGGCGCCTATAACACTTGGATATAATGAAATGGTAAAAGGAAGTGCACAAAATGGAATGCAAGTATTCATGCAAGCACTAACAAATCCATTTAACGGGATATTAAGTATAATAAAACAAGGATTAATTGGTTCATACTTTAAATCATTAGGAGGATTTACAATAGTATATTCTATATTTTTCATGATAGGGATATTCAGGTCAGCGCCAAAGCATGAATATACAGACTTTGAACATGGTTCAAGTGACTGGAGTAAAAATGGAGAGCAATATCACGTTTTAAGCAATAAAAAAGGAATAATACTAGCAGAAGATAATTATTTACCAACAGATAAGAGAGGAAATGTAAATGTATTAGTAGTCGGAGGGTCAGGGTCTGGTAAATCAGCATCATACTCAATACCAAATGCATTTCAGCAATTAGGGTCATATGTATTCACAGACCCAAAAGGAGAATTATATGACAAGACAGCAGGATATTTAAAAGAAAATGGATATGAAATAAAAATCTTAAATTTAGTAAAGCCACAAAATAGTGATGGATATAATCCATTAATGCATATATCATCAGAAATAGATGTAGATGTAATTGCAAACACAATAGTAAAAGGTCAAAAAACAGATGGAGGAGGGTCAGACCCATTCTGGGATGACTCAGCAGAAATGCTATTAAAATCATTAATATATTATTTAATGGCAACAAGACCAGAAGAGGAACAAAACTTAGCAAGTTGTGCAGAATTAGTTAGAGCAGCAAATTCTAGTGGAGGAAATAACTTGTTAACAGAATTAATCAGTAAACTTCCATATGACCATCCAGCAAGAATGAACTATAAATCAATAGAAATAGCGCCAGAAAAAACATATAGTTCAATATTAAGTACACTACAATCAAAGCTAGGAAAATTTGATTCAAAAGAAATAGCAGAATTAACATCAACAGACACAATAGATTTTGAATCAATAGGAAACAAGAAAACAGCAGTATATGTAATATCATCAGATACACATACAGCATATGACTTTTTACTAACAATATTTTTTGCGCAAATGATACAACAATTATATAATTATGCAGATGAAAATGGAGGAGCACTAAAAGTGCCAACATATTTTATACTTGATGAGTTTGCAAACATAGGAAAAGTACCAGACTTTGATAAGAAAATATCAACATCAAGAAGTAGAAAAATTTCATTTAGTGTAATATTACAAAACCTAGACCAATTAGAAGCAGTATATGAAAAATCATATGAAACAATTATAGGAAACTGTGATACACATGTATTTTTAGGAAGTAACTCATATAAAACAGTGGAATATTTCTCAAAAGCATTGGGAGAAAAGACAATAGACAGGAATAGTATTTCAGTAAATAAAGATAGACAATATTTTAGAACAGGACAAAGCATATCAGACCAAGTTATGGCAAGAGCATTAATGACACCAGATGAGTTGAGAAGAATGGATAATGACTTATGTATTATATTTGAAAAAGGTATAAAGCCAGTAAAAGCAAATAAATTCTACTACTTTAAAAATAAAAAGATGGTTAATGAATTAAAAAGGTCAGAGATTAGTCATAATAATGTAGGAGAAATAGAAAGAGGTAATTGGAGAAAGTTCAATCCATATAATCCATGGACAGAAGATAAGACAGAAAAAGAAATGCAAGATTTAAAAGTTGAATCATTAGATGACTTATTTGATGAACCTAAAAAGGAAGAAAAGAAAGAAGACAAAAAAGTAGAACCAAAAATAAAAGAAGAACCTAAAGAGATTAAAAAAGAAGTCCCAAAAGAGGACAAAGGAATAGATGACTTATTTGATGATATACAAATAAACAGTGAAAAACCAAAACAGCCAGAACCAGCACAGGTACAAGAAGAGGAAGAAGATTCATATGATTTACAAAAAGAATTAGAGGCTAAATTTGATGAATTATTTGGCTCAATGGATGATTAATAAATATACATAAAACTTAGAATATTAGAGATTTTCTAATATTCTTTTTTTTTTCGGCAGGCAACTAGCAACAATACTAACAAAAACATATATTTCTATTTCTTTAATTATCATTTGTTTTTTTGCTCCATGTCAAAGATATTATATCGTAATTTTTATATATTGAACAGTACTTTTAGTTGATTTTTATATTGTATTCAGGCTTGCAGAATTCTTTTCATGTCTTTATCCTGTATAATAGAAAAGAATTATTAACAAGAAATGCTAAATAGAATATAATGCAAGAAGCATACAAATTGATTATACATAAAGAGAAAGAAAATAAAGAGCAAAAATGAATAAAAAGTAAAAAAAAGAGAAACATAAGAAAAAAGAAAGGGATGAGACATACAAATGTATGAAGTTAAGTATGTAAAAGAAAAGAAGGAACAAGTAGCAGAGAAAAGAGGAATAACGCTGATAGCGTTAGTTGTCACACTTATAGTTCTTTTAATATTAGCAGGAGTATGTATTGCATTATTAACAGGGGAAAATGGAATAATAAAACAGGCAATGCAAGCAAAAAGAAATAGTAGAGAAGCAGCAGCAAGAGAAAAGCTTGAACTAATACTAAGCGATGCACAGATAATTAGGAAAACAGATTCACTTAAGACTATTGAAGAATTACCACAGGTTCCTATTTTAATATCACCTTCACTATCTATCGTTCGTTGTTTCACATCTGCCATGTATTCAGTTCCTTTCCTAAAAAGTTTGATAATAGTATAGCGCAATATAATATAAAATACCAGTATTTTTTTAAGTTTCAAAACAATAAAAAGCGAAAAACTTTTCGCAAAACACTTGAAAAAAAGAAAAAAATGAGATAAAATGTAAGGGCACGAAAAAGAAAAAGGGGGGGAGCCCAGAAGGCGAAACAATGAAATTTGTACACATAGCAGACATGCACTTTGACGCGCCATTTACAGCGATAGCAGACAAAGGGTACTTAGGAGAGCAGAGAAGGTTAGAGCAAAGGCAAGTATTCAGGCAAATAATAGAATATATAAAAGAAAACAAAATAGAATATTTTTTCATATCAGGAGACTTATATGAACATCAATATATAAGAAAATCAACAATAGAATTCATTAATAATTTATTCAAAGAAATACCAGAAACACAAATAATTATATCACCAGGAAATCATGACCCATACTTAAAAAAATCATATTATAATACATACAATTGGAATAGTAATGTTCATATATATGGAGCAGAAATAGAAAAGATAGAATATCCAGAAATTGATATATATGGGTATGGATTTGACGATTTTTACTGTTCAGAATTAGATATAAATGAAATTCAGATAGAAAATAGAGAAAAAATAAATATATTAGTAATACATGGAACATTAGATGGAGCAAGTATAGAAGAAAGGCAATACAATTCCATGAATAAAAAAGAATTAGAAGCGAAGGGATTTGACTATATAGCACTAGGGCATATTCACAAAAATAACTTTGCTCCAAATTCTAAAATAATATATCCAGGTTCAACAATATCACTAGGATTTGATGAACTAGGAGAACATGGGATGGTAGTAGGAGAAATAAGTAGAAACGGGCAGAAAATAGAATTTATAAAATTAGACAAAACAGAATTTGTAGAAAAAGAACTAGAATGTACAGAAATAAAATCAGAAGAAGAACTAGTAGAAAAAATAAACGAAATAAATATGCAGGAAAACAAATTATATAAAATAATATTAACAGGAAGCAGAAACTTTGAAATAAACATATACAAGCTATACAAATATGAATTATATAAAAACATAATAAAAATAAAAGACAATACGAAGCCAAAAATTGATATAGAGAAAATCTCAAGAGAAAAAACATTAAAAGGACTATTTGCAAAAGAAATAATAGAAGAAATACAAGAAGAAAAATATGAATTAGAAATAATAGAAAAAGCCTTAGAAATAGGAATAGAAATATTAGAATAAGGGAGTGAACCATTTGAAGATAAACAAAATAAAAATAAATTCATATGGAAAACTAAAAGAAAAAGAAATAGAATTAAAAAACAATTTAAATATAATATATGGGAAAAATGAAAGTGGAAAATCAACAATATTAAAATTCATAATTAATACACTTTATGGAGCATCAAAAAACAAAAGAGGAAAAGAAATATCAGACTTTGACAGATATAAGCCGTGGGATGCAGAACAATTTTCAGGGAAATTATATTATGAATTAGATAATAGTGAAAAATATGAAATATATAGAGAATTCAATAAAAAGAATCCAACAATATTTAATGAAAAAGGAGATAATATAACAAAAGAATTCAATATAGACAAAAACAAAGGAAGTGAATTCTTTTATGAACAAACAAAAATAAAAGAAGAGATATTTTTGGCAACATCAATTGCAATGCAACAAGAAACGAAGATAGAAAAAGAAACACAAAATATATTAATACAAAAAATATCAAATATATTAGGAACAGGGCAGGACAATATATCATATAAAAAAGCAATAGAAAAAATAAACAAAAAGCAATTAGAAGAAATAGGAACAGAAAGAAGTAGAGAAAAGCCAATAAATATAATACAAGAAAAAATGAGAGAAAATCAAGAAGAAACAGCCCAATTAAAAGAAGCGGAAAAATACAAATATGAAATAGAGAAAGAAATAGAAACAATAAAAAATGAGTTAAAAAAAGATATAATAAAAAAAGAATTACTAAGAGAGATAAAAAAAATAAAAGAAAAAGACGAATTAGAAAAAGAGAAAATAAAAATAAAAGAAAACATCATATTAGAAAATGATGTAAAAGTAGACAAGATAAATAATGAGATAGAGACAGTAGATGTAAAATATAAGGAAACTAGAAAAGGAGCCAAAATAACAGAAACAAAATATGAAAATATAAAACTAAACAATAGAATAAAAATATGGCTAATAATTTTAATAATAATAAATGCTTTATGGGTGTCAATATTCCCATATGTTATGCAAGATGAGATATTAAGATATATAATTCTAGTAACATTACCAATATATTTGATAATTGCAATAATATCAAAGAGAAGAATAAAAAGGAAAATAAAGGACATAGAAAAAAGTGAGAAAAAGTTATTAGAAAGAATAAATTCAGAAAAACATGAATTAGATAGTGAGAAAAAAGTAATAGAAAGAAACTCACAAGAAATAAAAAAAGAAATAGATAAAATGAAAGCAGACAATAACTACACTTATAATATGGAAAAGCAACAAATAATAAATAATTATTCAACTGAGATTGAATCACAGCAAATAAAAGAACTATTTATTGAAGGAAGAACAGATAGTGAGAAAAAATTTATAGAAGAAAAAATTAGTAATGAGCAAATTGAATTAAGCAGACTAGAAGTAAAAAGGGAAACAGTAGAAGCTCAAATAGAGAGACAACCAGAATTAGAAGAAAAAAGAATTTTATTAGAACAACAATACAAAAAGTTGCAAAGAGACAACTTAAGTATAGAACTCACAAAAAAACTATTAGAAAAAGCATATAAAAAGATGAAAAATCAGATAAGTCCAATATTTACAAAAAAACTATGTGAACATATTTCAAAAATAACAAATGGAAAATACAATAATATATATTTTAGTGATGAGCAGGGATTAACAGTAGAATTAGACAATGGCAATTACATATCAGCAGAAAGGTTAAGTATAGGAACAATAGAGCAATTATATTTATCATTAAGGCTAGCAATGATAGACACAATATCAAATGAAAAAGTTCCAATTATATTAGATGAAACATTTGCATATTATGATGATGAAAGATTAAGAAACATTCTTAAATATTTAGTAACAGAATTTGCAGAAAGACAAATAATAATATTTACATGTACAAAAAGAGAATGTGAAATAATAGAAAAAGAAGGAATAGAATTCAACTATATAGAATTATAAGACATTTATATATTATTTTTATTGAAAAAGAGGAAAAAATATAGTATAATACTAAATGTTAAAGATTGGAAAAAAGGAGAATATTTATGTTTGATAAATTAGAAACTGTAGAAGCTAGATATGAGGAACTAACAAAAATGATAAGTGACCCAGAAGTAATTGCAAATCAAGCAGAATGGCAAAAATTAATAAAAGAGCATAATTCAATAGAAGAAGTAGTACAAAAATATAGAGAATACAAAAAAGAGAAGCAAAGAATGGAAGACGCAAAAGAGTTGATGCAAGACCCAGAGATGAAGGAATTAGCAGAAATAGACTATTATGAAGCAAAAGAAAAAATTCCACACATAGAAGAAGAACTAAAAATACTATTAATACCAAAAGACCCAAATGACGATAAAAACGTAATATGTGAAATCCGTGGAGGAGCAGGAGGAGAAGAAGCTGCATTATTTGCAGGGACATTATTTAGAATGTATTCAATGTATGCAGAAAGGAAGCACTGGAAAATAGAGATATTAAATGAAAATGAGACAGAATTAGGAGGATACAAAGAAATATCTTTTATGGTTACAGGAAAAGGAGCATATAGCAGATTAAAATTTGAAAGTGGAGTACATAGAGTACAAAGAGTACCAGACACAGAAAGTAGTGGAAGAATACATACATCAACAGCAACAGTAGCAGTATTACCAGTAGTTGAAGATGTAGAAATAGACATAAATCCAGCAGACATAAAAATGGAAGTATTCAGAGCATCAGGAGCAGGAGGGCAACATGTAAACAAGACATCATCAGCAGTAAGACTTATACATGAGCCAACAGGAATAACAGTAGAATGTCAAACAGAGCGCTCTCAACTGCAAAACAGAGAATATGCGATGAAAATGCTACGTTCAAGATTATATAATATAGAAAAGGAAAAGCAAGACTCAGAAATAGCAAGTGCAAGAAAAACGCAAGTAGGAAGTGGAGACAGAAGTGAAAAAATAAGAACATATAATTATCCACAAGGACGTATAACAGACCACAGGATAGGAATGAGCATATTCCAGATGGAGAACTTTTTAAATGGAGACATAGATGAAATGCTTGACAATTTAGCAGCAGCAGATAGAGCAGAAAGACTAAATGATACATCAGGAATAACACTAATAGCCTTAGTGGTAACAATAGTAGTAATATTAATATTAGCAGGAGTAAGTTTAAGAACATTATCAGGGAAAGATGACTTATTAAATAATACTGAGCAAGCAAAAGAGTTAACAGAGAATAGAGACGAAAAAGAACAGCTAAATATAGCTGTAACAGAAGCAATGACACTAAACAAGTGGGGAGAAGTAACAAAAGAAAATTTACAAAATGAATTAGACAAGAATATTGGACAAGACAATTATACACTAACTGGAGAAGGACCATATACTATAATATTTAAAAAAAGTGATAAACGATATGAAGTAACAATAAAAGGAGAAATAAAATAATAATGAAAAATATACTAGAAGGATTAAATGACAAGCAATATGAAGCAGTAATAAATGCAGAAGGACCATGTTTAGTAATAGCGGGAGCAGGAAGTGGAAAAACAAAAGTATTAACACATAAAATTGCTTATTTAGTAGATGAGAAAAAAGTTTTACCATGGAACATATTAGCAATAACATTTACTAATAAAGCAGCAAATGAGATGAAAGAAAGAATAGCAAACCTAGTTGGAGATGTAAGCAAAGACATGTGGGTAGGAACATTTCACTCAATATGTGTAAGAATTTTGAGGAGATTTATAGACAGAATAGGGTTTGACTCATCATTTATAATATTTGACACAGCAGACCAAAAAACATTAATAAAGCAATGTTTAAAAGAATTACAAATAGATGACAAATTATTTAATGATAGAGCAGTTGCATCAGAGATAAGTAATGCTAAAAACGACATGTTAGAACCAGATACATATACATTAAAAGTACATGGAGATTATAGGAAAGAAAAAATAGCACAAGTATATACAATGTACCAAAATAGATTAAGAGAAAATAATGCAATAGATTTTGATGACATCATAAATTACACAATAAAAATACTAATGGAAAATCCAGATGTATTAGAATATTATACAAACAAATTTCAATACATACTAGTAGATGAATATCAAGATACAAATAAATCACAATTTACATTAATAACAATGCTTGCTTCAAAACATGGCAATATAACAGCAGTTGGAGACAATGACCAAGGGATATACAGTTTCAGAGGAGCTGATATATCAAATATACTAAATTTTGAAAAAGACTTTCCTGGAACAAAAATAATAAAATTAGAGCAAAACTACAGATGTACAGGAAACATATTAAGAGTTGCAAATGCAGTAATAAAAAATAATGAAGTAAAATATGACAAAAAATTATGGACAGAAAATGATGAAGGGAATCTACCAAAAGTTCATTCAGCAGACAATGAATATGATGAAGGTAAATATATAGCAGAAGAAATTGAACATTTGAGAAGAGAAGAATATTACAAATATTCAGACTTTACAATTTTATATAGAATGAATACTCAATCAAGAGCAATAGAAGAAATATTCAGAAGAGAAGGAATACCATACAAAATTGTAGGAGGACTAAAATTCTATGAAAGAAAAGAAATAAAAGATATCATTTCATATTTAAGATTAGTTCAAAATACATCAGATAATTTAAGCCTAAATAGAGTAATAAATGAGCCCAAAAGAGGAATTGGAAAAACAAGTCTAGATAATGTAGAAAAAATTGCAACAGAAAATAGAGTTTCAATGTATGAAGTGATTAAAAATGCAGACCAATATGGACTAAACAGAGTATATCTAAACTCAAGAGAATTTATAAACTGTATGGAAACAATAATTGCAGAAAAAGACAATTTAAGTATATCAAAATTGGTTAAAAAAATATTAAAAGACACAGGGTATACAAAAGCATTAGAAAATGAAAAAACAGTAGAAGCAGAAAATAGAATAGCAAACCTAGAAGAATTCTTAACAGTAGCAGTAGAATTTGAAGAAGAATCAGCAGAAAATGGCTTAAGAGAATTCTTAGAGGGAATAACATTATCTAGTGATTTAGATAATGTAGAAGACACTGAAGAATCAGTAACATTAATGACATTACACAGTGCTAAAGGACTAGAATTTTCAGTAGTATTCTTAGTTGGAATGGAAGAAGGAATATTTCCAGGGTATAAGTCTATTGGAGAACAAAAGGAATTAGAAGAAGAAAGACGTTTATGTTATGTAGGAGTTACAAGAGCAAAGGAAAACTTATATTTAACAAATAGTAAACAGAGGACAACATTTGGAACAACAACATATAATCCACCATCAAGATTTTTGCAGGAAATACCAAAAGAATTATTAGATGGATATGAAGACATAAAAGAAGAAAAACATTCAAATATAGCAAATACATTTGGCAATAGTAATTATTCTTGGAGCTATGGTAGCAAAAATAATGGAAATATTAAGACATATAAAATTCAAGAACCAGAATATGCAGCTTCGGCATCAACAGCTTCAACCTCTAATAGTGCTAATACAAAGAAAGGATTTAACTTTAGAAGTGCAGAAAGTTTCTTAAATAACTTAAATAAGGCAGTTACTGGAAGTCAAGATATTGATTTATCTTCATACCAAGCAGGTGTTAGAGTATATCACAAGAAGTTTGGTGAAGGAACGATTAATTATGTTGAAGAAGAAGGTAATGATTTAAAAGTTGACATTAATTTTGACAAAGCAGGTCATAAAAGGCTTATGGCTAAATTTGCTAAATTAGAAATAATATAAAAATGTAATAAAAAAATAATCAGTTATGATATTTTGAAAATTCAATATATTGTAACTGGTTTATTTTATTATATAATTAAGTGTATAAATATGGAAAATTTGCACATAATAGCAATAATAAAACTTTAGAAAGGATGATTATTATGGCAGATTTAACACAAATAGAATTACAACATCTAAGACATTTAATAGGAGCACATGAAACAGCATATGAAAAGTTATCAGCATATGCAACTCAAGTGCAAGATGCTCAAATAAAGCAAATGTTCACAAAGTCAGCACAAGATGCACTAAACACAAAACAAAGATTGATGAGTTTTCTAAATAATTAGTAAAGGTTAGGTTAGAAAAAACTTTAATACCTTGGGAAAGAGAGGATGAGATTATAATGAATGAAAAAACAATGGTTAATGACATTTTAGGAAGTGTAAAAGCAGATTTAACTGCATATCAAACAGCTATATCAGAGTCTGAAAATATGCAATTAAGACAAACTTTTCAACAAATAAGAAATAATGATGAAAGTTTTCAATATGAATTATTCAAAGTAGCTTATGCAAAAGGTTATTATAAACCAGCACAAAAAGCTACTACAACAGAAGTACAAACTGTACAAACAGAATTACAACAAGGATAAGACTTTCACTTTTTAAATTCCTTTAAAACCATCATTAAGTAATACAGCCCTGTTACTTAATGATGGTTTTTATTTTTATTTTTTATAAAATATTAGTTTCTAACACAATTACCAAAAGTATAAGAAATAAAAAAACAATAATTAACGAAAAAGAGAAATAAAGAAAACGGAAGAGTATATAAGAGAAAAAAAGAGGAAAATAATAACAAATAGGCTTTAAGAAAAATTGCGAAAATACATAAAAATAATATAAAATACAAAAAAAGAATGTACAAGGGAGATGTATAAATGATAAAGAAAATATTAGTAATTGCAAGAAAGTCAATGAAATTAACAATACTCTTTGCTATATCAATATTTTTAATAATATGTGCAGTAGTACTATTTTTCAAACCCATATATAGTGTAAGTATAAATGGAGAGCAAGTAGGATACACTGGAGACAAAATAAAACTACAAAACAGAATAAATACATATACAGAAGGTGAAGAAGACGAAGAAAACAAAAACATAGCCTTTGTTCAAATACCAACAGAAAATTTACCAGAATATAAATTATGTTTGCTAAAGAGAAATGTAGTAACAAATGATGAAGAAATATTTGAAAAAATAAAACAATCAGGAGTATCATATTATAAATATTATGCAATATTATTAGAGGAAGAAGAAAAAGCATATGTTTCAGATTTCTCAGCAGCAGAAGAAATCGTTGCAAAATTGAAAGAAAAGAACAGTGACAATATAGACAAAATTTCAATATTAGAATTATATAGACCAGAGATGGCAGAGTTATCAGATGTAGAAGCAACAGTAGCTGCATTGTATGTAGAAAAGAAAGTAGTAGAGCAACCAGTAAATACTAATAAAAAAGTAGCTAACAAAAAGGTAAGTACATCAACAAATATATCATATCAAAAAGTACCATTAGGAGTAAACTTAATAAGACCTATAAGTGGAACAATAACATCAAGATTTGGAGCAAGAAGTAGTAGAAGAGTAAGTAATCATACTGGATTAGACATAGGTGCAAAAACTGGAACACCAATAAAAGCGGCAGCATCAGGAACAGTCAAATTTTCAGGTTCAAAAGGTTCATTTGGATACATGATAGTAATATCACATGGAAATGGAATAGAAACATATTATGCACACTGTAGTAAACTATATGCAAAAGCTGGAGAACGTGTAAATCAAGGTGAGGTAATTGCAGCAGTAGGAAATACAGGTAATAGTACAGGACCACATTTACATTTAGAAGTTAGAGTAAATGGAGTAGCACATAATCCACAAAACTATGTTTATTAAAAGTTAAAAATACAAAATTTACATAAGAATTATCAAAAAAGAAGGAGAATACAAGTTCTCCTTCTTTTTCAAATAGATGTAAAGTTTCAAAATATATTATGCCATATTTAAACAAGAGCAAAAATCTTTTTCTTTAAAAAGAGCTTTTCCATACTCACATAACATACCATCCAGTCTAGCTGTATAAGGAATCTTTTTAGCAAACTCATTAAATACATTCAAAACCAGACCATTTAAACAGCCATAATTTGAAATGCAGAGATAATATGAATTATTATATAAATATAAAGAAAAAAGGGCATGGCAATTATCCAAATTAGAAAAGTCCATATTCTTCATATATGTACACAAATTCAAGAAATCATCCAAACAATCAAACTTAAAAGCTAAATTCAAATAAACATCTAAGTTATCAGACTCACAAATTTTTGTAATAGTAAAAACCATTTCATTTTTTGAACTTTTAATAGCCTCTACAAGCAATTTGCAATCATCAGTCTTAAATCCGACTTCTTTTTCAGCCTTTCCAAGTACACTCTCTAAAAACTCACTTGAAACAGAATTATTTTCAAAAAACTCATCAACTGAAAAATCATTTGACATAATATCTGTCAAAGTAAAGATTATTTTTATTTTACTATCATTCAATTTTTCAAACTTCATTGCAAAACCTCCATTATCTATAAATATATTATACTACTAATAATATTATATTTAAAGGAACAAATTTTGGTAATTAAAAAACAAAGATAGAAAAAATAAAAAATTTGTCTATATAAAATAGCATAAATATTCAAAAAAATTCACATAATACTTGAAAAAAACACAAAATCAATATATAATAGTACCACGGTAGAATAGTAATTTCCGTAGGGGCAGGAATGGAGAAGAAATGCCAATAAAAATGAAAGAATTGCCAAAAGCAGAAAGACCATACGAGAAATTAGAGCAATATGGAGAGAAAGCATTAACAAATGCAGAATTACTAGCAATAATAATAAAAACGGGAACAAAAGAAGACACTGCAATTGGACTAGCTCAAAGAATACTAAAATTAAATAGTAATGAAGAAGAAGACGGTCTAAGTTTTTTAAGAGAAATAGCAGTAGAAGAATTTATGAAAATAAAAGGAATAGGAAAAATAAAAGCAATACAGATAAAAGCCTTATGTGAAATAGCGATACGAATGAACTCAATAACAAATTACAAAGAAAAGATAATAAAAACACCAGGAGACATAGCCAAAATACTAACAGAAAAAATGAGATTTGAAAAACAAGAGATATTAAAAGTTGCAATGTTAGATAATAGAAACAGCCTGTTAAAGATTAAAGATATAGCAATAGGCAGTAGCAATTTTGTAATAGCAACAATTAGGTCAATACTTAATGAAGCAGTAAAAATAGAAGCATCAAAAATAATACTAGTACATAATCACCCAAGTGGAGACTCAACGCCAAGTAAAAAAGACATAGAGCTCACAGAAAAAGTCGAACAAGCATCAGAAATATTAGGAATAAAAATGTTAGACCACATAGTAATAGGGAATAATAATTATACAAGTATTTTTTCAAAAAGATTACAAAACGAAAGGGAAGAGAGAAAATGAATTTTTTGTCATTCAAATCTAAAGACATAGGAATAGATTTAGGAACAGCAAACATATTAGTAACAATAAAAGGAAAAGGAGTAATACTAAGAGAACCATCAGTAGTGGCAATAGATACTCAAACAGGAGAAACAATAGCGACAGGCTTTGAAGCCAAGGAAATGTTAGGAAGAACGCCAAAAGAAATAAAAGCAATTAGACCATTAAAAGATGGAGTAATTGCAGACTTTACTGCGACAAAAATATTATTAAAAAACATAGTAGAAAGAGTAAGTAAAAGATACAATGCGATGAGACCGAGAGTAATAGTAGGAGTACCATCAGGGATAACAGAAGTAGAAGAAAGAGCAGTAGAAGAAACAATTATACATGCAGGAGCAAGAGAAGTTTATTTAATAGAAGAGCCAATGGCAGCAGCAATAGGAGCAGGAATAGAAATAGAAGAACCAAGTGGAAACATAATAGTAGATATTGGAGGGGGAACAACAGAAGTTGCAGTAATATCATTAGGAGGAATAGTAATAAGTAACTCATTAAGAGTAGCAGGAGACGAATTAAATGAAGACATAATAAACTATATAAAAAGGGAATTAAATTTAGCAATAGGAGAAACAACAGCAGAACAGATAAAAAAAGAAATAGGATGTGCAATGCCATTGATGACAGAGACACCAATGAAAGTAAAAGGAAGAGACTTAGGAACAGGGCTACCAAGAACAGTACAAATAACATCAATACAAATAGAAGAAGCGATGAAAGAATCAATAGGAAAGATAGTAGAAATAGTAAAAACGACACTAGAAAAGACACCACCAGAATTAGCATCAGACATAATGGAAAAAGGCATAGTATTAGCAGGAGGAGGAGCCTTAATACAAAACTTAGACAAACTAATAAGTTTTGAAACAGGAATGCCAGTATATGTAGCTGATGAACCATTAGACTGTGTAGTAAGAGGAACAGAAAAAACATTACAAGACTTAGAAAAATTAAAAAGAATTCTAGCAAATTCTAGAAAAAGAAGATAGAGGAATAATATGGAGAGAGATAAAAAAGGAGGAATGATTGGAATTATTGTAACAACAATCATTCTAATATTATTAATTGTGTTTACAAACACAGGCTCAAAAGAGATATCAATAATTGAAAACATAGCAAACACTCTAATAGTACCTGTACAGAATGGATTAACATATTTAAAAAACACATTAAATAATAATGACAAGTTTTTTGAAAATGTAAATCAATTAAAATCAGAAAATGAGGAATTAAAGAAAAAGAAAAGTGAATTAGAGCAGACATTAAGAGAATTTGAAATAATGAAAAATGAAAATGACCAATTAAAACAGCAACTAAATCTTGCAGAAAAATATGGAGAATACAAAACAGTACCAGGAACTATAATATCAAGAGACATCAGTAACTATTCAAAAACTATAGTAATAAATGTTGGAAGTGATAATGGAATACAAGAACATATGACAGTAATTGCAGATGAAGGACTTGTTGGATATGTTGTATCAGTAACAGCAAAAACGGCAAAAATACAGACAATAGTAGACAGTGCAAGTGCAACAAGTTGTTTAGCAAGTACAACAAGAGACAGTATGATATGTAAAGGAACAATAGAAAATAATTCTGTATTAAGAGCAAACAATATAGCAACAAATGCAAACATCATACAAGGAGACAGTGTTGAAACATCAGGATTAGGAGGAATATATATAAAAGGGATACATATAGGAAAAATCAAAAAGATAGTTGAAGGAACAAATAAAACAGACTCATATGCTTTAGTAGAAGCAGCAGTAGACTTTGAAAAATTAGAGACAGTTCTTGTCATAACAAACCAATAGGGGAGTAAGGTTGAAAAATTAAATCTTTTCCAACCAACTTGTGCCTTGAGAAAGGAATGTTATTAAATATGAAAAAAATCATAATACAAGTTTTATTAATAATTACAATGCTAATAATATACTTTTTACAAACGAACATTTTTACCAACTTTACGATAGCAGGGGTAATGCCAAACATGTTTATAATATTCATGTTATATATAGGACTATATTTAGGAAGAAGCATGGGGATAATACATGGAATAATATGTGGAATATTTATAGATATATGGATAGGGAGAAGTATGGGAATAACCTCAATATGTTTAGCACTAATAGGACTATTAGGAGGGATATTTGACAAAAACTTTTCCAAAGACAGTAGAATAACATTACTATTTATGGGAGCAATGTGTACAATAATATATGAAGTAATACTATATATAATAAACTATGTGGTATTTGGTACAAACTTAGAGGTAATAATATTTACAAGGACTTTAGGAGTAGAAGTTATATACAATTTACTATTATTAACAATATTATATCCATTATTAAAATTTACAGGATATGAAATAGAAAACGAAGTAAAAGGTGACAAAATATTAACAAGATATTTCTGAAAGAAGGTGAGCAATTGAACAATAGGATAAAATTTGACAGAGAAACGTCATGGGAAAGAGAAATGGGAAATGAGCAGATAAATTTTAGATATAATATAATAATTATATTAATATACATAATAGGAATAATGCTAATTGGTCAATTGTTTAATCTGCAGATATTAAAAGGAGATACATATAGAGAGCAATCAAACACTAGACTATCGAGAGTAACATCCATGCAATCTGCAAGAGGGTCAATAGTAGATAGAACAGGTAATGAATTAGCAGGAGTAAGAACAGAATACAGTGTAGAAATATTCAAAACGAACATAGCAAATGAAGAATTAAATGAAACAATTCTAAGATTAGTAAATTTACTAAATGAGTATCAAGTTACAATTGCAGATGCATTTCCAATAAAAGTGAACCCATTTGAATTTACAATACAAGGAGAGGAACTTGCGAAATGGAAGAAAAAGTATAAAATAGAAGAAGAAGCAGGAGCAGAAGAAGCATTTTATAAATTCAAAGATAAATACAAAATAGTAAATGAAGATGTTGAAGAAATCAAAAAAATAATATCAATAAGATATAAAATCACAACAACAGGATATAGTACAACAAAATCAATAATAATAGCTAAAGATGTAAGTGAAGAAATAGTTGCACAAATAAGTGAGAGGAATAATGAATTTCCTGGTGTAAATATATCAGAAGATGCAGCAAGAACTTATTTAGCAGGAAGTATGGCAGCTCATGTAATAGGATATACAGGAAAAATAAACGAAGAAGAATATAAAGCAAAAAAAGATACATATGACAGTAATGATATAATTGGAAGAACAGGGATAGAATATGTATTTGAAAAATACTTAAAAGGAGAAGATGGAGAAAAGCAAATGGACATGGCTGTAGATGGAACAATTACAGGAGAATATGTTACAAAAAATGCTACAGCAGGAAGTGATGTTGTATTAACAATAGATTCAAACCTTCAAAAAGTTGCGGAGCAAGCATTAGAAGCATGTATAAACAAAATTAAAAGTGGAGGATTCTCACAAACATATGATGCAAAAGGTGGTTCAGTTGTATTAATGAATGTAAATACAGGAGAAGTATTAGCAACAGCCAGTTATCCCTCATATGAACCAGAGTGGTTTGTAGGAGGAATATCACCAGAGCATTGGAATTACTTGAATACAAACCCATCACATCCACAGTTAAATAAATCAATACAAGCAGCATATGAGCCAGGTTCAACATTTAAAATGATAACAGCAATTGCAGGATTAGAAACAGGAGCAGTATCAGCAAAAGAAAAAATCAATGATACAGGAGTATATAAAATAGGGAATCAACAATATAAATGTTGGTATTATACAAGTTATCACAGAGGACATGGATATGTAAATGTAACACAAGCATTACAACATTCATGTAACTATTTCTTTTATGAGTCAGGCTTAAGAATGGGAATAGATAATCTATCAAAATATGCATTACACTTTGGACTAGGTAGGAAAACTGGAATAGAATTACCAAGTGAATCAGCAGGTTCTGTTGCTTCAAAAGAGACAAAAGCAAAACTAAGGAATGGAGAAGGATGGTATCCAGGAGATACAGTAATATCAGCAATAGGGCAAGGAGATAACAACTTTACACCAATACAAATAGCAAGATATATATCATCAATAGCAAATGGTGGAAATGTTATAAAGCCAACAATAATAAAATCAATATTAAACTCAGATAATACAGAAGTACCAAGAGAAGAGATAGAGGCATATACAAGTGAAAAATTAGGAACAGAAAATGTAGATGATGGAATAACCATAAATCCAGCTAATATTGCAATAGCAAAAGAAGGAATGAGAATGGCAACAAGTGAAGCAGGAGGAACAGCATATAATATATTCAAGAACTTTCATGTAGAGGTTGCTGGAAAAACAGGTTCAGCAGAAGCGGGAAAAGACTCAAATAATAATGACATAGTAGATGCATGGTTCGTATGTTTTGCACCATATGAAAGTCCAGAAGTAGCAGCAGTAGTCTTAATAGAAAATGGTGGACATGGAAACTATGCAGCAGAAGTTGCAAGAGATGTTCTTACACAATACTTTGGAATGAATGAAACAACAACAGTAAATGAGACAACAACAGCAATTCCATATACAGAAGAAGCAAGATAATAAAAATCAAAGATAAATACTTATAGGGATAGGAGAGTATAGAAATGAATTGTATTAGCATAAATCTCAAAAAAGAGGAAATATTAATTAAAATTGATGACAATTCAACACAAGAAAATATAAAACAAGAATTAAGAACCAAAATTGTGGAATTAAAAAAGTTATACCAAGATGAGAGAACACCAATAAGAGTTGCAGGGAAAATATTAGAAGAAGAAGAAATGAAAGAAATAGAAGAAATAATAAAAAGAGAAATTGATGTTGAAGTGAATTTTAACAGTCCAACAGAATTGGGGTTACATAGCATTATGAGAAGTTATAAAAAAGACATTGAAGTTTCAAAAACAATATTTCATAAAGGTTCATTACGTTCAGGTCAAAAGATAGAATCAGAAGGAAGTATAGTAATTATAGGAGATGTAAATTCAGGAGCAGAAGTAATTGCAGCAGACAATATTGCAATAATAGGGACTTTAAGAGGTCTAGCACATGCAGGAGCAAAAGGAAATAAAGAAGCAATAATCACAGCAAGTGAATTAGATACAGTTCAGCTTAGAATATCAAACATTGTAAAAGAGATAAGCAAAGAAGATAATGAAATAGGAAAATATGTTTATATATATGTTGAAGAAGACAAAATAATAATAGAAAAACAATAGTAAATAATAGTTAAGCCATAAATAGCAATATTTATGGCTTAACTAATAAGTAACATAACTAAAGATAGGAATAAGCCTTCATCTTTAACTTCTTCTTTATAAAGGAAAAATAAAAGTCCAAGAATTAGTACATCATCAAAATGCAATTTTATACCAAATAAATCAAGCCAAACTTTATCCTCGTCATCTTCTAAGTCGCAATTCTGCAAATGGGAGCATTGCTCAGATACACAGCTAGAAGAACAATTATTTGAAGAATAGTTAGGATTACGACCAGAGATATTACCCATAGGCTCAGAACAATGCCCTAGGTTAGAGTTATTAAAATATGATGGGGACATTGTTGGATGAGATACTGGAGAAGGACGATAGGGTGAGTAGTTTACTCTAGGAGAAGCAGGCTTATAGAAGAAACTGTTTCTTCTATAAGGATAAGGGGGAAATGGAAAGTAATTAGGGAGTCTAGGCATTTTCATTATTCTCCTTATTGTTATTTTTATTCATAACATCTGCTATCTTAGAAATATTGAGCAAGTTCACATATTGGTCTAATTTCCCTTTTTTTGTATCTCTTAAATATGGCTTCAAAGAATGTAATAAATTGGCCCTAGGGTCATTTTTATTATTCATTTGAGACATGATAGACTGCATTTTCATAATAGTATTTGCATCAATATTAAAACCAGAATTGTTGTTATTACCATTCATATTAGAATTTGACTGTGAATTTGAATTCATCATATTACTTAGGTTACTAAGCATTTCAGGAGACACCTGACTTAATATATTACTTAAATCTGGTGCTGAATTATTTGCGTTTTGACCATTATATGAATTCTGATTGTTACTTGTATTTGCATTATTAGATGAATTCTGCAAGTTGTTCATCATTTGTTGAATATCACTAGGAATATTGCCACTATCAACCATTTTTTTGACATTGTCAAATAGGTCATTCATTTTATCAGACATAATATCACCTCTAAACAATTTATGCGTTATTAACTATTATATGAATTAAAAAAATAAATGTGCATATAACATTACTAGTTGACCTAAAAAGTTAGAAAAATTTGCAAATTATATTGACTAATATTTAAATATATGATAATATATTTAGGTGTTAACAAATGGGTCAGTAGCTCAGTTGGATAGAGCACAGGCCTTCTAAGCCTGGGGTCGGGGGTTCGAACCCCTCCTGGCTCACCATATAACAAAAAACCTACAAGTAGCTTAAATACTACATTGTAGGTTTTTATTTTGTGTTTTTTACTGCAATTTTACTGCAACGGACTTTTTTATAGTCCTTGTGCTTCAAAATACTGTGTGACTTTTTCTATACTTTCAAGTATAATATCACTTTTTTTAATAATACTAATAATATATATTAGTAAATCTTACACAAAAAACATTGCAAAGATTATATTTTTGTGTTATACTAATATTATAAAAATGGAGGACACGACCTATAGTGTCGGTAAATAGGATAGGTTTAACAAATGGATGACACGGCTTGCAGTGTCGGTAAATAGGGCAAGCTAAAAAATGTATATGGGGGAATCTTTTTGAAGATGCCCTCATTTTAATTATTTTAGGAGGAATTAAATGCAAATAGAAAATAGAAGATTTTATTTTATAAGTAATGAATTTATTAAAAAATATGGTAATAAATATAATTTAATGGAAAACAAAGAAACTGGAAATAAAAGACCTTGTTATTTTTGCTTTGAAGATAAAACGAACAAGAATATAATATGGTTTGTTCCTATTTCTAAGCAATACGAAAAATACAAATCTATTTATGAAAAGAAAAAGCAAAAAATACACCGTGAGCCATTAAATTTTGTTTTTGGAATTGTTAAAGATGAAAACGCTGTATTTCTAATACAAAATATGTTTCCAACAACTCAAAAATATATTGAAGAAAAATATCAGGTTAGGAATAATGATGTGACAATTTCAATGCCTTTGCAAAAAGAAATTATAGAAAAGGCTGAAAGTATATTAAGGCTTGAAAATAAAGGAATACATATTGCCTTTTCTAATCTAATGAACTTTAGGGAAGAATTACTAAATAATCTTTAATATTTTCTTATGTAAATTACTACAATTCCCATTTCACAAAAATAAAATTTCGGATTTGTTAAGTTGTGGCTCACCATATAATAAAAAGTCTGCAAGTAGTTTAAATACTACATTGTAGACTTTTATTTTGTATTTTACTGTAACCAGCTTTTAATAGAAAAAGACTTAAAATAATACTACTAAATAAGCAACATATATTAAAACATATATAAATCCATTTGCTCTACTCATTTTATTCTTTGGAGGAATAAAAGGGAATAGAGCTAAGATAACGGTTGACAATAATAATACACTCAAGTCGAAGTTATATGTAAGATTATATGTAATAGGGTTTATCACAGCAGAAACACCAATTATAAGTAAAATATTAAATATATTAGAGCCAATAATATTTCCTATTGCTATGTCGCTATTACCTTTAATTGCAGCTGTTACGCTAGTTACGAGTTCTGGTAGACTTGTACCAACAGCAAGAATTGTTAAACTAATAATCTTTTCACTTATATTAAAGAAATTTGCAACATTAACAGCATTATTAACAGTTAAATCCCCACCAATTTTCAATCCAATAATACCAAGTATAATTAGAATTGAATTCTTTAAAATGCTATTTTTCTGATTTTCGTTTACATCAACCTCGTCTATTTTATTTTTACTTTCTTTTTTCCCCATAAAAATTGTATATCCAATAAAAAAGATAAATAATAGTAATAATATTATAGCTTCAATCCTTGAGATATTATTTCCCAAATTGCAAAATACCATAAGTATTATTGTAAAAAATAGACACATAGGTATTTCAAAAAGTCTTGTTTCCTTTTGAAACACAACAGGCTTAATAATTGCCGATAAACCTAAAATAAGTAGCAAATTACATAAATTGCTTCCTACTATATTTCCTATTGCCATATCAGAATGACCTTCCAATGCTGATGTAATACTAACAAATAATTCAGGCATTGAAGTTCCAATTGATACAATAGTAAGTCCTATTATAATTTCAGGAATATGAAATCTTTTTGCAATCCCACTTGCTCCATTAACCAATATATCTGCACTAACAATAAGCAGTGCAAATCCCATAATAATTAAAAGTATTGATACAACCATTTTATTCCTCCTTTAATGCATGTACAAAAAAAGACTGAATTTGCAATCTATATTTTGCAAACAAGTCTCATTATTTAAAATAAAGCCAGATATTTAAAAATATCAGGATGTTGACTTTATTACATATAATATGCTAATTACTCCCTCATTTCTTAAATATTATACATCAATATATATTTTTTTACAAGTAATAAAGAAAATTTTATTTTAGAAAGGTAAATGAACATAAATACTTTACTTCAATTACAAAGTATGTTATAATATGGAACATACTAAGTCCATTGGACGTTAAGCAGGAGGGACTATAATGAAAGCTTTTATACCTTTCATCATCATTGCAATTCTGGTCTGTCTCATTGTATTTGTAGGAATGCAGAGAGGGCAAGAAGCAGGCACACCTGAGACTGATGTTCAGTGTCTGGTGGGAGAAATCCATATGGTCGAAGATATGTAACATTCGTAATGTAGCCCCATCACAAGAAGATGATGTAGACTTGTATCATCAATTAAAAATGGTAGACTCATTTTGATGAATATCATAGATGAAATACCAAAATGTATGCCCCAGAGGAAAGAAACTAAACAGTTTAATTCTTCTGGGGCCCTTTATTTTTATATGTAACAATATTTAACTCTTATTAATGAGAATATTCCTCATGGTTAAAGCCTTGGTACTTGCCATTTTTTATTACAATAGGAACTTTGGGTTGAGTATTACTTATATAAGACTGTTTACCATCTTTAATTTCAATATCATACTCATCTCCATCTATTATCATCTCTGCAACAATTTCAGAATTACTACATATATATACTGTGCCATTTTTAGACTTTTTAAATACATAACAATGATTATGATAATCAAATGAATTTTGTTGTTGTTTTATAGCAGAAAAGACAGTTTCTTCAAAATTCATTGATGTTTTACTTGGAATCACTATATTAGGTTCTTGTTTAAAATACCACATTTCATGTTCTTTTTTCACAGCAAAGACAGCCTCTGGACTATTCTCTAGAGTTCCCCAACCATTAAAATTCTTTGGGGATTGGCAATCATTTTTCTCAACAACTGTACCATCATCATCCACACGAATAAAATGATGTCCGCCATTTCCATGAGCTCTATACAATACTAGATATTCATCCTCACTTAATTGTGTATCTCCAAGTAGTCTCACAAAAGGGAATGTATCTAAGAGTGTTGAAACACTTTTCTCAAAATCTCCTTTTCTTGGGAATATACATATATCAATTTTTAAAGCATAACCACCACAATTAATACGAGAATTAAAAAGATAATCAACATCATGCTCTAAAGCTTTTCTTAACAATTCCTGTATGTTAAATATTTCTCCACTAATCAGCTCTTTTATATATGGATAACGAGTTGCAAATTGTTCATTTGTGTGTGTTCTTTCTTCTAGGATTACTAAAATATCATCAACAGAAGATGTATTTAGTTTTTGTAGAAAAGCCCTTCGTATTAATACTTCTAATACTGAGGTTGTTCCGCCCATTATTAAAACGATTATATTGCTGCTGATATTTAATATAGGCTTCTTCTTGTTTTTCTAACTCTAGTTTTTCCTTCATTTCACATAATGCCTCTAAAGACAGCTGTTGTTCAAATTCATCTAGTGACTTATATAATTGCTCTTTTGGAATATTTCCCATTTTCTCTTCAATATATATAGAATATGCATCCATTATGTCATTAATTATGTGACATCTTAAGTCTTCTGGACTTAAATTTTTCTCACACCATATATATTGAAAGCCTCTATCTAATAATTCTAATCTTTGTTTAGATATACTATCTCTTAATTCTTTTTCAAAATCCATGTTTACCCCTTCTCTATTTTTATTTTATTGAATATTTGTTAATTTGTCAACAAGATATTCGTATAATAATGAATTTCCAGAAGGGGCAAGCCAATTTAGCTTGCCCCTTCTAGGGTTTTTGTAGTGAGAGAATAACAAGAATATAAAATGTCTAAAAAAGTAGGATATACAGTAAAAGCGTCAGAAAAAAGTATGCAGTTAATGCTTTGACACAGTTATACTGTTCATATAGAATATAAAAAAAGTGGATTGGAGACAAACAAATGACAAATAAAATTGTGAAAGTATTAGATTTACATACAAAAATTAGCAAACACAATTTAATAAAGATAATAAGAGGTAAAAATACCTTTATTAGTGATGAATAAGGTAGGCATTTTATTATGAAAATAAAAGGACCATCTTTTTTGAGCCTTATAAACTGGCAGAAACAAGCCAAAAAATAAAGAGAAAGGAATGGATAAAGATGAAAACAAGAAAAAACAAAGGAATAACGCTAATAGCGCTTGTTGTCACACT
>JAAVXM010000048.1 GCA_022790575.1 Clostridia bacterium | reverse complement strand
GTTAATACTGGGTCTGGCTCTGCTCCCCATCTATTAACAAAAATTTCTTCATCGAATGGAATACCTAAATATGTTCCTGCCCTTCGACATTACCTCCTTTAATTAAATAATTGTTTATACCCTTCTGGGTTTTCTATTTTAAACTTAACTTGTTCGTTATAACTTAACTTTGAAAATTTATCTTTTGTCATAACTTCATCTGCTTCTCCGCCTGTTGGCTTTGGTGTATCATTTATTAATTCTTCTCTAATTTTAGCTTCTGTTGCTTCTTTTTGTTTAGTTATTGTATTTACAATATTTTGTGCTAATAGTTTTGTTGCTTCAATATCTTCTTTTGAAATATCTTTAACTAAACATTCTAATTCTTTATCATCTGTTATTACTTTTGATAAAATTTTCTCTGCTTGTATTTGACTTCTTTCTATTGCTAAATCTCTTTTAGTATTTGCAATATCCTCAAGTTCTTTTTGCTTTTTTTGGTCATCCGTTAATTGCGAGTTTTTATACCCTTCTATTTCAGTGTTTTTTGCTTTAATATCACTTTTTAATTGTTTATTTTCTTTTTTTACATTTTCTACTTCGTGTGAATATTTTTCAGTTGAAACATAATTGTCTTCAATTAACTTTTTAATAGCTTCTGTCTTTGCATTACTATCTAATTCTTCATTTCCTAATACATTACTTAATTCTTCGTCCATTATCTTTTCCTTTCTCACTTAAACTGTTTTTACCCTTATGTTCATGTATTGTAAGTGACTAACATTTAACCCTCGTTAGCGGAGATTAATTTTTGTTGATATTCTTGATTTTGTTGATGGTATCGTACCAATAATATTGGGTTCTTTTTCTCCACAATATTTACATACTTCATCTTTATATTCATGTCCATCTGTTGTACAATTATGTTCTGGTTCTGTTGTTGATGTGACAACTTTTACATTTTCAATTATTGCTGAGTCTGCTATGCCTTCATATGAGATTACTATTTTTGCTCTATGTTCTTGTATTCCTTGTATTATTTCTTCCTCTTCATCAGTTAAGAAATCTACATCTATAGAAATCCCTAAATAGTCTATTTCTACTGATAAATCACTTCCTGACCCTTGTGCAGGTTCTTTTTCTGCGTCAAACCCTTTTAGTACAACTGTTGCCCCTGTAATAGCAGCACCAGTTTGTGCGTCTTGGATTTGAACATTTAATTTTGAACCTTGCTCATTTGCTGTGTTAACATCTTGTAATGTTAACTTATCTATTTTATCTTCATTCGATTTACTAATTTCTACTAATGTGTATATATATCCGCTATTGTCATCTACAATCCCTTCTGTGTCATCTTCTGGTAATAATGTATCTCCTAAAATTATTCTTACATTTTCATTGTCTACTGGTATTACTTTTAAACTTAGGTCTACTGCTACTTGATTTTCTGTTACTGTAGTTTCATTCATCTTCGTTCTTCCCCTCCTTTGCTTTATCATCTGTTTTGCTGGCACCAATATTTGTGTCAGTACCATCTCCTACAATATTTGATACTGTTTTTTTCCAAAGGTCATCTCCATAATATTCTTTTGCCTTTTCAAATACTTCATTTGGGTCATTGAATAATCCAATGACTGTAAATGCAATATCTGGTGGGCATTGTGCCGACATTAAGTTTATAAGTGCCTGTGTCTTTACTAATATGTTGTCCGATTTGTTTCTTGTAAATTTAATATCTATATCGCTTAATTTCAAACCTTTTAAATTTTCTGATTTACCTTTTAATTTTTCATTACATATGTTTAAAATCAACTTTAAAAACTGTCTTTCTGGCTTTTTAAATGAAAGTTCATCTTGTTTTGCTCTTTCATCTGCCATAGTCCAACCTTCTCCAAGTAACCTAGCTTGTCCAGTATCGCCTCCACTTGGCTTATCATTAAGCCTTGGAATACCTACTATTGTCAAAACATCGTTGTATATTCCGTCTTTGTATGTTTTAACTTGCGAATTATCCATCTTCTGACCAAGTAATTTAATGTCTGCTGGCTTGCTTGGGTCTGATGTTGATATTTCTACTGCTCCAAGTTTTATTATTTGTTTATGCCTATCTATGTCTATTTGTTGATTTACATATACTAATAAACTTTGCACAAACTGTTCTATATCGTCTAATTCATTACTTGTTATTCTATTTATTGCATTTAATTGCGAAATTACTAATTCTATGAGTCCAATTCTATTTTTGTTTAGAGGATATTCTATAATTCTAAAACCTTTAATTTGCAATGGATATGGGTTGGGTAAACTTTTCTTAAATACTCCTAATACTTTTTTGTATAATGGTTTTAATTGTAATTTTCCATATTGTGTAGTTAACACCATCATTTTATCTTCACAATAAATTGTATATTCTTGATATTCTGCTATTTGTGGTGTGTCTTGTGTTGTTACTATTTGTGTAAAGTTTTGTATATAGAATGAGAATAATTGCTCTTCTGTAATTCCTGTACTATATACTACTCCTGTTCTTTTTGGGTCTGGCGTAGATATTTCAAAAGGTGCTTCGTCGTCATCTTCTGGACTATCTTGGTCTGCCCATCTATATCCTGTGCCTATTTTGTACCACCATTCTGCGAGTTCTTTATCTTTACTAGATTTATCTTCGCTTTCCATAAACTTATTTAATAAAGAAATTCTTGGGTTTGTATGCTCTGTTTCTTTTTCTCCTTTTTGCACATATTGTACTGGGTCTCCAAAAACATATGATTTTTTAAATTCTACTATTTCATAAGCATGGTTTACTAATATTTTATTATTTATTTCTGGTCTTATCTTCTTTGTTTTCTCCAATATAGGTTGTATACCTTTATAGAAGTTATCAAGATACTCTATTTCATTAACATTTTGATTATGTATCGCCAATATTTCTGGCATTTTTGCTATTATATTTTCTGGTGTAAGTTCATCTTTTTGTAAACTACAATAGATTACTTTTCTTCCACTAAAACGATTTCGCTCATTTGCAATGCCTAATTTTTCTTTATTCTCTTGTGTTACTTTATCTATTGTTTCTTGAATTACATCTTTTTTAGTTTCTTCGTTTTCTTCCCTTTACACCACACCTTCTTTTTCAAAGCCTGCAATATATTGTTTAGTTATATCTACTGTTGAAAATTCTCCTGGGTTTATTGTTGCATATATACTTATGCTTTTAACCCCATCAACATTTTCCCCTGTTTCTTCTGCTCTATCTATAATTGTCTTTCCTATATCTTTAATTTTTTCAATAATATTCTCTTTAATTGGCTCTTTTACCATTCTTCTATCTCCTCCATTTATATTAGAAAGGTCTTATTTGGCTAGTGTGCCATTTCTAGCATTTCTTTTGACCTATTTTATAGGTGTGTAGTAGCACATTCTCTACTTCAAATATAACCTCTTGTGAATAATGGAGGAATTAGAATATAGATACCTTCCCTCCACCTAGTCGCTTTTCTGTATCTATCTCCCTAACTATTATAGTAATAGTTCTCTACTCGATACATTATATCATATAATCTTTTTTCTTTTGGTGTTATGTCAACCTCTTGTTTCTCATATTTATATTTTTCACATTCATATACATAAATTATTGTGTCTCCCCAACTATCTCTAGCTCTTTTTATTTTTTTCATATAATCTTGCTTAAGATTGCCATATCTATATTTAAAACATTCTTGCCAATGCTCACATTTCCAACAAAGTTTTCTCCTCATACCACCTCTAAATATCTTTCATAGTAAATATATGTGGGTTATCAATTATAACCTCGTATAGTGTAGTTGCTAATTGATTTACAACAACTTCATCTTCTTTTAAATTTGTCATATCCAATTTTTCAAATATTCCGTGTATTAGTTCGTGTAGAAATGTTTGATTTTGTTGCTTTTGACTATATTTACTTGATATTCTTATTTGTTCTTTTTCATAGTTTATCTCTTCATATAATTCATTTGGTAAACTAATTATTTCTGGCTCTTTTACTATTTCATACTCTTTATAACCTATTTTTACTTTGTTATTTTTCAATTTTATTCCTCCTATATTCCTAACGAACTCCTATTCAATGGTTTTGGTTTATTTGGCTTTCCTCTTTCAAGTATTATCTCTGTTACAAATAATGTTGCACTATCTGGGGCGTCCAATTTGTTATCGTAAAAGTTTTTTATCTCTTACTTCTTATAGTTTCCTATAAGTTCAGCATATCTTTTCAACCTTTTTAGGTTGTCGAAGTCTCGTGGGCAGATTATATCTTTTCACTGCCTATGCGTTGCCCCTGAC
>JAAVXM010000047.1 GCA_022790575.1 Clostridia bacterium | reverse complement strand
TTGGTAGTCACACTTATAGTGTTATTGATATTGGCGGGAACAAGTATAGCAATGCTAACAGGAGAAAATGGAATAATAAGTCAAGCACAAAATGCAAAAAATAACTCAGCAAAGGCAGAGTTTGAGGAAAAGGTAAAGTTAGCAGTAACAGCGTCAAGAATAAATGAAGATGGAACAAGAATAGATTTAAGTAAACTAGATGGTGAATTAAAAAATAATGCAAAAATCCCAGCAGAAAATATTGATAAAAGTGGAGATAATGAAGGCTTACCATGGATAGTGACAGAAAAAGATTATATGTATCTAATAACAGAAGATGGAAGAGTAGTAGAGATAAAGGGAATAGCATTAGATAAAAGCCAATTGAAATTGTTAAAAAATGAAAGTAAAACTTTAAGGGTAATAAAATCGAAAGATGTAAATGGAGATGTTACCTGGAGTACAGAAAATGCAGCAGTAGCAATAGTTGATAATCAAGGAAATGTAACTGCTGTAGGAGAGGTAGGACAAACAACAAAAATAACAGCTAGAGTAGAAGGAACAAATTATAGTGCAACATGTACTGTTATAATTACTGATAATGTAATAGAAGTAACACCAGAGGAAATTGCTGCTAACCCAAAAGATTATTATGGTCAGGTTGTTAAGAATTATACAGCAGGAGGAGCAACTTATAGAATTTTCTTTGTTGATACTGCTAATAAATATGAAGATGGAAAAAACACAGTATATCTGAAGGCAGACCATGACCAAAATATAAGAGCAGGATTAATGGATTATGCTAACTATATATCTGAAAAGACAAAAGTAAGGAAAATGAACCCAAGCTGGTCAGCAAATAGGGGAGACAATGAAAGTATATGGAATTATAATGAAAAAGCAGCAGCCTGGTTATGTGACCCAGAAGATGGGAATAATATAAACCGCCCATGGTCAAACTGTTATGATGGAAGTAAAGCAAGTTATGTAATAGCGGGACCAAGTGCTGAAATGTATGTAGACTCATATAATAGTGTACCACATACAATAGGAAATAATACATTAAGAGCAATATATAGTGTATCATCATATCCAGGATATATGTATAAAATAAATAATGAAAGTGCAAGTTATAGTACAAACATAGATACAATAGATTATGAAGATTATGGAAGTATGTATGCAGGAAAGGATGGCGCAAAGGGTCCATATTACTGGTGGTTAGTATCTCCTTCGTCTTATAATTCTAACAGTGTATGGTATGTACATGGGTTAGGTGCATACTTGCAAAGTAGTAAAGTTAACTTCTCTGACAGTGAAGATGTTATTACCCCCCTAGTTTCTCTAAAGTCTGATTTCACAATTCAAATAGAAAAGTAAGGAATTAAAAATATAAGTTTTTCTTTTCGCTTCTCGGTATTCCTTCAAAGCCTATAGTAACTCTAACATGCCTTATGGTTCCTTTTCACTTAGTGAACTATTCCCATAAGGCATGAAGATTTACTACTGGTTTTTCCGTTTACATTCGAAGCTTCTCTCAAAACTTATATTTTTACTTTAGTGGAGTATATGAATAAGTGAGAGGATAATTGAAATGAGTATAAAACTTTGTTGAGATATTTAAAAATAAAGAGATGGAGTTTTCTTTTCGCTTCTCGGTATTCCTTCAAAGCCTATAGTAACTCTAACATGCCTTATGATTCCTTTTCACTTAGTGAACTATTCCCATAAGGCATGAAGATTTACTACTGGCTTCTCCGTTTACATTCGAAGCTTCATTCAAAACTTATATTTTTACTTTAGTAGCAAGTAAAACTTGCTATTTTTTATATTATAGGATAAAATAAGGGCAATAGGAAATGATAGAGAAGGAGGCAAGAGATGAAAGGAATTGGAATAGGAGAAAGTGATTTTAAAGGACTAATAATAAGAAATGATTATTTTATAGATAAAACAATGTATATAAAAGAAATAATGGATAATAAATCAAGAGTGATATTGGTAACACGTCCAAGAAGATTTGGAAAAACATTAAATATGAGCATGTTAAGATACTATTTTGATTGTACGAAAAAAGACACAAAAGAGTTATTTAATGGATTGAAAATAATGGAACAAGAAGAAAAATACACATCAAAACAAGGATATTATCCATGTATATACATGACATTAAAAGATGTAAGAGGTTCGGATTATGAAGAAATGATGATGTGTTTTAGAACAGAATTAAATGAGTTATTTATAGACCATGCAAACCTTTTACAAAGTGAAAAACTATTAGATGTAGAAAAAGAGATGTTTAGTACAGTATTAAACTTAAAAGCAAATAAAGTAGAAATGCAAAATGCATATGTAGAAGGGTTTTATGATGAAACAATAAAATTCTTCAAGACATTTTATGGAACAACATTTAAAGACAATTCATATTTAGAAAAAACAGTAATAACAGGAGTGTACTAAATTATATAATAGATAGAAAGTTGATACCATATTGGGTAAATACAAGTTCAAATGACTTAATAAAACTAATACTAAAAAAATCAGCAACAGTAAAGGAAAAAATGGAAAGACTATTAAAAGATGAAGCAATAGAAGTAAAAGTGGACCAAGAAACAGTAAATTTAGTAGAAAAAATATATAAAGTAAAGATACCAAACAAAGAAATAAAAGAATTTGAGAAGAAATTCAGAATATTAGTAATGCAAATGTTCAGTTATATGGATGTAAAAGAAAATACAGCAGAAAACTTTTATCATGCATTTGTATTAGGAATGTTAGTAGGACTAAAAGACAGTTATTATGTGAATTCAAATAGAGAATCAGGAATAGGAAGATATGATATAATGTTAGAGCCAAAAGATAAAAATGGAAACGCATTTATAATGGAATTCAAAGTATTAGAAGATTTAGAGGAAAAAACAATAGAAGAAACAATAGAAAATGCAAAAACACAAATAGAAGAAAAAAAGTATGAAGAAAACTTGAGAGAAAGAGGATATAGCAATATAACAAAACTAGTTTTTGCATTTAATGGTAAAGAAGTAAAAACGGAAAACTATTAAACATAAAATTATTGCGTAATTGCTTGAAAAAGTAGTAGAAAAATAGTACAATATATTAAGAAAATATAAAAAAAGAAAGGGAACATAAAATTGAAAGTAGAAGACTTTAATTATGAATTGCCAGAGAGACTAATAGCACAAGTACCAATAGAAAAAAGAGACACATCAAGACTAATGGTATTAGACAAGCAAAAGCAAACAATAGAACACAAAATATTTAAAGATATATTAGAATATTTAGAGCCAGGGGACTGTCTGGTAAGAAATAATACAAAAGTTTTACCAGCAAGATTATATGGAAAAAAAGAAACAGGAGCAAAAGTAGAATTTTTACTATTAAATCAAATAGAAGGAGACATATGGGAAAGTATAGTTAGACCAGGCAACAAATTACATGTCGGAGCAAAAGTAATATTTAGAGAAGGTAAACTAGAAGCAGAAATAATAGACACAATGCCAGGAGGAACACGAAAAGTAAAATTCAACTATAAAGGAATATTTAATGAAATATTAGATGAAATAGGACTAATGCCATTACCACCATATATACATGAAGAATTAAAAGAAAAAGAAAGATATCAAACAGTATATGCAAAACATGATGGTTCAGCAGCAGCACCAACAGCAGGACTTCACTTTACAGAAGAACTTATAGAAGAAATAGAAGCCAAGGGTGTTAAAATAGCAAATGTAACACTACATGTAGGAATAGGAACATTTAGACCAGTCAAAGTAGAAAATATTGAAGACCATGAGATGCATTCAGAACATTATTATATAAAACAAGAAGATGCAGAAAAAATAAATAAAGCAAAAGAACAAGGGAAAAGAGTAATAGCAATAGGAACAACATCATGTAGGGTATTAGAAACAATAGCGTCAAGTGAAACAGGAAAAGTAGAAGCAACAGAAGGAGACACACAAATATTTATATATCCAGGCTACAAATTCAAATGTATAGATGGCTTAATAACAAATTTTCATTTACCAGAATCAACATTATTGATGTTAGTATCTGCATTAGCAGGTAAAGACTATGTAATGAAAGCATATAAAGAAGCAGTAGAAGAAGAATACAGATTTTTTAGTTTTGGAGATGCAATGTTTATAAAATAATAATTTAGCATTATCTATATAGAAGTAAAAATGAAAGGAAAAATAATGAAAAAACCAATAACATATGAATTATTACATGAATGTAAACAAACAGGAGCAAGAAGGGGAATAATACATACTCCACATGGAGACATACAAACACCAATATTTATGCCAGTAGGAACACAAGCAACAGTAAAATCACTAACACCAGAGGATTTAAAAGAAGAAATAGAAGCACAAATAATATTATCAAACACATATCACTTATATTTAAGACCTGGTCACAAAATAGTAGAAGAAGCAGGTGGGCTACATAAATTCATGAATTGGGACAGACCAATTTTAACAGACTGTGGAGGTTTTCAAGTATTTAGTCTAAGTGAATTAAGAAAAATATCAGAAGAAGGTGTAGAATTCAAATCACACTTAGATGGAAGCAAGCACATGTTTACACCAGAAAGAGTTATGGAAATAGAAAACTCATTAGGTGCAGATATTATAATGTCATTTGATGAATGTTGTCCATATCCATCAACATTTGAATATACAAAACAATCAATGGAAAGAACAACAAGATGGGCAAAAAGGTGTATAGAAGCTCATAAGAGACTGGAAGAGCAAGGGCTATTTGGAATAATACAAGGTGGATTTTACAAAGAGTTAAGAGAAAAATCAGCAAAAGATTTAATTGAGTTAGACCTACCAGGATATGCTATAGGAGGAATAAGTGTAGGAGAGCCAAAGGAAGAATTTTTGGAGGTATTAAAATATACAACACCACTTATGCCAAAAGACAAACCAAGATATTTGATGGGAGTAGGTTCACCAGACTATTTAATAGAAGCTGCAATGGCTGGAATAGATATGTGTGACTGTGTATTGCCAACAAGAATTGCAAGAAATGGAACAGCAATGACATGGAATGGTAAAATAGTAGTGAGAAATGCAACATATGAAAGAGACTGGGGAGCATTAGACCCAGAATGTGATTGTTATACATGTAAAAACTACACTAGAGCATATATAAGACATTTAATAAAAGCAAATGAAATTTTAGGAGTAAGACTACTTTCAATTCACAACTTAAGGTTCTTGACTAAATTGATGGAAAGAGTTAGAAGCGAAATAGAAAATGATAATTTAGGGACATTTAAAGAAGAATTTTATAAAAAATATGGTTACGAAAGATAGGAGGATAATTAATGAAATTATATGAAGAAGCGTATAGTGAACAAAAAAAGAAGTCAAAAATACCTGTAATTATAGGGATTAGTATAGCCTTTTTAGTGATTATAACAGTTACAATAATCTACTTAATAGTATACTTGCAAAGTACTGTACTTAGAATAAATTTAGATGGTGCAAATGCTAGTAAATTAGAGGAATTATTGATAATTGAAGAAAATGAGGGAAATACAGATATATATGTGCCAATAAGGAGAATTGCACAATATTTTGGGTATCAAGATTATAGTGGAGACTATAAATATAGGTCTGAAGACAAAACCAAGTGTTATGTAACAAACCAGTCAGAGACAGCGATGTTCACACTAGATTCAAGTACTCTAGTTAAAACTAGAGGAGACTCAGACTATGAATATGTTGAACTAGACAGAAAAGTATTTGAAAAAAATGGAGAGTTATATACAACAAAAGAGGGAATAGAAAAGGCATATAATGTTGCAATTTTTTATGATAAGGACAAAAATAATATAGACATATTTACAATGGGGTATTTAGTATCAACTTATGCAAATAAGTTAAAGCTTGAAGAATATGAGGCAGAATTCTCAGAACAAAAGACAATATTTGAAAATATGTTAATTGTTGAACAAGATGAGATATATGGAGTAATAGATGCAACAAGTGGGAATTATGTATTAGAGCCTAAATATGATGAAATATCATATTTTTCTAGCACATCAGATTTCTTAATAAAAAGTAATGGTAAATATGGAGTAATTGACAAAAATGCAAATATAAAAGTAAGAGTTGCTTATGATGAAATAAAGATGATAGATAGCCAAAATCAGTTATATCTTGTTAAATTAAACGATTTGTATGGAATAGTTGATTCAAAAGGAACAGTAATAATAGCACCAGAATATAAACAAATAGGATTAAATACGGATGTATTTTTACAAAATGGAATTGAAAATCAATATGTAATCATGAACCAGTTAATTCCAATTAAGGATGATAAGATGTGGGGATTTTTCGATATAAAGGGTAAACAAATAACAGATTTTGTATATACAGGAGTAGGATGTACAACATCAAAAGTTAGTAGTTCATACCCATTATTGGCAATTCCAAGTTATAATATAGTAGTTGTTGAAAAAAATAAAATGTTTAACTTAATGAGAATAAATGGAGAAGATATTATTAATGGATATGTTTTGGATTCTGCATATGTAAGAACTGATACAGAAAATGGAGAAAATACATATTTTATGACATATAATGGAAAAACAACTAATATAGAAGAGTGGTTAGTACAAATAGGAGAATAGAGTTGTTCAAACAGAATAACAATTTAAGCAAAATTGTTATTGCTAAAATTTAATTTTGATTGAACAGAGAGGAAAAATAATTATAGAAACTAGGAGGAACAAAAGATGGCAGCAAAAGAAAAAAATGCATGGATATTAATATTATTTATATGTTCAGGACTTGTAATAGGAGGCTTATTGGGACAAATGGCGTCACAAGTAGAATGGTTAAATTGGTTGTCATATGGACAAGAATTTGGAATACAAGAACCATTAAAATTAGACTTAAATGTTATTAATGTAACATTTGCATTAACGATAAATATTAATATAGCAAGTATTGTTGGACTAGGCATAGCAATATTCTTGTACAGAAAATTATAAAGGAATGGTACATAAATGAGTGTAGGATTAGCACTAGCGGGTGGAGGCCTGCAAGGAATAGCTCATATAGGAGCAATAAAAGCATTACAAGAACTAAATGTACAAATTGATTATATATCAGGAACAAGTTCAGGAAGTATATTTGCAGCAATGTATGCGATGGGATTTTCTACAGAAGAAATGAAAAAGACTGCAAATGATTATTATAAAACATTAACTACAATAGAAAAAAGAACAATAGCAAAAGCAATAGGAACATATTTTATAAATAGACAAGTAAAGATAGGTGGATTAACACCAGGAGAAAAGATTGAGAATTTAGTGAATTTGGTAGCTGAAAAGAAAAATATAAAAAATATAAATGAAGTAAAAATGCCATTAGCAATACCAACAGTAGATACAATAACAACAAAAGAATGTATTTCAATGTCAAAAAATTGTAAATTAAATAGAGCTGATATTGATTATATATATGATATTCCAATAGGAAAGGCAATACGAGCAAGTATGTCATTTCCAGGTATTTTTACAACTTGTAATTTTGATAAATACAATTTTATTGATGGAGGAACAAAAGATAACCTTCCAGTACAAGTTTTGAAAGATATGGGAGCAGATAAAACTATTGGAATAAGTTTTAGTATTGATAGATATACTCCATCTGAAAATATATTAGACATTTTATTACGAACAGTAGATATATTTTCTCTAAAGGATGTGAGAAATGCCCAAAAATTGGCAGACATAGCAATTGAAATTGATACTCAAGGTACTTCTCTTTTAAATATAACTAATTTAGAACAGTGTTATCAAATTGGATATGATACAATAATGAAAAATAAAGAAATAATATGCAAATTACTAGAATCTAAAGAATATTAGACATTTTTAGAATAAATAACTCAAAATTTGACTTTTATGTTATCATACTATATTGAAATACTAAATGGTCTATAATATAGAGAGAAAGGGAAATGAAAATGAAATTAAAAAATAAAGTTTTATGTAAAATAAGTGTGATATTTACACTATTAATTTTCAATATGTTTATAAGTTCATATGCAGTTGACCCAAATGTAACACAATTAGATATAAGTGTAGAAACAAACAATCATGAAACAATATGGGTCAATCAATACAGTAATCTGCCAAATTTACAAGTAGTAAATATAAAAAGTGGAATAACAATGATACATGATGATGCATTTGCTAGTTGTCCCAATTTAACAGATGTTACAATACCAGAAACTGTTGGATATATTTCAGAGGGAGCATTTTGGAACTCCCCAAAAGATATAATAATACATGGTAAACCAGGAACAAAAGCAGAACAATTTGCAAGAGATTATGGATATAAATTTGATAGTAGTGGAGCAAATACAGCAACATTACAAGATGAGGCACTTCCTACATATGTGAAAAATGAAATAATAAATACACAAAATAGAATACAGCAGCTAAAAGATAAAAATATGTTATCATTTAGTTTTATAACAGATATACATGGAGACCAAGAAGGAACATCTAATTTAATGAATATACAAGCATTTAACAAAATAACAGACAATAATTTAGTAAAACTTGGAGTTAGTGCAGGAGATATGACAACAGGAAAATATGAAGACTTTTTGAGTGGAAAAGCTTTATATAATTTAGATTATTATACAAAAAGTTTAAGAAAATCAAATGCGCCAGTATTATTTGCTAGAGGAAATCACGATTGTAATACAAGACAAAGTGCAGATGTTGCAATTTCAGGAAATCAATATTATGAAACAGTACTAAAAGGTTTAAGAAATGAAGTAGTATTTAATGAAGATGACCTGGGTGGAGACTATTATTATAAAGACTTAGAAGATAAAAAGATAAGAATTTGTGTATTAAATGCATTTAATGGAGCTAATTACGAGTTTATATTTGGAGATAAACAATTACAATTCATAGCAAATGAAGCATTAGACCTATCAAAAAAAGATAAACCAGAAGAATGGCAAGTGTTATTTATATCACATACTGTAGATAAAGCAGCACATGATGAAGTACCATCTGACCAGCAAAAATTATATGATATAATAAATGCTTTCCAACAAGGAGAAAAAAGAACAATAGATAATATACAAGTAGATTATACTAAACAAGGTAAAGGAACATTTATTGCATTTATAACAGGACATCATCATAATGATACAACAACAATAAAAAATGATATATTAATAATAACAGTAAGGTCAAGTTCAATAACATTTGATAGAGAAAATAAAAATACTGAAACCTATGATGAAAATGATTTATGTTTTGATGTATTCTCAATAGATACAGAAAATAAAGAATTATATTCTACAAGAGTAGGTAGAGGAAAAGACAGAAAATGGAATTATGATATAAATAACCTAAAAGAAGAACAACCTGAAACTAGAACCAAAAAAGATAATATAGCAAATTCTAATAATTTTATAGAAGCAAAAACTATATTAAATAATAACAACAATTTAGTAGCAGTAGTAACATCTAATATACCATTTAATGAAAAATCAAATAAGACATGGAAATTAAGTAAAGATAGAAAAACATATATAAAAGTACTTGATGATGTAACAAATCCATATACAACAACATTTACTACTACAAATGGATATTGGGAATCATATACTTTTAATATAGAAAAGTATATAGATAAAAAAGGACCTAAAATACAATTAAAATATAATGAAAATGATGATGGAACAATAACAGCAATAGTTACATCAGATGAAATATTAAAAACAAAAACAAATAAAAGATGGAAATTAAGTGAAGATAGACAAACATATAAATATACTTTTACACAAACTACAAGTGGTTACACAACAATTTTTAGTGATGTTTTTGGAAATCAACAACCATTAACATTAAATGCAAAGATAGATAAAGTAATTTTTAAACCAGAAATAGAGTATATAGAGAATGTAGATGGAACAATAACAGCAAAAGTAACATCAAATATCGAATTTGCAAAAACAAAGCCAACATGGCAATTATCAGATGATATGTTCACATATACAAAAACATTTATAATTAATCAAGATTATGAAACAAATTTTATAGATATATATGGAAATGAAGTCATAAAAAATATAAAAATTGATGGACTAAATAGAGATTTAAAACTAGAAATTCAATATAAGAAAAATGCAGATGGGTCAGTAACAGCAATGGCGATATCTAATAATAAATTTGTAGAAACAAAACCAACATGGAAACTATCAAATAATGGATATACATATACAAAAACATTTACAAGTAATCAAGATTATAAAACAGATTTTACAGATATATATGGTAACAGAGTTGAAGAAAGCATAAAAATTGATGAATTTAACAAAACAAAAATAGAGTATGAAATAAATGCTAATGGAACAGTAACAGCAATAGCAACATCAGGAGTTAAATTTGCAAATACAAAGCCAACATGGAAACTATCAAATAATGGATATACATATACAAAAACATTCACAAGTAATCAAGATTATAAAACAGATTTTATAGATGTGTATGGAAATAAAGATGTAATGGATATAAAAATTAGTAATTTTAATAAAGTAGAAATAAAATATGAAACAAATGCTGATGGAACAATAACAGCAATAGCGACATCAAATATTAAGTTTGCAAATACAAAACCAACATGGAAATTATCAAATGATGGATATACATATACAAAAACATTTACAGATAGTCAAAACTATAAAACAAATTTTATAGACATATATGGCAATGAAACAATAAAAGAAATAAACATATAGCATTTTTATAGAGGAAAATAGATAAATTATCCAAAAAACATTGACAAAATGAGAAAATCCCTGTATAATTTTATAGTGGTAAAAAAATGGAAAAAATTATGAATAGATATGAATATATATCTTGAACAAGGAGGGATTAAGATGGCACAACCAAAAAGAAGATGGTCAAAAGCTAGAACACATTTAAAAAGGTCAACATGGAAAATTGAAAAAGCAAATTTAGCTACTTGCCCACATTGCCATGAACCAGTTATGCAACACAGGGTATGCTCAAATTGTGGATATTATGATGGGAAAGAAGTTATTGCAAAAAAAGAAGAGAAAAAATAGACAAATAAACGCCAGAACAAGGGCGTTTTTTGTGGTTAATAATGTATTATAAAAAATAAAATAGGTATAATAAGTATATACAATTAAGGAGGAAAAAAGATAAATATGAAAATGTTAAGAAAAACTAAAATAGTAGGGACAATAGGACCAGCTAGTGAAAGCGAAGAAATGCTAATAAAATTAATGAATGCAGGCTTAAGTGTAGCCAGAATAAATTTTTCTCATGGAGGATATGAAGATAATAGAGAAAAAATAGAAAGAATAAAAAGAGCGAGAGAAAAAACAAATAAACCAGTTGGACTAATGTTAGACACTAAAGGACCAGAAATAAGAACAGGAGTATTAGAAGATGTAAACAATAAAGTACAAATAGAGGAAAATCAAGAATTCACATTTGTACATGATGAAATTGAAGGAAACAATACAAAAGTTTCAATAGGGTATAAAGATTTATACAAAGATGTTGTACCAGGAGCAAAAATATTAGTTGATGATGGTGCAATTGCATTTGAAGTAACAGAAATAAGAGAAAAAGACATTATATGTAAAGCATTAAATGCAGGGAAATTAGGAAGTAGAAAAACAGTAAATGTGCCAGGATTAAAATTAAACTTGCCAGCATTATCACCAAAAGATATAGAAGACATAACAAAAGGAGTAGAAGGTGGATTTGACTTTATAGCAGCATCATTTGTAAGAAGAGCATCAGATGTTCAAGAAATAAGAAACTTATTAAATGCAAATGGTGGAGAAGATGTGCAAATAATATCAAAAATAGAAAGCCAAGAAGGAATAGAAAACTTTGATGAGATTTTAGAAGTATCAGACGGAATAATGGTAGCACGTGGAGACTTAGGTGTAGAAATTCCAATGGAACAAGTACCAGTAGTTCAAAAACAATTCATAAAAAAATGTAATGCAGCAGGAAAACCAGTTATAACAGCAACACAAATGTTAGAATCAATGACATTAAATCCACGTCCAACAAGAGCAGAAGTAAGTGATGTTGCAAATGCAGTATATGATAGAACAAGTTGTATAATGCTATCAGGAGAATGTGCAATGGGTAAATATCCAGTAGAATGTGTTGAAACAATGGTTAAAATATCAAATACAATAGAAGACTCTATAGATTACTGGAAGAAGTTCTTAAGAAATGGGGCATATAAGGAAAAATCAAATGATATGGAAAAGAATATTGCATATACAACATGTTCTATGGCAGAGCACATAGATGCAGCAGCAATAACAACATATACACACACAGGAAATTCTGTAAAAAAATTAGCAGGACTTGGAGCAGGATGTCCAATAATAGCAGTAACAGATAATAGAAAAACATTTAATCAATTATCAATTGCATGTAATGTTATGCCATTTTTAGTAGAAGGAGAAGAAACACCAGATATTACAATTGAAAAAGGAATAGAACAATTAAAAGAAAAGGGAATACTAGAAAAAGGAGATGTTGTAGTATTATCAGGAGGAGCACAAACATTTGTAAATGAAACATGTGAGAAAAAGGTAATTGGAGGAATAACAAAAATATAAAAAACAGATGTCAAAAAAAGAAGCACTAATAGTGAATGAAAGGTAGTGAGAAAATGTCTAAACCAACAGTAGCAATTGTAGGAAAACCAAATGTAGGAAAATCAACTTTTTTTAATTATATAGTAGGTAGTAGAATATCAATAGTAGAAGATACGCCAGGAGTAACAAGAGACAGAGTATATGCAGAAACAAATTGGAGAGGGGTAAATTTCACTGTAGTTGATACAGCTGGAATAGAACCAGAATCAGAAAATATAATTGTTTCGCAAATGAGAGAACAAGCTAAAATAGCGATAGACATAGCAGATGTAATACTTTTTTTGACAGATGTAAGACAAGGAGTAACTGCAGCTGATGAAGAAATAGCATTAATGTTAAAAAAATCAAAAAAGCCTATTGTTTTAGTATGTAACAAAGCAGACAATATGAGCAAAGACAAAGATGGGATATTTGAATTTTACAATTTAGGATTAGGGGAACCATATCCAGTATCAGCTGCAAATGCATTAGGAATAGGAGATGTACTTGATGCAATTTATGACAATTTTCCAAAAGACAATTTGTATAATGATGAAGATGAAAGAATAAAAGTTGCAGTAATAGGAAAGCCAAATGTAGGAAAATCATCATTGATAAATAAGATATTAGGAGAAAATAGAGCAATAGTAAGTTCAATAGCAGGTACAACAAGAGATGCAATAGACACAGAATATGAAAATAAATATGGGAAATATGTATTTATAGATACAGCAGGGATTAGAAGAAAAAGTAAAGTAACTGAATCTATAGAAAAATTTAGTATAATGAGAACATTATTTGCAATAGAAAGAGCAGATGTGTGTTTAATGATGATAGATGCAACAGAAGGAATAACAGAACAAGATGCAAAAATTGCTGGTGAAGCACATGAAGCAGGAAAAGGAATAATTATAGTTATAAATAAATGGGATGAGTATGAAAAAGAAACAGGAACATTAGAAAAATATCAAAAAGAAATATATAACAAGTTATCATATTTGTCTTATGCGCCAGTAATATTCATTTCAGCAAAAACAGGACAAAGAGTAGAAAAATTATTTACAATGATAAATAATGTAGCAGAACAAAATGCAAAAAGGATATCAACATCAGTATTAAATCAAGTAATAAATGAAGCAATAGCATTAGTTCAACCACCATCAGATAAAGGAAGAAGACTTAAAATACTATATGGAACACAAGCAAGTACTAAGCCACCAACATTTGTAATATTTGTAAATAATAAAGAATTATTTCATTTTTCTTATGAAAGATATTTAGTAAATCAAATTAGAAAAGAATTCGGATTAGAAGGAACACCTGTAAGAATAATAGTAAGAGAAAAAATCGAGAAATAATCGATTTTAGAGCTAATATTAAATGAAAGAAAGGAATGATTGATATGGCAACATATATAATAGTAGCAGTAGTAGCGTATTTATTAGGAAGTATAAGTTTTTCAGTATTAATTAGCAAAAGAATAGCAGGATTTGATGTAAGAGAAAAGGGAAGTGGAAATGCAGGAGCAACAAATGTATTACGTTCTGTAGGAAAAAGTGCAGCACTTTTAACATTACTAGGAGATGCAGCAAAAGGAATTGTAGCAATATTATTTGCGATATTAGTAGGAGCAATAGCAAAAAATTCAGATAAAGCATTATTAGTACAAATAGCAGGGATAGTTGTTATTATAGGCCACACATTTCCAGTATTTTTTGGATTTAAAGGTGGAAAAGGAGTAGCAACAGCATTAGGAGTAGTAATGATGACAAACTGGAAAATTGGGTTAATATGTTTAGTATTTGCATTAGTACTAATGGCACTAACAAGGATGGTATCAATGGGTTCTGTAGGAGCAGCAATACTATTCCCAGTTTTAGTTTTATTTATGCAAACAAATTATACAATTGCAGAAGGAAGTAGTTATTTTGTATATAGCATAATTTTAGCTGTAATTGTAGCATTTAATCACAGAAGTAATATACAAAGAATCTTAAATGGAAATGAAAATAAAATAAGCTTTAAAAAGTGAAATAGGAGGCAATACAAATGAAGGTAATATCAATATTAGGAAGTGGAAGCTGGGGAATAGCACTAGCAATCCATTTAGCAAAGTTAGGTAATAAAATACAAATGTGGTCATATTTGGAAGAAGAAAAAGATATGATAAACAATGAAAGGAAATGCAAATTCTTGCCAAATGTTGAATTACCAGAAGGGATAGTTGCAACAACTTCATTTGAAGAAGCAATTAAGGAATCAGATTTTATAATACATGTTACACCATCAAAAGTAACAAGAGAGACAGTAAAACAATATAAAAAATATGTAGATAATCAACCCATAGTAATATGTTCAAAAGGATTTGAAAAAGAGACATTATATACATTAGATGAGGTAATACAAGAAGAAATGCCAAATACAAAAATAGCAGTATTATCTGGGCCAAGCCATGCAGAAGAAGTTTCGATAGCAATTCCGACATTATTAGTAGTTGCATCTAAACATGATGAATTATTAAAACTTGTTCAAGATACATTTATGTGTGACAAAATGAGAATTTATACTTCAAGAGACGTAAAAGGAGTCGAACTAGGAGGCGCATTAAAAAATATAATTGCATTTTGTGTAGGAGTATCAGTTGGATTAGGACTAGGAGATAATACTTTTGCAGCATTAGTAACAAGAGGATTATCAGAAATATCAAGACTTGGTATTGAATTAGGAGGACAGAAAGAAACAATATATGGATTAAGTGGACTTGGAGATTTAATAGTAACATGTCTAAGTGACCATAGCCGAAATAGAAGAGCAGGGATTTTAATAGGAAAAGGTAAATCACTTGAAGAAACAAGAAAAGAAGTTGGAATGGTAATAGAAAGTATAGACAATATAGAAGTTGCACATGAATTGGGAAGGATACATAATATAGAAATGCCAATTGTAGATGCAGTATATGGGATTTTATATAAGGGGTTAAAGCCAGAAGAAGCGGTAGATGTATTAATGAATAGAAAGAAAAAAGATGAAGACTAAAATATTAACAATTGGTTAATAATAAGATAGACAAGAAAGGAATGTGATAAAAATGGAATTTTTGAATAAGATAGGTAAAAAAGTAAGTGAAACTTATGATGCAACAGCTGAAAAAACAAGTAGGCTTGCCAAAGAAGCAAAACTAAAAATGAAAATTAATGAAAATAAGTCTGATATAAAACAATTATATATTGAGATAGGAGAAAAAGTTTACCAAAAACATGTTAGAGAAGAAAATATAGACATAAAAACAGAATTAGAAGAACAATGCACAAAAATAGATGTTTTATCATCAGAAATAGAAACATGTTTAAATTCAATTTTAGAATTAAAGCAAAGAAAACAATGTCCAGCATGTCATACAGAAATAGATTTAGATAGTATATTCTGCCCAAAGTGTGGAAAAGAACAACCTAAGATGGAAGCTAAAGATGCAGAAGAAATTATTGTAGATTTAGAAAATGCAGAAGTTGTGCCAGAAAATGAAACAGAAAAAGAAATAGTTGAAGAAAAAGTAACAGGAGAAAATGAATGAAAATAGTAGTACAAAGAGTAACACATGCAAGCGTAAAAGTTGATAATAAAATTGTAGGAGAGATAGAAAAAGGATATTTAGTATTAGTGGGAATAAAACAATCAGATACAAAAGAGCGAGCAGATTATTTAGTAAGAAAGCTTTGCAATTTAAGAGTATTTGAAGATGAAAATGATAAAATGAATTTATCATTAAAAGACGTAAATGGAAAATTACTAATTGTATCTCAATTTACATTATATGGAGATTGTAGTGATGGTAATAGACCAAGTTTTATTGAGGCAGCAAGACCAGAAGAAGCAATTCCATTATATGAATATTTCTGTGAGCAATGTGAGAATAATGGAATTGAGGTACAAAAAGGAATATTTGGAGCAGACATGAAAGTAGAATTATTAAATGATGGACCTGTTACAATAATAATAGAAAAATAGTTTAATATGGATATCTTTCAAATAAATATTTAATTATATTTTCAGCGTTTTTATGACTTATTCTTATAAAAACATCTTCATCTAAAGAAACCCACATTGTAATATTATCAAAATAATCATTGTCAATAAAAGCAGCAATGAGTTCAGATATATCAATTGGATTAGAAAAATCTTTTTGCCAAGAAGTTTGCTCTTCTAATCCTAAATTAGAGGTATAAAATTTACCTAAAAATTTATTAATTTCACCATGTTTTTGGCTATATAACATTATTTTTGCAACCATAATAATCTCCTTTAACTCTTATTTAGTATTCTAAAAATATAAAAAAATATACTTTAGAATAAAATAAAAATTTTAGGCGATAATATTAGTAAAGATTTTTTAAGGAGGAATTTATTATTATGGAGAAAAATCAAAAAATAAATTGTACAGTTGAAAGCTGTATATATCAAGATGATGAAAGTAAAATGTGTACACTAAAGTCTATACATGTTAAGCCAGTACTGGGAAATGGTTCTAAAAATAAAGATGAGTCAATGTGTGGAAGTTATGAGTGTGACTAACAATAAATTACCAAAAGTTGATATATAATATTTTCTGATAAAATAGGATGTTGACAAAATAAAAAAATAGAATTAGAATAAACTAGTAAATTTAATATAAATGAAAATATCAAGAAGTAAGTATTCATTTATGTGATAGGAGTGATATATATGGCATTAGTAACAACTAAAGAAATGTTTGAAAAATCAATGAAAGAAGGATTTGCAATAGGTGCATTTAATGTTAATAATATGGAGTTGATACAAGGAATAGTAGAGGCAGCAGCAGAACAAAACTCACCAGTAATATTACAAGCATCATCAAGTGCAATAAAATATGCAAAAATAAATTATTTAATGAAAATGATAGAAGCAGCAGTTGAGGAACATCCTAATATTCCAATTGCTATACATTTAGACCATGGACCAGATTTTGAAACATGTAAAATGTGTGTTGATAGTGGTTTTACATCTATAATGTTTGATGGTTCAAAATATGATTTTGAAGAAAATATTAGATTAACAAAAGAAGTTGTAGATTATGCACATAGTAAAGGTGTAGTAGTTGAAGCTGAACTAGGAAAACTAGCAGGGATAGAAGATGATGTTAATGTTTCAGAAGCAGATGCAATGTATACAGACCCAGACCAAGCAGAAGAATTTGTTAGAAGAACAGGTGTAGATTCTTTAGCAATAGCAATAGGAACAAGTCATGGTGCATACAAATTTAAAGGAGAAGCAAAATTAAGATTTGATATTTTAAAACAAATAAAAGACAAAATTCCAAATACACCAATAGTATTGCATGGTGCGTCAACAGTTATACCAGAGTTAGTAGAAATGTGTAATAAATATGGTGGAGATATCCCAGGTGCTAAAGGAGTTCCAGATGAAATATTACATGAAGCAAGTATGTCTGGAGTTTCAAAAATAAATGTAGATACAGATTTAAGACTAGCAATGACAGCTGGTATTAGAAAAGTTTTTTCAGAAGAACCAAATGTTTTTGACCCAAGAAAGTATTTAATACCTGCAAGAGAATTAGTAAAAGAGACAGTATCACATAAAATGAAAGATGTATTTGGGTCAGCAAATAAAGCTTAAATTGTAGCAAATATAAATAAAAATTAAGCCTCACAAGATAAAGTGAGACTTAATTTTTTGCTATTTTATAATTTTGAAGCAATTACTAAATAATAGTGGTCAGCCTCAAGATTATAGACCTTTTTCATTAGCTCTTAGGGCTTTTCTCATTCTAATTTCCGCATCTTTTTTGGCAATATCTTGCCTTTTATCATATAATTTTTTTCCTTTACCAAGTCCAAGTTCTACTTTAACAAATGAACCTTTAAAATACAAAGAAATAGGGACAAGACTATATCCATCTTGTTTGATTTTACCAAAGAGTTTATTTAGTTCTCTTTTATTCAAAAGTAATTTTCTATTACGTAAAGGGTCTTTATTAAAAATATTTCCATGTTCATATGGGCTGATATGCAAAGCATGTATATATAATTCTCCATTTTGAAAATTGGCATAGCTATCTTTTAAGTTAACTTTTCCTGCTCTTATTGATTTTATTTCTGTACCTGAAAGCACAATTCCAGCTTCATATTTATCTTCAATATTAAAATTGTGATATGCGACAGGGTTTTTTGCAATTGTTTTTATATTTGAACTCATAATAACCTCCATTTTGCATTATTATAACATATTCTCTGTTATTTCTGCAATGCTAATAATAATGAAAAGTTATGCAAATTGAGAGAAAATTGTTGAAAAAAGAAAATAGATGTATTATAATGCAAAAAGAGAATATTTAATATCTACATGCAGAATAGATTTAATGAAAAATAAAGAAAATTGAAGTATAAAAAGAACAAAAAAGAGAAACATAAGAAGAATGAAAGGATTGAGTGGTACAAATGTATAGTGTTGAGAAAGTGAAAATAATGGAAGAAAAAGTGTCAGAAAAAAGGGGAATAACACTAATAGCATTGGTCGTAACGATTATAATATTATTGATTTTGGCAGGGACAAGCATAGCTATGCTAACAGGAGAAAATGGAATAATAAGTCAAGCGCAAAATGCAAAAAACAACTCAGCTAAAGCAGAATTTGAGGAAAAAGTAAAGTTAGCAGTAACAGTTTCAAGAATAAATGAAGAAATAAGAATAGATTTAAGCAAATTAGATAGTGAATTAAAAACTAATGCGAAAATCCCAGCAGAGAATATTGATAAAAGTGGAGATAATGAAGGATTACCATGGATAGTGACAGAAAAAGATTATATGTATGTAATAACAGAAGATGGAAGAGTAGTAGAAATAAAGGGAATAGCATTAGATAAAAGTCAATTGAAATTATTGAAAAATGAAAGTAAAACTTTAAGAGTGATAAAGTCAAAAGATGTGAAT
>JAAVXM010000046.1 GCA_022790575.1 Clostridia bacterium | reverse complement strand
TATATTCTTTTATTAATTTATTTGCCCATGTTCTAAATTTTATAGCAGGTTTTGAATTTACTCTAAATCCAATGGAAATTATCATATCTAAATTATAATAACTTGTAAAATACTGTTGTTTTCCATTGTTACCCATATGTGCAATTTTTGCACATGTGCTATTTTCTTCTAATTCTTCATCTTTATAAATATTATTTATATGTCTTGTAATTCCAGTTCTGTTTATTTTAAATAATTTTGCTAGAGATTCTATATCGAGCCAAACATTTTCATCTTGTAACATGACTTCAACTTTAATATTATCTTCATCATCAGTATAAAATACAATATTATTTTCATTTCCGATTAATTTATTATTCATATAATATCGACCTCATTTCTTATTTGCCATATATTGTCAAACATTCGTTCTTTTGTCAATTGCATTATTATAATTTTATAAAATTTAGTACACTTGGTGAACTTTCGCCTAAAAATTTTGTTTATGATAAGTATATTAATATTGTAGGAATACAAATTGATATCAACTTATGGCGACTGGGAAAGCGGTGAATGGCTAGTATGTGAAGGCAAAAAAATATAACTTAATCTACCATTAAAATGATTTATTTTACAGTCAATAGCTAAGATTGTAATTAATGACTTTAGCTATTGACAACATTATGGAACCAATTCTTCTGTACCAATATCATTTAATATAGCTTTAGCATTTTGGTCTGGCATTCCAAATCTTTGAGATAAATATCTCAAAGAAGCGGCTAATTCACCATCTGGTCCACCATATTGGCTGATTATCACTTTTGCAAGACGAGGGTCTGTGCATTTAATATTAACTGGGTATTCTAACATTTTATTATAAGTCCACATTTAAAAATTCCCCCTTTCCCAAGGCCATGGTTCTTCAAGCCATCTCCATTTATTACATGGAAATTTAATTGTCAAAGGTCCATAAACTTTTTGATATTTATCAGTTAAATCTCTATATTCTTTACAATACTTTCTGTGTAGGCATAGAGCTTTTTCATCATCTGGATGAGTATCAAGATATAATCCTAACTCAATAATAGCAAAATTTAGGCATTTAATTCTTTCCATCATCTCTTCTCTAGTAGCATTAAGTTGGTCTGCATCGCAACTAGTAATATTAGTATTTGTAAAAGAAGTAACTTTAATAAAACTACTACTTACATTGTCACTCATGTTGTCCATACAGCCACAATTTCTATTTTCTTCATCTAACATGATTACACCCCTCCCCAATTTTATTAGTTGCCTCTAAATACTCGTTTACTCTCATAGATTGGCAAGGCATATAAGGGCTAACCAATTCAGGAAATATTGTTCCCATTTTTAGTCCTACACAAGGTTTAAATGTTTTATCCATAAATTGCATTGGAACATAGCTTTGAGCTAACATAGGGTTTGTTGGGAAAACTCCCATTTCATTATATTCATCAAATCCACATTCACAATTATTAATGTTGTAATCTTCACAAACTGTTGGACACACATTATCACACTTGTCTTCAATAACATTAGCAGTTGCAATACTTTTATCATTATTCATGCAATAGCATTTTTTAAATCTTCTTGAAAACATTATAATCCTCCTTCTTTTTGTTTTATAATACATAATATGATATTTTAGGATTTTATGTGATAATGAATAGTCTTATTTTATAGAAATATCTTTTATGACTTCACTTGCTATTATAAGGCCTGCAACAGATGGTACAAAAGAAATACTTCCTGGTGATTGCTTCTTATCTTCTATCTTCTCATCTATTTCTTTATCTAATTTAATAGGTTCTTCTTTTGAATAAACAACCTTTAGAGATTTAATCTCTCTTTGTTTTAATTCCTTTCTCATTACTTTAGCTAGTGGACATACACTAGTCTTATAAATATCTGTCACCTCAAAATCTGTTGGATTTAGTTTATTTCCTGTACCCATACATGAAATAATCGGTATATTCAATTTATTAGCTTGTACCACTAATTCGATTTTAGCTGTTGTTGTATCTACTGCATCTACTATGTAATCTATTGAATCATCAATAATTTCATTGTTTCCAGGTAGAAAGAACTCTTTATAAACAACTATATTTGCAGATGGATTTATATCTAAAATTCTTTTTTGTGCAATATCCACCTTAGGCATATTTATTGTTTTGTGTGTTGCAATAATTTGCCTATTAATATTTGTAATATCAACATCATCCTTATCTACCAAAACAAAATTACCAATGCCAGCCCTTGCTAAACCTTCTACAACATATGAGCCTACACCACCTATTCCAAATATAGCAACTTTTGATTTTTTCAATTTTTCAACAGCTTCTTTTCCTATCAACATCTCTGTTCTTGAAAATTGTGTTAACATTTTATTCTCTTCCTTTTCTATTTTTTCCTTATCTTAGCTACAAAAAAGCCTTCATATAGTTCTGTTGGGCATACACAGATTGTACCATTTATATTTACTGGAAGTAATGGTATTTCTTTTGAGACCTCAATTGGCACAATCTCTGCATTTGCTCTTTCTAAAACCATATTTAAAATATCTTCATTTTCTTGTCTAAGTATTGAACAAGTTGAGTAAACCATCTCTTGTCCATGTTTTAATAATTTAAGTGATTTATTTAACAAGCATTCTTGAACTTTTATACAGTTATTTATTAACTGCTTTGTAAAATTATCTTTTATTACATTACTCGTGCCACTTCCACTGCATGGAGCATCTAATAAGATTTTATCAAATGAAAAATAATCACTTAATTTTCTTGCATCTTCAAGCATAACATTTACACAAGTTACACCTTGCTTATCTAAATTATATTTTAATCTTTCTGCACGTATTTTGTTTTTTTCACAAGCTGTCAAAAACGCCTTATTTCCAGTCATCGCTGCTATTTGTGTTGTTTTACCTCCAGGTGCAGCTGCCATGTCTAATATGTTTTCCCTTTCCTTTGGTTCTAATATAATTGGTGGCAACATTGATGATAAACTTTGCAAGTAAATCTCACCATTTATATATATATCTAATTTTCTTATTTCCGCTTCTGTTACATTTTTTATAATTAAAGCATTTTTGCTCCAATCAACTTCCTCAAATTCTATATTTTCTTGTACTAGTCTTTGTTTGATTTTATTTATATCTGATTTTATTGTATTTACCCTTAATGTAACATATTGTTGTTTTGAATATCCATCTATTATTTTATTTGTTATTTTCTCTCCATATTGTTCTATTAACATTTCTTGTAAAAATCTTGGTACCATTTGATACTTCCTCCAATGCTTTATTTATTATCATGCTCTTTGCAAGAATTACTATATGGACAATTTCTACATCCATTTTTTGTTTCTTTCTTCATACCACTCAATACTTTTATAACAATTATTGCTATCCCTGATATTATAAGAATATTAGCCATATTAAGTGTACCATTTTCTAGCCTACTACCTATTTGATATGCAATTGTTGCTAAACTCCATGCAAATATAGTCTGATATGCTAATGCCTTTAATACTTTTCTATTACTTCCAAGTTCTCTTTTCATTGCCCCTATTGCTCCAAAACATGGTGCACTAAATAAATTAAATATCATAAATGCATATGCTGAAGATGCTGTAAAGAAATTAAATATTCCTTTTTGGAACATAGAATTCGCTGTTTCTGCTTCTTCTGCTAGACCAGATATTACTGACATTGAAGAGATTACCTGTTCTTTTGCTACTAGTCCCTGTATAGCAGAAACTGCTGCTCCCCAACTATTCTCTCCAAGCATTGGGTAAAATGCCCATGATATTGATTTACCTATTGAAGCTAATATGCTTTTTTCTACATCTACTCCATATTCTAGTTTGAATGAAAATGATAATAAAAACCATATCACTATTGAGCATACAAGTATTACACTACCTGCTCTTTTTATAAATGCAATTACTTTATCTAATACATCTTTTGCAATATACTTCATATTTGGCAATTTGTACTCTGGAAGTTCTGATATAAACACATTGTTTGTTTTTTTGAATACAAATTTCTTCATAATTATTGCACTTATTATAATTATTGCTACTGCTAAAAAGTATAATGAAGCTGATACAAATCCAGATTTTTTTCCAAAAAAGTAACCTGAAAACAATGCTATTATTGGCAATTTTGCACTACATGGTATAAATGGAGTTAATATAGTTGTCATTTCTCTTTCAGCTTGGTTCTCTATTATCCTTGTTCCCATTATTCCTGGCACACTACATCCTGCTCCCACTATGAATGGTATTAAGCTTTTTCCACTCAATCCTATTTTTCTAAATAGCTTGTCTAGCAATAAAGCAATTCTTGACATATATCCTGTTGTCTCTAAAATAGCTATACACACAAACAATATAATAAGTTGAGGTATAAAACCTAGTACTGCTCCAACTCCTGCAATTATTCCATCTACAATCAAGCTATTGACCCATTCTGAAGCTCCTATTTTGGATAAAGCACTTCCTATATTTTCCCTAGCTATATCAACCAAGCCTGTTATCCAATCTACAGTCAGATTTCCTACTACTCCTACAGATAAAAAGTATATTAAAAACATTATTAAAATAAATATTGGCAATGCAAGAAATTTATTTAAAAATATTTTATCAAGCTTGTCTGATATTGATTCTTCTGTTTCTTTTTTTATAACTGATTGTTTTTTTACTTGTTCTATAAATTGGTATCTTTCTGTTGCAATAATTTCTTCTAAATCTGTATCATAATTTTGTGATAACTCTTTTGCAATATTTTTTATCTTTTCATTACTTATATTCTCAAATCTCTCATCATTTTCTAACAATTTAACTGCCAAAAACCTTTTATGTAATGAACTTGTGTTTATGCTACTTTCAACTTTCTTAATTGCTTCTTCCATATTTGTATCATAAATATATGTTTGTTCTACATCTATCGGCTTCTTAATTTCCTGTATAAGTTCTTCTATCCCAGTTCCCTTCAGTGCTGATATTTTTAATACTTTTGTACCTAATACTTGTCCCAATTTATTTTCATCTATAATTAGTCCTTTCTTTTCTAGTATGTCCACCATATTTAATGCCACAATTACTTTGCAATCAAGCTCCAGCAATTGTGTTGTTAAATATAAACTTCTTTCTAAAGATGTACTATCTATAATATTTATTATTATATTTGGATTTTCATCAAAAACAAACTTTCTCGACAAGTCTTCTTCTACACTATATGGACTTAATGAATATATCCCTGGTAAATCTGTTAATTCAAAATCTGTTCCTTTTATAATTCCTGTTTTCTTTTCAATTGTAACGCCAGGCCAGTTGCCTATCTTAGCATTCATCCCTGTAAGAGTGTTAAATAATGTTGTTTTACCACTATTTTGATTTCCTACTAATGCTATTTTCATTTTTATCACATTCCTTCCTGATTACAATGAGTCCAATAATGAATTATTTTACCTTATGACCTCTACTTCTATCATTTGTAAATCTCTTTTACTTATACATAACTCATAACCTCTTAAACTAATGTCTATTGGGTCTCCCATTGGTGCAATTTTCTTAATCATAATTTCTACACCTCTTGTTATTCCCATATCTAGCAAATGTCTTCTAACTACTCTGTTATCTTCATTTATCTTTATTACTTTTGCTTTTTGACCAACTTTTAAATCTGATAAATTACATATTTCTCCAATCTTTTTCATTATTACTCTCATCCTTATTTATATTTTATTAACATTATTTAAAAATATGATACTTTCTATTATATCTAAAATTGAATATGCCAAAATAGCAACTCCTATTGTTACAATTATTGCAGCTGTATTAAATAAAATATAGATTCCACACACTAGCATTATTAAGGCAATAGCCAGACTGTGCACCCAAACATTTGAATTAATGTTTTTTAGCTTTAATGCTAAATTTATCCTTATAATGGCACTATATGTTATCCATAGTCCTATTATAATTCTAAACATTGCTAATATTTGACTACTATATACAATTGTTACAATACCTAATATTATTGCAATTATTCCAAATGGCATATCATAATCATAAAAATCATATTTCCCTTTGTTATAAATATAACTTAGAATTTTGTATGCTCCTGTTAATATAAATGTTCCTCCTATAATATAGGATATAAACTTTACTGTTGCTTCTGGCTGTGTAATTAAAACAATTCCTAGTATAGCAAATATAATTGATGTTATTAATGAACTCCATCCTGTTTTCTTTAATATATTTTCAAAATATTCCATTATATTCCTCCTTTTTACATTGTATATCATAATTTTATGAATTTATCATGAATTTTGTACTATTTTATTAAAATTTTATTTTGTTTTTCTTTTAGTGGCAATTCTATAGTAACTGTTGTACCCTTCCCTGCCTCTGAGGTTGCTTCAATTGTTCCATTAGATAATTCTATAATTCTTTTAACAATTGATAATCCGTAGCCCACTTCCATCACCAGAATGAGATTTATCTATTTGATAAAATCTTTTAAATATCTTGTCCAGTTCCTGTTTTTCTATTCCAATACCATTATCTTGTATCTTTACAATTATCTTGCTATTATCTTGTTTTGTTGTTACTTCAATCTTTCCATTTTGTTTTGAAAATTTAATACTATTATCTATTAGATTTGTCCATACTTGAAATAGTAAATCTTCATCCCCATAAAAATAGCTGTCTTCTAAATCGACTTCAAACTCCAAGTTCTTCCCTTTCCACTTTGGCTCTAATAGTGCTATTGTTTTTCTTAATTGCTCTGCTATATTTACTTGTTCAATTTTAGTTATTCTGTTTTGGTTTTGTAATTTTGCTAATTTTAAGATATTACTAGATAAATTTAATAATCTATCTAATTCTTCTAATATTATTTCAATATATTCTTTTCGCTCCTCTTCCTTTAGGCTGTCATCATCTAATAATTTAGTAAAACCCTGTATTGAATTTATAGGAGTTTTTATTTCATGTGATACATTATTTATAAAGTCTTTTTGTAAAAGTTCTGTTTGACCTAGTTCTTCAGTCATATGATTGAAATTTGTAACAAGTTCTTTTATCTCATCTTTCCTTTTTGTTTCAAGCCTAATTTCAAAGTCTCCTGCTGCTACTTGTTTAGTTGCTTTTATCATTTTTTCTAGTGGCTCCAACATTTTTTTACTTGATATCTTAATAATTACTGCACTAACTACTATCGCATTTATAAGCATAATAAGCACTCCTCTTCTAATAATAGTTAGTAGTTCTTTTAGTTCATCATAATTTTCAACATTTATTTGTATTATCTGTACTATTTCTTGATGAATAAAAATGTAAAATCCTATTATAGATAAAAAGGTAACTAATATTATTGTAATAATAAATTCAACTATTAAACTCCTTTGTATGGATTTTTTCTTTCCGAAAATCTTTTCAAACATTTAATATATTACCTCCTTTTTGAATTATAAGATGTACATATATATGTTCTATATCTGTTTTTCATTATTTTATATACTGTTTTAGCCATTTGTTTATCTTGGAATATTCCATATATACATGAGCCTGAACCAGTCATTAAGCTAGCTATTGCACCATTATTTATAAGTTCTCTTTTTATGTTATTTATTAGTTCTTTACTTTCTATAACATCTTCAAATACATTATATAAGCTGTTTTTTAATAATCCTATATTCTCATTTTCTAAGGCTTTTATTATATCTTCTGTTTTATCAATTTGTTTAATTTTATATTCTGCATCTATTTTCTTATACATTTCTTTTGTGCTACAATTTATTTCTGGCTTTATAATTATAAAATAATATTTAAATTTGGTGTTTATTGGAGTTGTTTTGTCTCCTATCCCTTCTACTAACAGTGCATTATTATATAAGCATGGTACTACATCTGCCCCTAAGCTTTTTCCTAAATCCTCTATCTCGCTTTTTGTTAATTTTAAATTAAACAGCCTGTCCATACATAAAATAAAACTTGCACAATCTGTACTGCCTCCTGCCATCCCTGCTTGCATTGGGATTTTCTTGTTTAATTTAACTGTTACTCCTGTTATTTGTTTATATTTATCTTTCATTTTTTTATATGCCTTGCAAATAATGTTATCTTCACTATTTAATTCTTCTATATTAGTTTCGAATTTTAATCCACTAAAACCTTTATTTTTTGTTACTAGTAGTTCATCATATAAATTGACTTTTTGAAATATTGATTTTATGTTATGATAATTATCTTTTCTCTTATCTATCACCATTAGATTTAAATTGACTTTTGCCCTAGCCTTCATATATATTTGTTCCATATTGTGTTATATCCCTTTCTATACAAATCTAGTTAAGAACTTTTTTATTATACCATACTTTTGCTGTTTCAAATATAATACTAAATACTACAGATGAAATTACAACTAAAATATAATTGATTAAACTATTGTCTATCATTATATTTTCTAAATGTACTACTTTTGCAGCACCTCTTATTAGTATAATAAACATTGGATGGATAATATAAATTATTGTAGCAATGTTTCTTAGCTTTTTATTGTTCTCTTTGTTTTCTTGTAATAATATAAAGTTAAATATACTAAACATTAATGGTATTAGCATAAAATACATACTATCATGCTTTTGTAAATTATATGTATGTAATATTAACCCTTCTATTATTAATAATACTAATGATGTTATTGTAAAAAGCAAATTATTCTTATTACTTGTTTTCCATGTTCTTTTACTAAATAAATATCCTAGCCCCAAAAATATTGGTGCATAAAACAAACCATTTCTTGTATAGTCTGCAACTGCAAAAATACAATTATATATTTTTGATATGATTATATTTTTTTCACTTAGTCCAAAATAACTATCTCCAAAACATCCTATTATGTATAATAGTAATATACTAGTTATTGCAACTTTTTTATTACAATGTTTTATTATAAAATATGTTACCCATACCCCTAAAATTAGTGCAGGGAAATACCACAGATGATAAAATGTTCCATTTATAAAAATATCTTTTATTATTCCTATAACACCAATTCCTTTTAACTGCCCTGCATATATGTTTACTGGTAAATATATTATCATACATATTGCATATATTTTTGCGATTTTTATTGTGTATTTTATTAGATTTCTTCTGTCTTGTATAGCTTTTGGAAGCACAAAAAATCCTGTTATCATTAAAAAGAATGGTACTCCTATTCTACATATTACATGTGTAAATATAAAGTCTGCTGTTTCATTTATTGATGATAGTGGAAATATGTGTATCGCTACTATTAGTATTGCTGCTATTATTCTAAATCTATCTAGACTTATTTTTTCTTTCATAATTGCTCCTTATTGCTAAATATTTTATATTATATATATCATAGAAACTAAAAAAATGAAAGTGTATTTGATATACTTTCATTTTTTATTAATATTTTTTACATCTTATCTGGCATTTCTATTCCCAATAAATTAGCCCCTATTTCTAATATCTTGCCTACTGTATATGTTAGATATACACGTGAATTTTGAAGTTCTTTGTCTTCTACAATTATTTTATTTTCATTGTAAAAATTGCTATATAGTTTTGATAACTCAATCAAATACCTTGATAATATTGATGGTTCATTTTTATCTATAACTTGTTTTAGAGTGCTTTCAAAATTATATATAAGTTTGAATATCTTGTTCGAATACTCATCTAGTATATTTGTTGTAACAACATCTCTTATATTTGGTACTCCACCTACTTTTTCTATTACACTTTTTGTACGTACATAGGTATACTGAATATATGGTCCAGTTTCCCCTTGGAAATTCAATATTGTATCCCAATCAAATATTTCGTCTTTTACTCTACTATTTGCTAAGTCATTAAATATTACTGCTCCTATTCCAACCTTTTTTGCTGTCTCTTCTTTATTTTCTAGTTCAGGATTTTTTTCTTCAATAATTTTCTTTGCTCTATCTATTGCCTCATTTAATAAATCTTCTAGCTTTATCATGTTTCCTTCTCTTGTAGACATTTTACCTGTTTTTAGTAGAACCATTCCAAATGGTACATGCTCTAGTCCATTAATATATTTTTCTTCTAACCCTAATAATTTAGCTGTTTCAAATATTTGTTTAAAATGCAATATTTGTTCATATGATGTTACATATAAAGCTTTATCAAAATTATATGTTCTCGCTCTATACATAATTGCTGCTAAATCTCTTGTTGCATATGTTGATGAACCATTAGATTTTTCTATAATACATGGTGCCATATTTTTTTCTTCTAATTCGATTATCCTTGCTCCTTCTGATTTTACTAGTTTACCACTTTTCTCTAGTGTATCAATAACTTCTCCCATCTTATCTGAGTAAAATGCTTCTCCATTCCATGAGTCAAATTTTGTTCCTAGTATATCATAAACTTTTTGGAATTCCTTTAAACTCACATCTTTAAACTTCTCCCATAATTCTGTACAATATGTATCTCCTTCTTCTAATTTCTTGAAGTTATTTCTACATTCTTCTAAAATACTTTCATCTTCTTTACATGCATTGTTTATTCTAATATAGATTTTTGTTAATTCATCTATAGGGTTTTCATCTATATTGTATTCATTTCCCCATCTTTTATATCCTTCTATTAGCTTTCCAAATTGAGTTCCATAGTCTCCTAAATGATTTACTCCTATTACATTATAACCTAAATATTTATATATTCTATATAATGCTCCTCCTATTACTGTTGAGCGAAGATGACCTATATGAAATGGCTTGGCTATGTTTGGTGCAGAATAGTCTATTACTATGTTTTTGCCTTTCCCTATTTCACTTGTTCCATATTCCTTCTTTAAAGACATTTCTTTTAACACTTCTTTTGCTATTAGTTCTTTGTTTACAAAGAAGTTTATGTATCCTCCTACTACTTCTATATTTGTTATTATGTTTTTGTCTACTTCTATTTTGCTATGTATTTCTTCTGCTATTATTGGAGGCGCTTTTTTTAAGTCTTTTGCAAGCCTAAAACATGGAAATGCATAGTCTCCATTGTTATTTTCTTTTGGCTCTTCTATATATTGCTCTATTTCTTCTTCTTTTTTATTTATTACTTTTGCAATTGCTTCTGCAATTTTCTTTTTAAATTCTATCATATTTTCTCTTCCCTTTGTTATCTTTTTAAATTTATCATTGCTCTTACGAATTCTTTTAAGTCATTCAAATTATTCCTCTCTTAATGTATATTCTCTTCCTCAGATGTTATTTTTTGTATCTCATTATGTATTAGTTCTAACATTTCATTATAATTTTTTTCGAGTTTATGTACATATATATACTCTGACATTTTATTATAGTATTCTTTCAATTTCTCATCTTTATTCTCATAATTTGATTTACTATAATATTCTATAATCTTGTCATAGAAGTAGATTTCATTATGTCTTTCATATTTAGATATTTTTTCATATTGCTTCGCGATTTTAGTATTAATGCTTTTATATTTATCTGATGTAGATTGTAAACCATTTCTTTGACTAATCAACTCTGATATTTTAGAATTAGTATCATATAAGCTTTTGTCTATAGATAAATAAATACTAAAAATCATTATAATTGCAAAAATGATATTTATAAACTTGTTCTTCTTGTAATGTTCATCTATATTTTTAGATACAATAGCTAATAACATAAAAGTATATACTAAAATATGCATAAATTCCATATCAGCATCAATTAAACTGTGAAATCCTATTACTAATATCGCAAATAATATTGGTGTTAATTCTGCATTTTTACTTTTTATTGTTGTACTTATTACTATAACCGCTATTCCTAAATATGTGATTATTCCTAATACACCATATTCTAAAATAACTTTTGCTGGATAGCTATGTATCTTATTTACAGTATAGTCATATTCTTGGATGTTCTTATAATTATGCTGCCATCCATTTCCGCCTATTCCAAATATAAAGTTTTCCTTAGATAACTTTAATGCATCTTTTATAACTGTTATTCTTTCTTGTGCTGTCTTATAATTTATGTTTATGTTTTTAACTTTATTAACTAGTTTTGTTGGTAAGTATTTATATTTTAATGGTATTTCTTGTCCATTAAAAATCAGTTTTTTAATTATTAATGTGCTATCTATGTTTCTAACAATAAATTCTATCTTTAGTTCTGAAGTATTAGCATTTGTTATAATTTCTATAACTTTTATTCCTTTATAATTTCCAAAAGAAATTTCCTCTTCCTCTAGTTTTTTATTTTTTTTATCTCTTTGTACAACTTTTATGTCAAAAATATTTTCCCCTTTAAATGGTGATTTTGCTTCAAGCTCAAATTCTATATTATATTTCTGTTCACCTTTTACATTGTTTATTATTTTAGCACCATGGCCTGTTTTCTCTGGGCCTGAATATATTTTATATTCTCCATATATTTTTAAATTTATTGCTATATACATTAATATTATTAATATACTGATTATTAATATTATTACTAAAGCTTTTATATGTTTTTTTTCTAGCTTTATTCCATATTTTTCTATAGCTAAGTTAATCTCAAAACATAAAATCATACTCGCTGGAAATAACATAAATTTCATTATATTATCTGATATGTTTTCAAATATTGTTATATATATTAGTGCCATAGCACTTGAAATTAGAAGGTTTTGTATTATTTCACTTCTATTGTCTTTTTCTTTTATTGTATATGCTATCATTAGTATTGGAAATACTATAAAAATCCCTTTACTATATGTTAATATAATCCCTGTTATAAATATATATGTAATTGTTTTATATATTGACTTTCCTATTTCATTTTTGGCTTTTAATGCTTCACTGATATTTATAAATACTAAACTTGCAATGTACACAGCTAAGACATTTGAATAGCCAAATACTGATATTAATCTGTCTTCTCCATTTAAGTACTCTGTATGTCCTATTTTTTTTAATGTCCCCACTATTTTATGGGTAGTTATGTCTTCTATCCCTATTAGTATTGTTAATACCCCTGTTGCTATTAATACTATTGTTATTATTTTATCTAAACCTTTTTTAGAATTTGTACAACTCTTACCAATAATATAAATACCAAATATATACATATATTGTAATATTGTTAATACTGTTCCATGCAAACTTGTATATGTATTGCTTAGTACTGGTACAGCTGTTGAGATTACTAACAATATTACAAATATGTCTAACTTATTTTCTATTATTTTTATCTTTTTTCTCTGTATTAATAAATATATAGCGACTATTCCATAGCTTAGTATTTGTAAATATACATAATATTTATTTTTGCTTTCTATCAATATACTTGAAATCATAAATATTATTGATGTAACTATTACTAGCATTTTCTTATCTTTTAACATATTTTATTTTCTATACTTCTACTCCTTGTATTATTATCTTTGCTGCGTTCCATCTATTTTCTGGTATCGTTAAAGCTGGGTGTTTTCCATTTGAAAAATTTAAAGTCCCACTTGGATATCCATCGCTTCCAATGATTCCAGTAATTGTATGAACTGAACTTGGTATATGCATAATATATCTTTTATCCTTTATCAAATCAAAATTTAAACTTGTTGTTCCTTCTGCAAAAAACAAATCAAACGTTCTATAATCATTAGAAAAAACACTACTTCCAATTGATTTTATCGTTGATGGTAAAGTTGCACTTCCAAAGCCTAAACTAAACTTATATCCCCCACTAAATGCATGATCACCAATTTCTTCTAGCCCTTCATTAAATTCTACTTTTTTCAATTTATTATATTCAAAGAAAGCTCGTCTTTGTATCTTTTTTATACTTTTAGGAAATTTAATTTCTGTAGCTCCAGATTGACCATAAAATGCATATTCTCCTATTTCTATTATCCCATCAATTATATTAGTATTCTTACAGGTATTTGTTATTATGTTAGTATTTTTCTCTACAATAGCATTACAATTTGCTCTACTATCATACACTGAATTCCTATTATCTACTACAATCTCTTCCAAGTTAGTACATTTTGCAAAAATACCTTTTCCAACATTTTTTACATTTTGAGGAATATTTATGGTTGTCAGTGAACTGCAACCTTCAAAAACTCTATCTCCTATTTTTATTACACTTTCAGGTATAATAATACTAGTTAAACCACAATCAATAAAAGCACTATTACCTATCTCCGTAACATTTGGTGGAATTACTACACTTTTCAACCCATTAGCTCCTGCACAAATTCTATTACCTATTTTTTTTAGACTTTTAGGAAATTTTACTTCCATTAAAGTAGGAAACTCTAATGAAAAAGCAGAATAATTAATACTAAAACCAATTTCCTCAACTCCGCCAGAGTTACGATTCCAAAAGTCATTACCTACTTCTTCGAGTCCTTCTGAAAATATTATTCTCTTTATTCCATATATGTTTGTAGATGTTTGGGCTCTATTTAAAACACTATCTCTAAAACTAAATTTTACAACTTTTTTTCCGTCAATATATTGAGGAGTTTTTAATGTTTCAAAATTTGCTTTATATCCCGAGTAATATTGGTCTTGACCTATATCCCAATCATCTTCCTCTTCATCCTCATCTTCATCTTTATATAAATCTTCATATAAATCATATAGCCCTTCATCTGGTTTTGTATTTTCCTCTCTTTTATCTGTTACAACATTTGTAAAATCAATTCCTGTAATTTCAACATTCCCATCAGCATTCACTTCCCAAATCCAAGGAAGGTCTGACTCAGGAATCTCCTCTTCTGATTCATAAACATCATCCAAATTATTTGCATAATTATCTTGTATTTGCTTAACAAGTTTTTCTTGTGTTTGCAATTTATTTGTATTAGAAATATATAGTGCTATTAATATAAATGCAAAAAACAAACAGGTTACTAATACAAATAAAGTTATTGCACCTTTCTCTTTATTTGAACATTTAACTAAATCCTTTTGATTTTTATCATCAACTTTACATTTTGATATTTTTTGCATTTGTTTATCTCTCCTTTTATCTTTTCTTCCCTTATTTTATATTAACAATGCAATGTAGTCAATATCTTTGTAGAAAATATTATAAAACTGAAATCTCCATTCCATCCTTTGTATCTTTTACAGAATAACCCTTTTCTGTAATTAAATCCCTAATTCTATCAGACTCAGCCCAATTTTTCTCTAATCTAGCAGTCTTTCTCTGTTCCATTAAATCTAAAATTTCTTGTGGAATTTCCTTTTGTTCTTTCTTTTTAGTAATATCAATACCTAAAACAGTATCAAACTTTTCTAATAAATGTGCTATTTCAGGAGACTTTTCTGAGTATTTCACAGCTTCCCATACAGCACTCATTGCAAGAGGCATATTTAAGTCATCATTTATAGCTTTGTGGAATTTATTTTCAATATCTGTAATAACATTGTTTGGTATATTCGCTGTTCCATTCAAATGCTTTTGATATCCTTCTCTTAATCTTTCTAGAGATGTTGAAGCTGCATCTATGCCATCCCATGTAAAGTTTAGTTTTCCTTTGTAATGACAAGAGAAATTAAATAATCTATATACCAATGGGTCATATCCTTTATTTATAATATCATCTAACAAATAAACATTTCCAAGGCTTTTTGACATTTTCCCACCATTTATAAGTAAATATTCTCCATGCATCCAATAATGTGCTGGAATTTTTCCGCATGTCCCTTTGCTTTGAGCAATTTCATTTTCATGGTGTGTAGGTATTAAATCTATTCCACCTGTATGTATATCAAATTCCTCTCCAAGATACTTTGTACTCATTGCTGAACATTCTATATGCCATCCTGGATAACTTGCCCCCCATGGACTATCCCACTTCATTAAGTGGTTTTCTGGTGCTTTTATCCATAATGCAAAATCATATGGATTTCTTTTTTCTGGGTCTACATCTACTCTCGCTCCTGCCTTTTGTTCCCTTAAATTTACACCTGAAAGTATTCCATATTCATCTAACTTTGAAACATCAAAATATATAGCTGTAGATGTTTCATATCCATATCCATTATCTATTATTTTTTGTACCATTTCTAACATTTCTTGTATATGTTCTGTAGCTTTACAAATCACTTCTGGCTTTTCTATATTTAGTCTTTCTAAATCTTTAAAAAATAAGTTTGTATAATATTCTGCAATCTCTAATGGAGTTTTATTTTCTTCTTTAGCTGATTTTAACATTTTGTCTTCTCCTTCATCTCCATCAGAAACAAGATGTCCTACATCTGTTATATTCATTACATGTTTAAGTTCAAGTCCATTATATCTAAGTACTCTCCTAAGAGTATCTTGAAATAAATTTGTTCTCATATTTCCTATTGTTGCATTTTTGTAAACTGTTGGACCACATGAGTAGATTTTTACCTTATCTTTTTCAATCGAATTGAATTTTTCTTTCTTATTTGTTAATGTATTATAAAAATAAATATCCATTATTTTCTCCTTTTTGATTAATATTTATCTCAAAAAGCCACTTTTATTTGTGGCTTTTTTCTGATTTTTATAAATTATCCATTGTTCTCTGGTTTATTATTGTTGTCATTGCCATTATTTCCACCTTCTCCTGAGCCTCCATTATTGCCATCATCAGGTTTATTATCTGGGTCTTTTCCTTCATCTGGTTTGTTATCTGGGTCTTTTCCTTCGTCTGGTTTTTTGTCTGGGTCTTTTCCTTCATCTGGCTTCTTGTCTGGGTCCTTTTCTTCTGGTTTTTCTGGTTGTTGTGGCTCTTGAGGTGTAACAGGTGGAGTCACTTCTTCTGGTTTAGTGTGTATCGTACAATACTCTGTTGGTGCTTCTCCATGTGATGTTCCTATATTTGGCGTTTTCCATAAACCTAGTCTTTCTTTTTCATATATATAATTACTTATTCTTGTTTCTCTTTGGTCTGCTGGACAATACTCATTTGCAAGTTTTCCTGATTCTCTACAAATAGCATATTGGCTTTGATGTGCATCACATGTACCTGGTAGATGATTTTTAAGGAATATTTCTTCATATTTATCATGACATTTATCTGATGCAAGTAATCCACTATCTCTACATACTGCCGCTGATACAACTCCTTCTGGTCTTTTAAACGTTGAACCTGAAATTCCTTTGTGTATTGATGACATAATTCCTGCAAATATTTTTCCAGCTGGGTTATCTTTTGCTCTAACTGTTTCTGGTGTATCATATCCATACCATACAGCAGCTGCATAATTATTTGTAAATCCACATAGCCATCTGTCTTTACTCTCATTTGTTGTACCTGTTTTTGCAGCTACATCAAATCCTTTTATTGCACAATATGATGCTGTTCCTCCATAACCTGGAGACCCTTTTACTACAGATGTTAATAAGTCTTTTACTATATATGCTGTTTCTGGCGAACAAACCTTTTCTGTTTTTTGTTCTGGTTGTAATACAACTTTACCATCTGAATCTTCTATTTTTGAATAGAATGTTGGTTTTATATATACTCCATCATTTGCAATCATAGCATATGCTGCTGCCATTTCTAGTGGGCTTATTCCATATGTTAATCCTCCAATACCTAATGATGGATATGCATCTTTTTCTTCATCTAAAGTTGATATTCCCATTTTCTTCATATATTCAATTGATTTCTTTGGTCCTAACTCTACAATTATTTTTACAAATGGTATGTTTTGAGATGTTGTTGTTGAATCTCTTACTGTTCTTTTTCCTGTAAATCTATTATAGTTCTTTGGTGCATAATCTTTTCCAAATGTTGTTGGAGAATCTTCATATATTGTTGCTGGTGTAATTGTTCCTTCTTCAATTGCTGGCAATATGTCTGCTAATGGTTTTATTGATGAACCAGTTTGCCTTGTTGCTGTAGCTCTGTTAAATCCTCTTGAACTGTCTTTAGTTCCAATTTGTCCCATACAGCCTACAACATATCCTGTTGAAGGTTCTATTATTGCTATACCAGTTTGTGTTGTTAAGCCTACTCCATTTTCATCTTTATTTGCTTTAGACCTCTCTATATATTTCTCTTTCTTTACTTCCTCTTCTGCTGCTGCTTGGATAGATGATACTTGTGTTGAATAAATTTTCAATCCACTTGTTTGTAAATATGTTTCAGCTGCATCTTGAGATATTTGCTTTTCTTCCATTATCTGAGTTATTACTTGATTTATTAATGCATCTGTATGTGATGAATATACATTACCTTTAACTCCATTTTCAAATTTGAATCCTGCTTCTACTTCTGCAACTGCTCCATCATATTCTTCTTGTGTTATATAATCAAATTTCTTCATTTGAGATAATACAGTTTTTGTTCTTTTTGCAATTTTTTCAGTTACATCTGTTTGAGAATATGGATTATACTTGTTTGGTGAATGGTTTATTCCTGCTAAAAATGCACATTGTGCTATACTTAAGTCTTTTGCATTTTTATTGAAATAGTATTCTGCTCCTATTTCTACACCATGTTTTTCACTACCTCCACCTGCTACATATATTAAATTTAAGTATACTTCAAGTATTTGGTCTTTTGACATTACTTGTTCTATTTGATATGCTTTTGACCATTCTTTTAGTTTTCTTAGTACTCCCTCTATTCCTTTTGATTGTTTATCTTGTGTTACGTTTTTTACTAATTGCTGTGTTATTGTACTACCTCCACCTGCTGTTGATTTTCCTCCATGTGTTACAAATGATAGTATCGCTGCTCCTGTTCTTTTTATGTCTACTCCATGATGTTGTTCATATCTTTCATCTTCTATAGCTATATATGCTTTTGGTAAATATGGTGACATTTCTTCTAATGTTATTATTTTTCTGCTTTCATCTCCATTAAGCTCTGCTAATATATTTCCTTCTGAATCTACAATAACCGAGTTTTCTTTCATTATTAACTCTGACATGTCTATTGTAAAGTCGTCTCCCCATACTCCATATATAAGACCTATTACAACTCCTGCACCAATTACACATAGTATTAATATTAATACTATTAATATTTTTATTGCAATTGATAGTTTAGGGTGTTTGTATTTGAATTTCATTTTTGTATCTTTACTTTTTACTTTTAATTCTTTATTTTGTGTCTTCCCTGTTTTTCCCGTTTTATTGTTTTTTTGTTTTGGCACTTTTGATTTTTTGCTTTTCACTTTTTTATTTTTTTCTTCCATTTTGTTCCCCTCCTCAATGGTATCAAATGAATTTCAATAAAATCACAAAGGATTGTATGGTAACATTATAATATATTTTCTGTAAAAAGGAAAGACTTTTAATAAAATCTTCAAATTTTTCCATTAATACCATAAAGTTCTTTAATTGTTATATTGCTTTTAAATATCTTTTTGCGTATATTTTTAAATGTGTCTTTAGTATATAACATTGCCTCAAATAAATCCTTTTCTCTATAATCTTTCATATTTTCTCGCCATACTAGTTCTTCTCTTCCAACACTTATTTGATAGTCATTTATATTCACACCATTAAATCTTTTATTTTCAATCTTCATGTCTCCTTCAAGATTTAGTATTATTGCATTTTCATTTATGTTATATTTGTTTAAAAGTTCTTTATTAAAATCCATATTCAAAATTACTTGTGGTCTTAATAAACTCTTTTTTTGATTGTTTAATACACTTATTAATATTCCATCTTTATTATAAATGTCTTTTTCTATCTTCCTAAATTTTTCTATGTGATTTGTTACTACTGTTGTTCTTTTATATTGTTTTACAATTGTTTTTATTGTTTCTATTACCAAATCTGTTATCTCATTTGTTGTTATTGCTATTTCTATCTCTTGTTTTCTTAATTTCTTTACATCTATTATGTAGTTTAATATTTCTATAGCTATATATTTTATTAACCATCTCCCATCAAATATTTCTAATCCATTTGCATTTAATGCATTTACTAAATTTCTGTTATTAATTAGTTCTTCGCTTATTACTACATGTGTTGCCTCATTTTTGAGTAATCTGTCTACTATCTTTTTAATATTGCTTTCTTTTTCTAAGTTTAAACATGTTTTTAAATTATCTTTCTCTATTTTTATCTTCCTTGCAAATATTATAGGCTTATCCATTTTTTCTAAATAATATGTTTTTATTGTAACCACCTCATCCAATATATATTCCTATATAATTGAGATATGATTAAATATTTAATAAAAGTGTTTGCAATATTGGGAAATTTTAGATATACAAAATTTCTCCATTTATTACAAACACTTTTATTTATTCAGCTTTTTTAGCTAGTTCTTCTTTAATTATTGACCATACATTTGATGTTTCTCTATCTTTTTCCCAACCAGAAGTTCCACCTAAATTGTATTTGGTTACTAGTGCTACTTTTTCTGCTATTGATGCTCCATCTTCAATCCACATCATTTTTGTTGCAGAACCTGATTTAAATTCCACATAATATTGTTTTAACTCGTCATTCCATTGTTTTTCAACTTGGTTTGGTATTAATTTATTAATATCAACCATATCGACTGTACTTCTACCTGTAATTGTTCCATCTGCTGCTATAGTCCACATTCTTGTATAAAATGGCATTCCTAATATTATTTTTTCTGGTTTTACTACATCATAATCAATTATTTTCTTTAAACTCGTTTCTACCCAATTAAGACCTGCTGTTGTCCCTGGTTTTGCACTTGATGCTCCATATTGGTCATATGCCATAAATACTAGATAGTCTGCTACATCTCCTAATATATTTCTATCAAAACATAGTGACCAGTTCGCATCTCCATCTGGCGCTGTTACATCTACTGATGTTACTACTCCAACTTCTTGCATTCTTGGCACAAGTTCTATAATGAATCTTGAATATTTGTCTTTGTCATTTTGATACATGTTTTCAAAGTCCATGTTTATTCCATCAATTCCATATTGTACGCATTTTTCTACTATGTTTTCTATTAATTCTTGCCTCTTAGTATAACTGTTTAATATCTCAGAAACTACTTTTCTTCCTTCTTCCCCTGATAATGCTTCTGTACTTGATACCATTGGCCATACTTTATATCCATTTGAATGTGCCCATTGAATATATGCTGTTCCTGAATTTCCAACATGGTCTTGTAATTTTCCATTTTTGTCTATATAGAAAAATGATGGTGATACAACATTTACTCCCTCTATAGTTTGTCCTGTTCTATCTGGCGCTTGTCCATATCTTGAAAAGTAGTCCCAAAACATATTTACTTTTCCTGTAATTTGCTTATCTTCAGTCCAGTTTTCTCTTACTGATGTGAAATTCGTTAATTTCTTTGTTTTTACATATCCTATTTTTCCTTCTTCTGTTCTTACTTTTGTCCACCCATCTTCATCTTTAGATATAGCTATAACTATTCCACCTTTTGCTACCTTGTCTACTGTTCTTGATAAAATATCTTTTTTCCATTTTACTGATATTTTTGATTTTGTGTATGCCTTTATTTGTTCCCTATTTAATGAATCTATTATTATTGTTTTGCTTTTTTCTAAATTTGCAATTTCCATATTATATACATCTGACATTTCTGATATAGGTAAATATACTACATCTCCATCTTTTATGGCACTAGCATTTGTTTTCTTTGTTGAACCATTTAATGTCATTTTCTTTACTTCAAACCCTATACTTGCTATTTTTTTATCATATGTTGTTACAATTTCATTTATTTCGTCTTCTATATAGATGTATTTGTCAAAGAAGTTTTTTACATCGTCCATTGATATATATACTATTCCATCTTGAACTTTTACTTCATGTTTTAACTTTCCTGTGATATTGTTATTATTTAATATTAAACTTTCTTCTCCTCTATTGTTTTCCATTAAATAGTTTTGCGCCTTTATTAGAACAAATGCTACAACTGTCAAAAATATTAGTACTATTATTATTCTTTTTAATACATTTTCTTTTTTCTTCTTCTTCTCTTTCATTTATTGCTCCTTTTTTTATCTTTTACAACATTATTATATTATACTGTTAAAAAAATAGCAAGAACATTCTTGCTATTTTTTATATTACATAGAAAAATTTACATCTTTCTAAATACTCCTGCAACTTTTCCAAGAATTTGACAATTTGGTACTATTATTGGCTCCATTGTGTGATTTTCTGGTTGTAAACGTATATGGTCTTTTTCTTTATAAAATGTTTTTACTGTTGCTTCATCTTCTATTAATGCAACAACGATTTCTCCATTTCTTGCATCATTTTGCTTTTTTACTAATATATAATCCCCATCCAATATTCCTGCTTCTATCATACTTTCTCCTCTTACTGTTAACATGAAACTTTCACTGTTTCCAACAAAGTCTATTGGGATTGGGAATGTGTCTGTTACATTTTCTACTGCAAGTATTGGTTGTCCTGCTGTTATCTTTCCAATTACTGGCACATCTACTAGTTCTTTTTGTACATAAAAGTCTTTTGCTGCATTTGCAAATGGCTTGTCATCACAACCTTTAATTACTTTTAGTGTCCTTCCTTTTTTGTCTTCCTTTTTTATATATCCTTGCTTTTCTAGTTTTGCTAAATATGCATGTACTGTTGCTGTCGAACTTAGCCCTATTGCTTTTCCTATTTCTCTTACTGATGGTGGGTATCCATTTTCTCTTACTTGATTTTCTATGAATTTTAATATTGCTTTTTCTTTTTTAGTTGTTTCCGCTCTTGTTCCCATTTTTATCACTCCAATCTTTATTTGCCCATATAATATCATAACTAATAAAGAATGTCAAACAAATTTTTGACATTCTTTATTTTTTTATTGACCTTATTTCGTATTTTATTATTCCTGCTGGTGCTTCTACTTCTACTGTTGCGCCTTTTTTTGAGCCTAAAAGCGCCATTCCTATTGGAGATTCATTTGATATTTTGTTTTCTGCAAGGTTTACTTCTGTTGAACCTACTATTGTGTATTCTATTTCTTCATCAAATTCTACATCATATAATTTTACTGTGTTTCCTATTTGTACTGTTTTTGTATCTATGTCTTTTTCATCAATTATTTTTGCGTATCTTATCTTGTTTTCTAATTCTGCTATCTTTGTCTCGTTTTCTGCTTGCGCATTTTTTGCTTCATCATATTCTGAGTTTTCTGATAAGTCTCCAAATCCTAATGCTACTTTGATTCTTTCTGCTATTTCTGCTCTCTTTTCTGTTCTTAAGTATTCTAGTTCTTTTTCTATGTTGTCATACCCTTCTTGTGTTAATATTACTTCTTTTTCTTCCATAATCGTGCCTCCCTTATTGTTCACTTTTATCTATTTGCATAGATAAAGGCGGCCTTCGCCGCTTTATCCATGCTTCTCTTTCAGTGATTATGTATTTACTATATTACTCCTATTTTTTAGTTTTGTCAAGCTTATTTTTAATAATTTTTATCATTGTAAAGTTTTATTCTAGTAGCCAATCTAATACATTTATTTTCTTTATTCCATCAAAATCAGCGTCTAAGTCATCATCTAATGTTAAAATATATTTAGGATAATTGTCATTTATCTTCTTTAATGGTGTTAGCTCTCAATATGCTTAACTCATTGTATTTCTCTTATTTTGCAATCCTTATTTCAAAATCAGGTTTTAAACAGATTAGTGGTGACATAAGATCAGTTACTGTAGGAGAAACAGACTCAAGGGTTCTAGCGTTTTTTATATATTTTCTTAACTTATGTTTCAATTCATTCACTTTTTTGTCATCCCAATATTGTTTTGGCTCATCTACACTATTTTCTGTTGCTGTACTATTGTCATTTGCTATTATTTTTCCATTAATAACAAATGTTACATTTGGTACATAGATTACTGGTTTATCTCCATTATTATATGTTAAATGTTCTTTAAGTAATTCTATTATTTCATAGTACTTATTTATATTATTAGCCTTTAGTTCTCTTGTATTTATATAAGAAATCCTTTGAATTCCTACATCCTTTGCTACTTCATTTAAATATTGTACATAAGCTTGACACCATTTACATTCTGGATATCCAAAGTAAATTATACCTGTGCCACTTTTTATGAGATTAATAATGTTTTCTGGTGTTTCATAAATAAACACATTATCTTGTGTAACTTCTACATATTCTTTTGCAAACTTTGTTGAATCCTCTGTAATAATTGGCTGTTTTCCTTTATCTTTTTTATGTATGTATTTATTAATCTCTAATCCCAAAACTATACTTGCACAAATTACTATAATACTTAGCATTATTATTTTCTTTTTCATATTTAATCATATTCCTTTCTCAAGGCACAAATTGGTTAAAAAAGAATTAAATTTTATTTTTATTGGATTTCAGTTGATATATACCAAAATCCATCTTTTATATCTGAATTTGGATATTCATTTGGGTTTATACTTGTAACTTTCTCTATTAATGTATCTCCCTTAATAAGTACTGAGTCTTCCTGCTCAAGTGTTATCTTTCGGGTATAGGCTCTATAATCATCATAACATGCAGCTACTTTTCTTATAGCTTTATTCCCAAATCTTGAACTTGCAACTTTTACTGCGTTTGGCTCTCTGTTGAACCTTATTGAACTGCCAATAGTATCAAAAGCTTCAATGCTATATTGTGTTAAAGTCTTTCCATCATCAGATACTGTATAACCTGGATTTTGTAGCGAAGGATAACCAATTTTATCTCCACCTAATATAAATGTACCTGTTTCTTGATTTATACTATATGTTGAATAGAAGTATGTACTATTTCCACATTCTGCAAAAAACATATCTTTATCCTGTGGCTGAATAACTTCTTTATATTGCTTTGTTGCTACTGTATTCCATTTTTCCCAAGTATATAATTTCGTTCTTGCTTTTTTTGTTACTTTAATTTTATTTCCTACATTATCTGTTACTAACACATAACATTCTTTTTCACTCATGCTATTTCCTACCCATGTATAGCTTATTGTGTCTTCTACTATCTCTTTTGTTTTTACTAGTTGATTTTCTACATAAAATTCACATGTTCTTGCACCACTATGTTCGTCAGTTGCTGTTACAGTTAATGTAAATGACGTTTCCGTTTCTGGGGTTGTTGTTAATTCTACATTTGGTTCTTCATTATCAAAATGAAAAGCTTCACTTCTACACTTTACTTTTTTACCTGATTGTGTTTCTAACATTGTCCATAAGTAATATTTACCTGTTACTTCATTTTTGGTTATTGTATCTCCATTTTTAAATTCTTCTATAAATGTGTCATCATTTGGTTCTACTACACTACTTGCCCATTGATATTTTGCACTTATTACTTTGTCCTCTGACTCTTTTATCATTATCTTTGCTGAGTATTCCCTTTTCCATTCACTATTCCCATTTGGTTCAAATTTTGCTACTGATACTATCTCTTTTACTTCAACTATTTTACTATTCATTAAATTCGCATATACTTTTATTGTGTATTTTCCATTTTGTTTTGCTATATATTCTTTTGTTATCTCTTCTTTTATATTATTATATGTAAATTCATCTAACTTTTCTCCTGCTTGCCATATTTCTATTTTGTTTATTCCTTTTGTTCTCTCTTTTGCTTTTATCGCTATTGACGCTGTTTTTCTATCTTCTGCTACTTCTACTGTTGCTTCTACTTCTGGAAATGTCAACTCTTCTGCTTTTCCTAAATATCTTCCTATTTTTGGTATACTTCTGTCTATTTCATATGCGTATTTATCAACTATTGCAACATCTCCTTTTATATCAGATTTCTCTATTTCTTTTGTTATAAAATTATCTAAAAATTCGTTTTCATTATATTCTATGTTTGTTTTCTTTTCTACCTGCGCATTTGATAATACTAATTCTAATTTTTCTCTTGTTTCTGCTTCTTTACTATTTTCTTTTGCTTGTGTTGCTTGTCTTATTATTCCATTTTCTCCTACTAACATTGCTATACTTGTGCCTGCTAATATTAAAAGAACTATTAGTGTGACTTATAGTTCTTTTAATTTTGACTGTTTGTAAGCTTCTGACTATGCCAGTAGGGACATAGGCTTAAGCTTTGTAGCAAAGCAACTCCCTTCATGATATAATATCAATATGTTTCGACGCATAATTGATAAGAATAAATGAAGGGAGTTGCGTATCATGAATAGTATATTTAGTAAAAAACTAAAGATGAAAGCACTACATATGATACAATGTCTAGTTTATCACATACAAAGTGGAATTGTAAATATCATATAGTGTTCATGCAAAAATATAGGGAAAAAATTTTTCACGGGCAAAAGAGGATGGAAATAAGAAAAAATATAAAGAATATAAAAACCCGTTTAACAGGTCATAAGAGACGCACGCGTCGGAATAGCTATGAGCCTTTAGGCTCTGCTTGTAAGAGAGCCTAAAGGCATAAGATAAAAAGTCCCTGGCTTAGCCAGGGAATAATTACTTAATAGTTTTCCATTTTTACTTCTTTTCCATTAAATGCAAAAACTAACTTTGTTATATTACTATATCCTCTTTCTTTCAAGTTCTCTTCATATTTCTTTTCTTCTATTTGTTTTTTTGCATTTTCTACCGTTTCTTCTATTGTTTTTTCTTCTAAATCTTCTAGTACTTTAAATTCAATTATAAATGCATTTCCATTTTTGTCTTTTGGTTCTAACATTATGTCATATCTTCCCATTCCTGATTCTCTATTTGAATTTACATAGTAGCTGTCTTTTAACGCTACTAACATTCCTAATACAAATGCATGATAAAAGTTTTCTGCTGTATTTTCTCCTACATCCATATAACTAAACATTTGCATTACTAATATTCTGAATTTCTTTTCGAATTCTTTTATGTTTAATGTTACCAAATCTTTTAATATACTATTTAAGTCATTTCCTATTACTTTGTCTCTAAACCAATCTCGTACTATACTCCTAAATAGTTCCCTTATTTCTTTGTTCGGAAGCTTTACTTTGTATACTCTTTCTGCTAGATTTACTGTTTCTACTACTTTTAAGTAACCTGTTCCTACTAATAGCCCCCATATATTTTCTTCGTTTTCTTCTATTCCTACTATTACTGTTTCTTGGTCTACTTTTACTTCTATTGCTTCATCTTTTAGTAGTCTTTCCATTTTTTCTTTTACTGTTGCTGATTTTTTTAATATTAGCTTTATTAAGTCATTTGAACTTGTATTTACCCAATATGGTATCAATTTTCTGTCTGTTATATAATTTAGTACACTCCATGGATTATATATTCCTTCTGTGTTTCCTATTGTGTATCCATCATACCACTTCTTTATTTCTTCTTTATCTTCTTGTATTCCAAAATATTCTATTAATTCTTTCATCTCTTCTCTTGTTATTCCAAAATCATCACTAAATTCATCATCTAATACTGTAAATACTTTAAAGTTATTTGCTCCACTGAATATACTTTCTTTTGCTACCCTTGATACTCCTGTTATTACTGTCTTTTCTAAATATGGATTGTCTTTAAATGTTGTTCCATAAAAATCTCTAAAAAAGTCTATTGTTTCTTCATAGAAGTCCTTTACATATGCATTTTGTAATGGCACATCATATTCGTCTAAGAATAGCATTACTGGCTTTCCATATTCTTTGTTTAATAATTTTGATAATAACCTTATTGAATTTCTCATTTCTACTTCATTTGCTTTTAAATTTAATATTGTACTAAACATCTCTTTTTCTACATCTAATAATTTTTCACTTTGTAAAAGGTTTACATGGTCTATAAATAATTCGTTTAGTTCTGTCTGAAGTGCTAACATCATCTGATTATAGTCTCTTCCTCTTACATCTTTTAATGTCATGTATATACATGGATAATATCCTTGTTTTGATGTGTATTTTTCTTCTTGTTCCATTATTTTTAAGCCTTTAAACAACTCTTTTGTATCTTTTTTCGTACAGTCAAAGTAATATCTTAACATACTCATATTTAATGTTTTTCCGAATCTTCTTGGACGTGTTACTAATACTACTCTTGATTTATTATCAATTATCTCTTTTATATACATCGTTTTATCTATAAAGTAGTCATCCCTTATTATTAGACCTTTAAAATCACTTTCTCCTATTCCTATTCCTTTCATCCTCTGCCTCCTTTTCCTTTATTATTTCTTGCTCTCCCTATTTTATCCCATAATAGTAAAAATAGCAAGTTTTACTTGCTACTTTCTATATAAAATCATAATTAATCCTCAAACAATTCTTTACCATTTTTCATATAATCGATACCAGAAAAAATTGTGGCAACAACAGAAACAAAAAGTAAAGTTGTAGAAACAATATTTAAGTATAATTCTGCTCCTGATAGATAACCATTAAAGAAAGCTGCAAAAGCATTTGCATCAAAAATAACTAAAATAATTGCAATCATTTGAGTAACTGTTTTTAGCTTGCCCCAAAAAGAAGCAGCAATAACCTGTCCACCTTTTTCTACAGCAATCAATCTATAACCAGAAACCAAAAACTCTCTAGCAAGTACAATAATTGGTATCCATGCTGGTATTTTATCAAGTTCAACTAATAATACCATTGCTGTTAAAACTAAGATTTTATCAGCTAATGGGTCTAAGAACTTTCCAAAAGTTGTTATTTGATTTCTAGAACGCGCAATATAGCCATCTAATTTGTCTGTAATTGATGCAACTATAAATATTAGTTCCATCCAAAAAAATGTTAAAGAAAGCCCAAAAAAGTCTCCTTTAAGGTTTAAATATGGTATTAGTGCCATTATTGGCACTAATATAATTCTAAAAATTGTTAATTTATTTGCTAAATTTAATTTCATCTTAAATCTCTCTTTTCTCCCAAAATAAACAATATTATTTTTTAATTATTCCTTGTTTAATATTTCAATTCCTCTATGCAATTGAGTATCATCTGCTTCTTCTACTGATAAAACATTTGTAACTGTTTCTGGTAATTCAACTGTTTCATCAGGCTCTATTCCAATTTCATTTATTTGGTTTCTATTTGGTGTGTAATATTCTTCAACAGTTATTTTTAATCCACTTCCATTGTCTAATGATAAAACTTGTTGGATTACACCTTTTCCAAATGTTTTTGTTCCTACTACTGTAGCCTCTTTTTGGTCCTTTAGTGCTCCTGCTAATATTTCTGAAGCACTTGCACTATTTTCATTTACTAATAATACTATTGGCATATCTATTAAAACATCTTCTTTGGCTTTTTCAATTTTCTCTTTTTTGTCTTTATCTACAGTTATTAGAAGTTCCTTTCCAGATGGTACAATATAGTCTGCTATTTTTAAAGCTTCATCAACTAGTCCTCCACCATTATTTCTTAAATCAATAATTAGTGAGTTAATTCCTTCATTTTTTAAACCTTCAAATTTTGTTTTAAATCCTTCTGCTGTTCCTTCATCAAAGCTTGGTATTTCAATATATCCAATATTGTTTTCTAATTTTTTTGATACTACAGGATTTGTTGTAACTTTACTTCTTGTTAATTCAAAATTAAGAATTTCTTCTCCTCTTAAAATCTCTAGTTTAACTGTTGTGCCTTCTTCTCCTTTTATATTATTAGATGCTGTTGTCATATCATCCCCTGTATATTTTACTCCATCTACACTTACTATTATGTCTTCTGGAAGAATTCCTGCTTTTTCTGCTGGACTATCTTGTATTGGTGCTAAAACTTCTATTGCATTTTTTTCTGTGTTTTTAATCATATATATTCCTATGCCAACAAAATTCCCCATTAGCGCTTCTGTATACTCTTCCATATCATTTGCTGGAACATATTCTGTATATGGGTCTCCTAATGCTGATATATATCCTTTAATTGCTCCATCTATTGCTTTTTCTTTATCTATATCATTCAAATAGTATTTATTTACTATATTCTCTATCTTTTTTAAGGTTTTTGTTAAGTCACTTTTGTCTGTTGTGTTTATAAAAGACTGTAAATCAATTATATTGCTTCCTGTTTTATATTTATTTGAAATAAATGCTGTTGTTACTATACATGTTATAAATGCTGTTAAAACAACTAACATTATTGTTTTATAGATTCTTTGCCTTTTTATATATTTTTCTTCTTCCATTTTTACCTCATTTCTTTTTTATTTAATAATTATATAGGAAAATCAGTGATTTTCCTATATAACTTTTGTTATAGATAATTTAATGGATTTACCCTACTATCTCCACCATATCCTGTTGCATTATAACTATAATTATATGGTGATTTTCTAACTTCAAAATGTAAATGTGGTCCACTAGAATTTCCTGTATTTCCACTTAACATTATTTTTTCTCCCTTTTTAACTATTGCTCCTCCTTTTACAGATATAGAGCCATATGTACCATGTCCATAATATGATTGTAATCCATTTGCATGTCTTATAACTACATATGTACCATAACTTCCTGATAAGTTAGCTGTATACATTACTACTCCATCTGCAGCTGCAACTACAGGTGTTCCTACTGGTACACCATAGTCAATTGCTCCATGGAATTTTCCAGATGAGTAATGTGATGTAGCTGTTATTTTTCCTGTTGCTACTGGTCTCATAAAATATCCTGAGCCTGTTGTTGTATTATTGCCACTACCATTATTGTTATTGTTCTTTTGGGCCTCTTCCTCTGCCTTTTTTCTTAGTTCTTCTAATTGCTTTTGGTATCTAATTTCTGCTTGTTTTATTTCTTGAGCAATCTTTCTATTTGCTTCTTCAAATTCTTCTATCTCTTTTTGTAATTTTTGTTCTTCTTCAGTTAATTTAGCAGCTTGAACTTGTTTTTGCTGTTTTATGTCTTTTAACTTAATATTCTTTTGCTCAGATTGTGCTAAAGCAGTGTCTAATTCTTTTTTGTTGCTTTCTAATTCTGCTTTTTCTTGTTCTATTTTTGCTTTTTGCTCTTTTGTTGATTGTATTAAATCTTTATCACATTCAACTAATTGTGTAGCAGAATAGTACTTTCCAAAAAAGTCTGTTAAACTAGATGATGTTAATAATACATCTAAATATGACATATCTCCATTCTTATATATTGATACAAGCCTATCCTCTAATAACTCTTCTTGTTCAGTATATTCAATTTCTTTTTGTTCTATGTCTTTTTCCTTTGTTTTTATTTGTGATTTTAATTCTTTTATTCTTGTTTCTAGTGAATTAATCTCTGTTTCATATTCTGCAATTTGACCTATTAAACTTTCTACTTCTTTCATTGTTTTAGATTTCTGTGCTTCTACTTCTTCTTGCTTTTTCTTTGCATCCTCTAATTGTTTATTTATTTCTTTTTTTTCATTTTCTAGTTCCTCTTTTTCAGTTAATGCATATACATTTAAGCATTGCATAACAAGTGTTATTGATATTAATGTCCCTAATATTTTTACAAATAATTTTTTCATATTTTTTCTCCTTTCCCTTTAAAGGCACAATCCTTAGTTTTTATATATTCTATTTCTATTGCTCTGGATTGTTGTTTGTTTCTTCTGTATTTTCTGCACTTTCTGTATTGTCTGCTTGTTTTTCTGGTATTTTACTTAAATTTAATAGATATTCTAATGGATTTACAGTTTGTCCATTGATTCTTATTTCAAAATGTGCATGTGGTCCTGTTGAGTAACCTGTAGAACCTACTTTTAATACTTCAGTCCCTCTTTCAACAGTTTGTCCTAGTTCAACTAGAATTTCATCACCATGTGCATATAGTGTTTGTACTCCTCCACCATGGTCAATAATTACCATATTACCATATGCAGTATTGTATGTCGCTTTTGATACTATTCCATTGGCTGCTGCTACAAAACTTGCCCTAAATGGTGCTCCAATATCTATTCCTGTATGTAATTTATATGCACCTGTTATAGGATGTACTCTCATTCCATATGTTGATGTTAATGATGTGTATCCTGGTACAGGCCATGCCATTACACCTCCTAAGTAATCCTCACTTATACTATTTAATGCTAACATTCTAATTTCTGCTTCTATTTCTGCTACTCGTATATTATATTCGTCTATTTGTGTTTGTAAGCTTTGCTCCTGTGCAGTTAGCTTTCCTAAATAATATTGTCTCATTGTTTTTGAGTTTGTGAGTACTTGCTCTTTTTTCTGTTGAGATTGTTTGCTAACAACTACTTGTTGCTTTTTCTCAGCTAATATTTTTTTTGTTGTTTCAATTTCCTGTTTTTGCATCTTAACTGTTTCTAATAATTGCTTGTCATATTTTAATAAATCTTTCATCGCATAATAATTTGTTAAAAACTCTGTTATACTTTTAGATGTTAACAAAACATCTAATGTTTGTAGCTTGGGTGCTTTGTACATTTCTAATACTCTTATATCAAATAACTCTTGCATACTGTTATATTCTTTTTGCGTTTTATTTAATTTTTCTTCATTTGTTTGTATTTGATTTGTTAAATTTTTAATGTCTGTATTAATTTTGTTTAGTTCTTCTTGCGAACTAGCTATTTGATTATCTAATTCTTGCAATTGTCCCATTTGCTCAGATATTTGCTCTTGTACAGCTTTTAACCTATTATTTGTTTCATCTAATTGCTGTGTTAATTCGTTTGATTGCGTTTGTAAATCTGTTATACTCTCTGTTGCATATACACAATTATATAGGCAACTTAGTAAAAAGGCTGCAAAAACTATAACTTTCCATTTACTTTTACGCATCTTTTCTCCTTTATACTTCTAAGTACTTTCTCATAGAGATTCCACTTCCTATTGCTCCTATTCCAATTCCTAATCCCATATATACTGTTATTATTAAGCTAAACATGTCTTTAAATTCTAATAACTTCCAATGTACCATTTGCATGAAGTCTGTTGTTGCCATTTTGTCTGCTATGAATGTATATACTGCTCCAATTATTGCTACTGATAATATTCCTGATAATATTCCTATGACTATTCCTTCAACTAAAAATGGCCATCTTATAAAACTGTTTGTTGCTCCAACATATTTCATTATTGATATTTCTTTTCTTCTAGCATGTACAGTTAGTTTTATTGTATTTGATATTATTGCTATTGATATTATTATTAATAATACAAGTATTGCTGCTGTAACTATCTTTATCCCTCTTGCTAGTCTTATAATTTGTGCTATTGTTTGATTGCTTGACCTTATTTCTTCTACATTTTCAATCTGTAATATACTTTCTTGTACATCTTCATTTAGTTCTAAGTCTGTTAATGTTACATCATATGATGCTGGGAATATGTTTCTTTTGTCATATCCATCAACTGTTTCTTCTCCTAGCCAATCTTTCATTGATTCTAATGCATCGTCCTTGGATATATATTCTGCATTTCTTACTCCTTCTATTGCTAATAAATCTTTTCCTACTTGTTCTATTTGCTCATCTGTTGCCTCTCTTGTAACAAATACTCTTATTCCTTGCGCTTCTGCAACATTTGCAACAAATGCATTTATGTTTTCTCCTATTACAAAAAATAGTCCAAAAACAAACATTGTTGCACACATTATCATTAATGATGATATTGTTGATTTTTTGTTTTTAAAAATATTACTAAATCCTTCCCCTAACAAATAACTTATTACATTAAATCTCACAATCATAACCACCTTTTTTATCGTCTTTTACTATTACACCTTTTTCAATGTGTATTACTCTTTTTTTCATTTGGTCTACTATTTCTTTAGCATGTGTTGCTACTACTACAGTTGTTCCTCTCATATTTATTTCATTTAATAGATTCATTATGTCCCATGCTGTCTCTGGGTCTAAGTTTCCTGTTGGCTCATCTGCTATTATCATTGATGGATTGTTTACTAATGCTCTTGCTAATGCTACTCTTTGCTGCTCTCCTCCTGATAACTCATTTGGATACATTTTTGCTTTTTCACTTAACCCAACTAATGATAATACCATTGGAACTTGTCTACGTATATGCCTTGGTGTGGCTTTTACTATGTACATTGCAAATGCTACATTTTCATATACTGTTTTGTCTGGTAATAGTCTGAAGTCTTGAAATACTATTCCCATACTTCTTCGTAAATATGGCACTCTACTTTGTTTTAAAAAAGTTGTGTCTTTTCCATTTATTATTATGTTTCCTGATGTTGGTTCTTCTTCTTTTAATATTAGTTTTATTAAAGTTGATTTTCCACTTCCTGATGTCCCTACTAAAAATGCAAATTCTCCTTTTTCAATATTAAAACTTGCTTTTTTTACTGCTTCTGTACCAGTTTCATATTTTTTACACACATTTTTGAATTCTATCATTTTTCATTTTCCTCTACTTTAAAATAATTTAGTTTTGTTACTTAAATTTGGCATATTTAATTTATTTCTTGTATTATTCCATTCTTTTTTATCATACCAATAATGTTACTTTTTTGCAATAGTTATAAGCTAAAAATTTTATTGAAAAAAGTCTTTTTTTCTTCTTTTATATAATCTATCTTTCTTTTTTTTCAGTTTTTCTCTATAAACTCTTCTATAATCTTTATTACATTTCCTGTATTTTGTATGTATTCTTTTGGTTCAAATTCTCTTATCCTTGCTAATGCTCCTTTTAAGTCCTTTACATCATCTATTCCCAATATATATCCCATTTTGTTAAATGAACTTATTATGTCTAATTGGTGATTATTTACATGTTCATTATATTCTTTTAATCTAGGTATAGCTATTACCTTTTTCTTCCTTTTTATAGAATCAATAATAGACCCAACACCTCCATGTGTTATAACTACTTCTGCTTTTTCTATTAGTTCATATAATTCACTTGCTGGTAATTGATTGTATATTTCCATATTTCTTGATTCGAATTTTGTATAGCCTTTTTGTACAATAACTTCTTCTTTTATAGTCCCATCTTCTATATTTTTTTGTATTTCTTCTAGTAATCTATGAAAACTGTTGTTTTGAGTTCCTAATAATACTAGTATCATTAATATATTGCACCTCCATATACTGCTTTTGGATATAATTTTAACATCTCTTCCCATTGTACAATAAATAAATCTGCTATAGGATATATTAGCCTTCCTGTAATAGTCTTTCTATTCCTATTTGCAAATGTTTCTATATATATTATCTTGCTTCTAAATATTTTTCCTAAATAACACATTGGACCTGCTGTATGAGTTCCTGTTGTGACTATATATTTAGGTCTTATTTTGAAATATAAGTATATGGTTTTAAAACATAAGTATATGTATATAAATATGTATCTAATTAATTTTTGCCTAGTTCCATATGGCAGGTATGACATCTTTTGTCCATATTTTTCTTTAACCCATTTTGTTGAGTCGTCTTTTTCTGTTATTATATGATAATCATACTTATCAAATAGTGGACTTAATTGACGAAGTTCACTAAAGTGACCTCCTGTACTTGATATGAATAATACTTTCTTTTTTTTCATTTTATACTTTACCTTCCTATAATACCATGAAACCACGAAAAGATTTTCCGTGGTTTCTCTAAATCTACGCTCTTGGATGAGCTTTTTTATAAACATTTTTTAATGCTTCATCTTGAAATTGCATATATATTTGTGTTGATAATATATCTGAATGTCCAAGCATTGTTTGAATTGACTTTAAGTCTGCTCCATTTTGTAATAAGTGTGTTGCAAATGAATGTCTTAAAACATGTGGTGTTATCTCTTTTTCTATATGCGCTTGCTCTTTATAATATTTTATAATTTTCCAGAAACCTTGCCTTGTTAATCTTTGACCATTTACATTAACAAATAAGGCATTTTCTTCTTCATTTTTTATCATAATGTTTCTTGCATTTAACATGTATTCTTTTAGTGCTTTTAATGACATGTTTCCTAATGGTATTGTTCTTTCCTTTTTACCATTTTGACATGTTACATATCCTTCTTCTAAATTTACATTTTCTATGTTTAATGATATTATTTCTGTTACTCTCATTCCTGTAGCATATGCAAACTCTAACATTGATTTATCTCTTATACCTTTTAAATCAACATTTTTTGGTTGTTCTAATAATAGTGCTACTTCATTTGATGTTAACACACTTGGAATTCTTTTTTCTATTTTAGGTGATTGTATTCCTTCTGTTGGGTCACTTTCTACATTTTTGTTCTTTGTTTCAAATTGATAAAATGACCTTATTGATGCTATTCCTCTTGATATTGTTGATGGTTTTTTACCTATTTCTTGCATATGTTCTATATATGTTTTGATTTCTTCTCCTGTTACTTCATTATATATTTCTCCATTTTGTTCTATATATTTTTCAAATTGTTGTAAATCTCTTTTATATGATTGAAGTGTATTGTTTGATACCTTCTTATCATTTTCTAAAAATCCAAAAAATAAGTTTAATTGTTCTTTCATTTTTCCCCCACCTATATTTAATTTTACATAACTGATATACCATATGTTATATCAAATTTTTACAAAAAAGTAAATAGATTTTTCATTTTTTTTAAAAATATTTTATAAGATTTATTATTAATCTATAAGATACTTCTGTTTTAATGAATGATGAGACTATTAGTGCTACTAACACCATTAGTGTAATCAAACTATGCTTGATTATAGATATTTTTATATTTTCTTTTCTTCTATCTTTTACAATTGAATTATAAAGCTTTATACAACTCACTCCAAGTATTATTATTGATGGAATAAAAATTATGTTTTGTATAAATACTGTTATTAAAATAAATATTAGCCCTTTTACTCTTCCTAAAACATAAACACAGGATGCTATTGTATATCCTAAGCAAAATCCTCTAAATAATATTATTCCAAATACAATTGGTATTCCTATTATTGTTGTTCCAGCAAACCATAATAAAAATACTAAAGCTATATTATTTTTTATGTCATTTTGTAGTTCTCCGCTATAATCTCCATTTTCAATAGTTTTTGTTTCATCTATATATGTATTTATATATTTCTCTATTTCACCTTTTGCTTCTGTTTGATTTATAATTACTACTCCTAAAAATATCCCAACTGCAAATAGTATCACAATTATTGCATATGATTTTAAATTATTTTCAATATCCTCTTTTACAATTGTAAATATTTCATTTTTTCTCTTTCGCATAAGTATTCTCCTTATATCATAAACATTTTTATACATAATGTTTATTCAATAAAGATTATTTTAGAACAATAGTAGTATAATTAAATTTATGTTTGTGTTATCTTTCCATAAATTCCTCCACCACCTGCTTCGACTTTCATGTCTCCTTCTCGTGCTTTTACTATGTTATTAGCAATTTTTTCTCCAACTGCTCCTTCTATATCATCTTTTGATAATTTATGTAATATATTCATTTCTGTTTCAAATGAATTTAACATTTTCTCAATTGTTTTGCTGCCAACTCCTGGTATGAATGTTAATGGAATTTGATATATATATGGTGGTCTTTCTTTTGGACTTTGTGTTGTTTCTTTATCTTTTATTAATTCAATTCTGTCAAATACCCCAAATGTAACTTTTTCACTTCCACATTTTGGACATTTCTGAACTGGCTCTTTTGTTTCAATCGTACATTCACAATTATCACAATGTGTTCTATGGTATTTTCCAAGTTTTGGGTCTAAACCATAATTTGCAACAACTCTTCTTCCATCTTCATTTTTTAATGCTTTAACTACTTCTTTAAAACTAATGTCTTCTACTAATAGTTTATTATATTCTCTTGCAATCTTGGGCAAAGAGTGTGCATCAGAATTAGTAACAAATGTCTTTCCTTCTAATTCTGATATCATGTCAGCTAGGAATGTATCTGAACTTAGCCCCAATTCTACTGCAAATATTTCATTATATTTTTCTTTAAATATATTTTCTATTCTATCTGAACAATTTCCATAATAACTTTTAAATGGAGTAAAAATATGTGCTGGTATTAATATTCCATTATATTTTTTTACAATATCTATTAACTCATATCCTGAAATATTTGACCTTTGTGTACTTAATGTTATGTTTTTTATATGTGTACTCATTTCTTGTGAAAATCCTTTTATATCACTTAAATGTGGGAAAAAGCATACATTGTGTGCACTTCCACTTTTCCCATTTCTTCCTTTTTCTGATGTTTCCACTTCACTTCCAAGTAATATACATACTTTTTCTTTATATATAATTCCACCATCTTCTAGTTCATATGCATCACCTGTTTTTAAAAAATTCTCTATGTCTTCTATCACATATGGTGAGCCACAATCAATTACTCCTACAATATTTATACCTTTTCTGTCTGCACATTCTTTTGCTATATTAGCAAAATTCAGACTTCTTGCTGCTGTTATTTTTATTGGTTTACCTTTTTCACTTCTTCCTATATGAACATGCAAGTCCGCAAATACTTCATACATCTTTAATACATCCCTTTCTATTTTATATGTGACTACTCTTCTATGTGTTTTAATATCCTTCTTTCTGTTTCACTACTAAACATCGACCTATTTGCATTGCAACTGTTTTCATCTACCCATTTTTCTAGTTTTTCATCTACATTATTAGCATATCCCATTGATATTTTCTTTACAAATTCTGGAATACTTTTAGATTCTCTTATTAACTTTTGCAGACGAGCAAATATAGTAGTATTTACTGCTCCCTGTATTTCTATTTTTTCCATAGTTTCTACAAAGTTTCTAAATATTTCTAAATATCTATTATATTCTGATTTTAAATTCCTATGCTCTAATAGAACTAAGGCTTCATCTGGAGCAAGTCCAACTCTTTCTGGTCTATCGATTAACATCCCTCCAAATTGGTCTACTAATTCTAAAATATCACTTTCAGGCTCTCTTCTAGTATTTTGACTATATCTATTTACACCTTCACATATTTTACAAAATCTTTCATCAAACCCTAATTCTTTTAAGTGCTCAGCTCCTTCAACTGCATAGGTTTTTAATTTACCTATTTTTTGTGCATTATCTACTTTTTTGCAATTACATAAAAGGCATGCTGTTAATACTACATTATTATCTACTTTTTCTTTTGTATATTTTAAAAACATTCTTGCTATTTCTGTTTTAAATATTATTGATTTGTCAAAGTTAATCTCCAACTTTGGTGCCAAAAAATATATTATTTCTTCTTTTGAAATCAAATCATGTTCATTTAAAATGTACTCAGCAAATTCCTTCATTTATCTCACGTTCCTTTCATATTGAGTAAATAGAGTTTTTCTCTATTTACTCATTTATTTTAATTACTGAAAAATTTGTTAAATTCTTCTTCATTAATTTTTTCTTTAGCCATTAATTCTGTTGCAATTGCATGTAGTAATTCAATATTTTGTTTTAATATTTCTTGAGCATTTTGATATGCTGTATCTATTAATTTTTTAACTTCTTTTCCTATAGCATCTTGCATATCATCACCAAACATTTGATATTCAAGTTGTCCATCATTGTCTTTTAAAGATATTGGACCTATTACTTCACTCATACCATATACTGTTATCATGTCTTTTGCAACTTTTGTAGCAACTTCTATGTCATTACTTGCCCCTGTAGAAATATCATTTAGAATAAGTTTTTCTGCTGCTCTTCCTCCTAGTAATGCTATTAATTTTTCTTCCATCTCAGTTTTTGATATATAATACTTGTCTTCATCAGACTTATACATTGTATATCCTCCTGCCATTCCTCTAGGTATAATTGATACTTCTTTTACTGCTGTTTGTGTTGGTAAAAATTGACTAACTATAGCATGTCCAGCCTCATGATATGCAGTTAATTTCTTATCTTTTTCTGATATTTTTCTACTCACTTTCTCAAGCCCTACTGTTACTTTCTTTAATGCATCATCTAAATCTAAATTTGTAATTGCTTCATGCTCTCTTTTTGTTGCTATTATTGCCGCTTCATTTAAAATATTAGCTAACTCTGCACCTGTAAATCCAGCTGTATCTTCTGCTATACTGTGTAATGATACACCTTCTGATAGTTTTTTGTCTTTTGAATGGATTTTTAATATTTCTTCTCTTCCTTTTAAATCTGGTGCTGGTATTGTAACTTGTCTATCAAATCTTCCTGGTCTTAATAAAGCTTTGTCTAACATTTCAGGTCTATTTGTTGCTGCTAATACTATTATTGTTTCTTCTGAAGAAAATCCATCCATTTCTACTAATAATTGGTTTAATGTTTGATTGTTTTCTGATTCTGCACCACTATTGCTTGTTCTCCTAGAACCTATTGCATCTATTTCATCTATAAAGACTATACATGGTGCTAATTTTCTTGCTCTCTCAAATAATTTTCTTACTCTTGAAGCTCCAAGTCCTGCAAACATTTCAATAAATTCCGAACCACTCATTGAAATAAATGGAACATTTGCTTCTCCTGCTATCGCTTTTGCTATTAGAGTTTTTCCAGTTCCTGGCTTACCATATAATAAAACTCCTTTTGGTATTCTAGCTCCCATGTCTGCAAATTTCTTGGGTTTTTTTAGAAATTCTACAATTTCCCTTAATTCTTCTTTTTCTTCATCTAAACCTGCTATATCATCAAATACAGTTTTAGTTCTTCTTTCTGTATCATCATATACTTGTCCCTTTTCTCCAAGCCCTTGCATTTTAAATATCATTATAAATAATGCTAACATAATTGCTGTTGGTAGAAATGATAAAATATATGATGGTAATTGTGATAACATGCTTGGTGTTTTAGTTTCTAATTTTACCTCATTGTCCTCTAACACTTTTTGTTGTACAAGTTCTGTAAATACTTGTGCACTTGGTAGTATTGTCCTTTTTTCTTTCTCAACATCTTTCAATTTTACTTTTAAATTTGTTGAACCTACTGTCATTTCAATCTTTTCAACATTTCCTGCTTGGATTTCTTTTACCAAGTCCGTATATACTAAATTATTTTCATCTGATTTTTTGTCTGATTGAGTTTTATATATAAAAAGTGCTAATATTACAATTAATACAATTAAAATCATTATTATTATAATATCGATTATTGTTTTTGAATTCTTTTTTTTGTTCTTATCATTACCTTTTCCCATGACTGATTTTCCTTTCTTATATTATGCTTTTGAACCTTCTGGCTCTTCTCCATTATTATTGTCTTCTTCCTTTTTTTCTTTTTTCTTTTCTGGTTTTTCTTGATTTCCTTCTTTTTTCTCTTCTTCTTGTCTTCTTATCTCTTCTTTTACCTTTAGTTGCTCTTGGTTTATTTTATTAAGTTCTTCTTGTCTTTTCATAAAATCATCTCTTATAATAAATATAGATGCTACAAGATATACATATGCTATTGTTATATAAGCAACTTGGAAGTAACTTATAGTAAATTTTGTAAAATAATTTACTATAATATATACTATATTTAAAATCATTGGTAATGTTAATGCATATATCGCCATATTGTAAATTGCTACAAATCTCATTCTTATTCTAGCAATCATGGTTGTTATCCACCCTAATATAGTTAGTTCAAATGCATCTAATAGTGCAACTAGTATATTAAGAAGTAATAAGTTTAAAAATAAAGCTACACCATATCTTACATAATAAGAATTCATCTCACTACTTACCATATATTCTACTAAGTCTTTTTTATTAAATTCATTGATGTTTTGACCTGTATAGCTTTTTATAAAATCACTATATGTGTATGGCAATTCCTTAGTTTGGCCATCTTCACTTTTACTTAATAAAATTATTTGATTTTTGAAAAAATATATTGTTGTTCCATTAACATTATATTCTTCTTTATCTTTTGACTTTTGCTCATTATTCTCTGCATATGGGTCAATAACAATTTTATCAACTCCACTATATTCAAAATCTTCTATAATAATAGGTTCTTCTGTTTCCATTATTATATTTCCTGATGAATATGAAAATTCTGGAATATTATCATTTATATATACTGCTAATTTATCTACTAATTTGTTGATTTCAGCCATGGAACCAATTAAAACAAATACTGTTACTATACATACCATACAAAACAGATATTTAAGTGCTTTCATGACTCCTTCAGTTGCCATGTCTGGATATTTTTCAAATTTTGAAATTGAATACCATACCTTTTTTAGAAAATTAGTTTTCTGTTCTTTATTTTCCATTTAATGACCTTCTCTCTTTAAACATACTCTCTTTTTATCTCACTATCAACTAGCATTGGACTTACCTCAAATACTACTTCATCATTTATTTTAATATCTGTTCCTGTAATATCTATTGTAACATGATACATTCCTAGTCTTCCTAAGATTTTATATTTTTTGTTATTTATTTTTACAAATAATTCTTGTTTCTTGAATGCATTTTTGATATCTCGTACTATATATCTTATTTTGTCAATCCTTCTAAACATGTCCTTATCTACTTTCACATTAAATCCATCTGCATAACCACATGGTACTATTGCTACTTTTGTTTCTTTTTTTGTAGTGTATGAATTTGAATATCCTATATTATATCCTGCTGGTAGTGTTTTTATTTCAGCAACATTTGATTTTAAATATCCTACTCTTTTTAACCCCCATACATTTGGAATCGATAGTCTACCTAATAATGCTGAACCTATTCTTACTGCATTTAAGTGCATGTCTTTAAATCTTAAAAATGCTGAAGAATTGCATATGTGCAACATTCCAGTCTCTATTTCATTCATTTTTAAAACTTCAACACATTCCATAAATCTATTAAGCTGCTGCCTTGCTTCTTCTCCTTTGCCATAAAATGCAAGTGAGAAGTGTGAAAATGTTCCTTCTATTTGAATATTTTCCCAACTTTTTATTTGTTCTACCATTTCTTCTCTTTTATTATATATAAATCCATATCTACCAAATCCTGTGTCTATTTTTATGTGTACTCTCGCTTTTTTGCCTAACTTTTTTGCCATTTCTTCTACTGCTTCCCCTGCTTCTTTTGAACCAATTGTTATTATTATGTCTTTTTTTAACAGCTTTTCTATGTCTTTTTTTACTCCTGTTGATGACATCATTATTATGTCTTCTTGTATTCCTCCATCTCTTAGTTTTATCGCTTCTTCTACTGTTGCTACTGCTAAAATATCTATTCCATTATCTTTTAAAAATTGTGAATATTCTACTAGTCCTAGCCCATATCCATTTCCTTTGACTACTGCTATTATTTTTACTTTGTTCCCTTGGTCGTCTTTGTCATTCTCATTTATTATATCTCTTATGATTTTTATGTTGTTTTTTATGTTTTTTCTTTCTATTACCAGTGCTTTCAATTTGAACTCCTTTTTTAAAAATTAACTTTTTCATTCTAGTTTTCAATATATTACTATTGAATAAAGGCAAGCCCCCCCGACGAAGACCCCAGCTATGTTTTGCCTATGAAATAGTAATACATTAAAACTACTTATTTTTTAGCTTGGCTTTCATTCCTCTTAATGTTCTAAATGCTTTTTCTGAAAATTTGTATATTGAATATGTTAATGGCTTGAATGGCAAATATATTTCTCCTATAAATTCTGTAAATGTGGCTCCAAACCCTTTTTTGAATCTGTATAATCCATATTGTGGATGGTTTTCATCTACTACACCTGATACTCCTCTAAAATCATATACATCGTCTTTTCTTGCAAGTGCCATTTTTATCATTTCCCATTGTAATAAATAGTTTGGCATTAAGTTTCTATGCTGATTACTACTAGCTCCATATAAATACCATGTTTTGTTTCCATAAAATATTGGTATTACTCCTGATATTGGCTTGTCCTCATGATATGCCATTAATAATTTCATGTGCTCTGACCCTAATGCATCATACATTTTCTCAAAATATGATAGTGGTCTTGTTATAAATCCATCTCTTGCTCCTGTTTCTATCATTATTTTATGAAAGTCTTTTAGGTCTTCTCTTGTTCCTTCTTTTATTGTTACTCCTTTTTTAGTTGCTAAGCGTATATTGTATCTTGTTTTTGAATGAAATCCTGAAAATATTTCGTCTTCTGTTTTGTCTTTTATATCAAGCCTGAATACATATCTTGGTTGTATTTCTTCTCTAAAGTTTTTGGCATCATCTTTTATTTTATATCCTAAGTTTGTTACTACTTTTCTAAATTCTACGTCACTACTTTCTATGTCTGGCTCCACCCTGTATACAAATGCTTTGTATTTTTTTGCTAGTTCTTTTATACCATCTGTTAATTGCTTCATTATTGCCATACTGTGTATATCACATACTGGTCCTCTTGATGAATACATTATATATCCAAATATCGGTAATTTCCTAATCAATACACTTATTGACCCAATTATTTTTCCACTTGGGTCTTCTGCTAATACTACTTCATTTATCCAATTTGATTTTACTTGTGCCCATTCTAATGATTGTGCAAAGTTACATCTTTTATGTTTTTCTAAAAATTCTCTGTATTCTTGCTTGTCTTTTTCATCTGTCATAAGTCTCATTTTTATTGCCCCCTATTTATTATTTACTTTTTGCCTTTATTTTACACTAAAAATATTAATTTTACAATAGTTTTTGTAATAATAATTAGACATATTATACAGCAACAGGAGAGTAAAAGTTTTACTTTACTCTCCTTCTATACCATTATTTTAATATTTCTTCTCCACTTTCTCTCAGGTTGTTTTATTCTAATATTCTTTTTCATATATAGTGATAGGCTTATATACTTTAAACTTAATAAACGCCTTTATATACATACCAGTAATTCCCAGACTTTTCGCCACCAGTTTTTCTTGAATATGCTTCAGGATTATTGCTTGTTACATTTCCATATGAATTTGTTCCTTTACCATAAATATCTGTTTCTTTAATTTCATACATTTCAAATTTACATGTTGCTACCATTTTTTTTGTATCTTCTGTTGCACTAATACATTTACCTGTTCTTTTACCTCCATATAACCAGTTACCTACATGTGGATATGTAAATCCTTTAAAAGTTGACCCAGTATACTCCCCTTTACTTGAAATGCTTGGAGCATTTGTAAATACAGTAATATAAGCCCCAACTGTATTTGTTGAATATCCTCTTGTTTCAGTACCTACATATACTGATTCATATTTTTTTGTTGTATTAACATCCCACTTTTCCCAAGTATATATTTTTGTTGTCCCTGTTATTGTTTTATCACTAATATTATCTTCTTCATCATATACTATTACCTTACAAGTATGATTTCCTGTTGTTAGTCCTGTTATTGTTTTACTTTTAGTTACACTTAATGTTGTTGCTGAACATGTTTGAGTATCTTTTAATTCATTATCTACATAAAATTCAAATTTAGCTGTTCCTGAACCCGTATCTTGTGCTGTTGCACTTAATGTTATTCCCTTTTCTGAATATTTGGTTGCTGTAAATGATGTTATTTCTGGTCCTTCATTATCAAAGTTAAAGCCTTCACTTCTCCATTTTACCTTTTGACCTGACTGCATTTCTAACATTGTCCATAAATAATGTGTTCCTGTCACTTCATCTTTTGTTATTATATCTCCACTTTTAAAACTCTCTGTAAAAGTTTCATCTACTGGCTCTACTACGCTGTTTGTCCATTGGTATTTTGCATTTATTACTTTGTCCTCTGTTTCTTTTATTGTTACTTTTGTACTATGTTCTTTTTTCCATTCACTATTTCCATTTGGTTCAAATTTTACTGTTGCTAATATTCCCTCTACTTCTACTGTTTTACTATTCATTATTTCTGCATATACTTTTATTGTATATTTTCCATTTTGCCTTGCTAGATAATCTTTTGTTATTTCTTCTTTTACTTTATCATATGGAAATTCATCTAGCTTTTCTCCTTCTTGCCATATCTCTATTTTATTTATTCCTTTTTGCTCTTCTTTTGCTCTTATTTTTATTATTGCTGTTTTTCTATCTTCTGCTAATTCTACTGTTGCTTCTAATTCTGGAAATACTATGTCTTTTGCTTTTCCTAAATATCTTCCTATTTTGGGTACACTTCTATCTAACTCATATGCATATCCATCAACTACTGCTATGTCTCCTTTTACTTCTGCTCCTTCTATTTCATTTGTTATAATATTGTCTAAAAATTCATTTCGATTGTATTTTATATTTAATATTTTTTCATTGTATGCACTAAGTAATGTTAACTCTAGCTTTTCTCTTGCTTCCGCTTCTTTGCTGTTTTCTTTTGCTTGTGTTGCTTGTATTATTATTCCATTTTCTCCTAATAATAATGCTATACTCACTCCTGCTAATATTAAAAGTACTATAAGTGTGACTAACTAGTATAGTATTTTTCTTTTGGTATACAAAAAAGACAGCCTATTATACTTTTATCATAAATAGTCTATTCTCATCTATTTAAACCCTCAACAATTTGAACAATATCAAGAATATACTTACCAATAACAGGCAAATTAAGTCGAACCAATCGTTGAAGAAGATATATAATTATAGCTGTAATAATAGTAACTCCAATACCAATACCAATTCCCCTAAAAATGCCAGCAAAAAAATTCCTTTTGGCAATTTCCCTTTTACTACCAAGTATATATATTAACTCCTCAATATTTTTCTCTTCCAAAATATTTAATAATTTTTCTATATTCTCATTCAATAATTTTCTCATTTTAAACATAACAAAACCATCCTAACTATACTATAATTAGAATGGTCAATTTTCATTAATTTATTACATTTTCACTATTATAAGTTTCATTATTTTTGTTATTTTCATCATTTGTAGGCTCTTTGGAATTTTCATCCTGTTCTTTCATTATTTTTTCCAAAGAATCAATTAGAGTTTGTAGATTTTGTATATCTGCTCCCATCATTTCCCAGTCATTTCTATTACTTGAATCTTTTAGGTTATTATTTGCATCTATTATAGCTTTAATCATTCCATCAACATCTTCAGTATTATTTATTTTAATATTTACAGCAGATTGTGACAGTAGATTAGTCATTGCCTCTGTTAAGTTATTACCCATAGCAACTTTTGTACCTGATGCTACTATAACTTTTTTTATTATAGTAGGAGTATTTAACTCATTTGTCATTGTTTGATATACTGTTTCTACATATAAAATTGTGTCATCTATCGGAATAACTTTCATATCTTTAGAAATTCTACTTCCTGTTGTATTTAATGCTGATAATTCTGTAGAAATAGTTTCATCTTGTTCTATTTGATTATCTAATTGTGCTGGTCCTAAAATATTACTATCTGATGGATATTTGTAAATCTTTAATTTGTTTTCTAGACCATCACATGTTCCAACTAAATATGCATTAATATTAGATTTTCCATTTGGTGTATACATCTGTACTAACCCAAATTGTACTTCTTTACTGTCTGGAGTTTTTATCATTGTATAATATGGCTTTAATGTAGCCATCTTTGTTTTTGATGATGTTGCTCCATATTCTGCAAATGACCAAATATCACTATTTCTATACAAAACATCTTCTTTTACATTATGATATATCATTAACATTTTAGATTGGATATTATATAAAAGTTCTGGATATTTTAATTGTTCTTCTATATCTTTTGGTATTTCTTTTCCTGTATAGTCTGAGAAGATTGTTGGATATAACTTCAAATATGCCATTATTATAGGGTCTGTCCTATCTGTAATATAAAATGTCATTTCTCCATCATAAGCATTTATAATTACTTTTACTGAATTTCTAATATAATTTATTTTCTGTTTTTGTTGATTATATTCTATCTCTGTATATGTTGAATATGGATATTGATTTGAAATAGTATATCCATCTAAAACCCAATATATATGTCCTTCACTTACTACAGTATAAGGATTTTCGTCATACATCAAAAATGGTAGTGCTGTTTTAGCCCTTTGAATGATGTTCCTATTTGTTAGTATTTTACTCTCATTTGAAACAGTCCTTGAGAATGCTAGTTTTATATCTTGATTTTTTATAGCTAATATTAACCTATCAAAAAATCCCACTTGTATTCCTGATTTACCACTATAGTTATATATATGCTCATTCCCATATTCATCTGTATAATCATATTCTGTTTTATTTTTAGTATTTGTTACAATTGTACTTTTTGTTTCTAATCCATAATATATCCTTGGCTCTGAAATTTTATATATATTATCTTTTCCCTCTATGTCTTTTTGAATATATTGTATATTGCCATTTTCTGATATTTGTGTTGCAGATGCAACAACTTGTCCAATTCCATGGGTATATTCATATGTTTTGTTATTATATGAAATTGTCTGATTTTCTATTTCTCTAGGAGATAAATATACTAGTTGCTCTTTTCCATTAATATTATATTTTGCTAATTGTACATTTCTAAGATTATAATGACCTGATTCAGTTTGTGTGTCTTCAAAACTTTTTATTACTAAATCTTTGCTTACTAATGGTATATTATTTATTACATTTAAATTTTCTTGTACTTCTTTTTCTTTGATTGTACCAGTATACTGGACATTTTCTTCTCCTGCTTTTATATTATAAGCATTTTTGGTTGCTTCAATATTATTACCTATATATTGTTTTTCCTTATCAAATTCATTTGGCTTTATAAATAACAAATCAAAACCAACCATTGCAATAAATAGAACTATTAAGTATATTGGTATTATTGATAATGTGAACATTATTTTTTTATTTTGGTTTTTCTTAAAATATCTTATAGAAAGCCCAACAACTATTACTATTATTAGTGATAAAATTAAATACCCCCAAAGTCTTATTGTTGATTCTATAAATCCTGCTCCAGTTAATTCTATTCCATTACTTAATGTTAAGAAATTCCCTAACACTATGTCCTGAATTCCTAGTATTGTTAAAATGGCAATACCTACTGCTAATAAAAATACATTCCTTAAAAGATTTTTTATTAGTTTACTATTACGCAATAATGTTCTATCTACTGCTTCAAAACATATATTAAATACTAATATATAATAACCTGTCATATATATGCTTATTCCTATTATGAATTTCACTAAAAAGTCTGCTAAAGCTACAATTAAAGGCTTTATAAACATATAATATGATATGTCCATATTAAATATAATATCTGCTTTTTCAAATGATACATTACTTGAAAATAATAATACTTTTTCTAACAAATTATTTGATAGTATAACACTTACTATTGCTGCTATTGCTAATGTTATAGATTTATTTGGAAGTTTTGGCATTTCTTTGCCTTCTTGTTCAAAAAATGGTTTCAAACCTTTTTTTATACCTCTATTAGTTAAATATATAACTATACTAATAAGCACAAAACTTATTCCCATAATTGTATATTTGTATTTGATATTTGTAAAAAATGCTTGTACATATTGCTCTCCTAATTCTAAATACTCTAAGTATTGACCTCTAAGAGAAATATATGTAATGAATGCATATATTACAATAAATACTATTACAAATATTGTTTTTAATTTGTTGCTTATTTTTAATTGCTTTTTTTCCATTACTACTCCTTTTATATTTGACTATCTCTAACTTTCTATTAATTACGTTTATATAATAGCTTTTGCAAAATCTTTAGAGTCAAATATTTCCATATCGTCTATTTGCTCTCCAACCCCTATGAATTTTATAGGAATTTTATTTTCTTCTACAATTCCTATAACAGCTCCTCCTTTTGCTGTTCCATCTAACTTTGTTAATATTATTCCTGTTATATCTGCTTGTTCTTTAAATGCTTTTACTTGTGATATTGCGTTTTGACCAGTTCCTGCATCTATTACTAATAATACTTCTTTAGAAGCTTCTGGCATTTCTTTATTTATTACTTTTTGTATTTTATTTAATTCATCCATTAAATATTTTTTATTATGTAATCTTCCTGCTGTGTCACAAATTAATATGTCTGCTCCTATTTCTCTTGTTTTTGCTATTGCATCATATACTACTGATGCTGGGTCTATTCCTTCTTCTCTTTTTACTATTTCTGCCCCTGCTCTTTTTGACCATATCTCTAATTGTTCTACTGCTGCTGCTCTAAATGTATCTGCTGCTGCAACTACAACCTTTTTCCCATCTCTTGCTAATCTTGCTGCCATTTTACCTATTGATGTTGTTTTACCAACTCCATTTACACCTATTACTAATATTACTGATGGCTTTGTTTCTAATTTTAATGTATTATCTGATATTTCTAGTATTTTTTCTATTTCTTCTCTTAATGCCTGTTTTACTTGTTCTTCATCTTCTATTTTCTCTTTTTTTATTCTTTCTCTTAAATTTTCTATTATTTTTGTTGATGTTTCTATTCCTATATCTGACATTATTAATGCTTCTTCTAGTTCTTCTAAGAATTCTTCATCTACTTTTCTAAAATTACTAAATACATCATTTATTTTTTCATTTATTGAGTCTTTTGTTTTTGTTAAGCCTTGTTTTAGTTTATCAAAAAATCCCATTTTAACCCTTCTTTCTTTATCTAACTATTTATATATTTTACCTTAAAATACAAAAAATAGCAAGTATACTTGCTATTTTTGTATTCTTTCTTTATTTTATATTTATACAATCTATATTTCTTTCCAAAACCATTCTAGACTATTATCAATGCTTTTTTTATTGTTCTTTTTAGCTTCAAGGTCATCTACCCATAAATATGATATAAATGTCATAAATATAAATGCAAAATCTAACACTATACACCATGTTAAAGTCGCAGCATTATAATCATATTGTACAGATAATGTCATTAGTTGTATTACATGCATAACTAGCAATGCTAAAAATGCAAATAAAGGAATTGCAACTATAAAACTTTTCTTTAATTCATGACTTATAAAGATTGTTAATACTACTAGTGCTAACAGCAATAATAAAGTAAGAGTATTAGTTATATCAATTATAATCATTCTTGTTCCTCCTTTGTTTATTACACATTTCTCTTCATGTATACTATAATCTTAACACTATTCTACTTTTTTATCAAGTGTTATTGACAATTTTTTTCGATTAAATTTGCAATATTTTTTGCCTTTTCTTCTATTATCTTTTTGTCATTTCCCTCAATCATTACTCTAACAAGTGGCTCTGTTCCAGATGGTCTTATTAGAACTCTTCCATTTCCATCAAATTCACTTTCTAATTTTTTTATTGCTTCTTTTATTTCTGCATTTTCTTCATAATCGTATTTTTTGTCTGAAGAAACTTTGGCATTAACTAATACTTGAGGGTATTTTATCACTAAATTACCTAGTTCTGATATTGGCTTATTACTCTCTAATACTGCTTGTATTAACATAATTGATGTTAGTATTCCATCTCCTGTTGGATTATAATCAAGTAAAATAACATGACCAGACTGCTCTCCACCCAGATTGTATCCACTTTTTAGCATTTCTTCTAAAACATATCTATCCCCAACTTTTGTTTGTATTAAATTCATTTTGTTTTCTTCTACATATTTATTTAATCCTAAGTTGCTCATTACTGTTGTTACTATTGTGTCATTTTTCAACTGTCCTTTTGCTTTTAAATAGTTTGATATAATGGCAATTATTTTATCTCCATCCAATTCTTCTCCATTTTCATCAACTGCTAAACATCTATCCCCATCACCATCATATGCTATCCCTAAGCTCATTTTGTTTTTTATAACATATTCTTTTAGTTCTTCTAAGTGTGTTGAACCACAATTATAATTGATATTAATTCCATCTGGTTTATTATTGATTATTGTATGATTTATTCCAAGTGTTGAAAATATTTTTTCTGCAACTTCATATGTAGCACCATTTGCTGTGTCTATAACTACTTTAAAATCTTTCTTATTATGTTTTTCTATATTGTCATCAAAATTTTTCCTAAAAAAGTATACATATTCATCTAGTAATTCTGTTTTTACCTCTGATATACCAATTTTATCTTTTACTGCAGTTAACTCATTTAGCTTTCCAGAATCCATAACATATTCAATTTCTTTTTCTATATCATCTGATATTTTCATTCCTTTATTGCTAAAATATTTTATCCCATTAAATTCATATGTATTATGAGATGCTGATATCACTACACTTGCATCTGCTTGTAACTTTCTTGTTAAATATGCAACTGCTGGAGTTGGCATTACTCCAAGCAATTTAACATTTGCTCCATAACTTAGAAATCCAGCCACCATTGCACTTTCTATTAGAGTTCCTGATATACGTGTGTCTCTTCCAATTAGTATTGTTGGTGCCTTATTTGTATGTTTTGATAATACATATGCACCTGCTTTTGCAACTTTATATACTAATTCTGGAGATAATTCTGTATTTGCAATTCTACGAATTCCATCTGTACCAAAGTATTTCCTCATTTTCCCCTTCTTTCTCTTAGATAACAACTTTAGGTTTAACCTTAGTCTGTTTCTTCGCTATTTAATAAACTATAATATTCTGTCATTTTATTTATATTATTAAATTGTATTTTATTATCTTTTATTGTCCAATATTTTTCGTTCTCTTCAAGATATTTTTTAACCTTCTCTAAACTATTAAGTTTGTCATATATATTATCTCTTTTTTTCTCGATTCTTTTTCCAATTGATTCATATTTTTCTTTCATTACATCACTTAACATGGCTGTATTATATAAATCCACAAAATATTCTTGCCTTTTTGCTATATTTTTTTCATTAATACTTTTTTTAATATTTTCTTCTTTCACCAGTTCTTGATAGTCTGATAAGCACTCTTTTGCTTTATTTTTATAGTCTTCTATAATATTATCTATATCATCAAAGTTTTTATCTTCTATATTTTGTGTAGAAAATATATCATTTGGATTTATTTGAGTATATAGTTGATTAATATTAGAATATATATTCTTTAAATTGATTAGATATTCTTTCATAGTTTTCTCTACTGTTGCATAACTCTTTTCTGTTTTTATATTAGTCTCTATATCTTCATCTAATATATTTTTCTGCAATAGTTCATTAGTTTCATTTGTTAGTAAATTTAGTTGCTCTTTATTGAATTTACTGCTTGTATAAGATATTGTGATTAATATAATTATTAAAATTACTACTAATATTATTCCAATTATTGTTTTTTTGTTCTCCATACATTTTTCCTTTCTGGGTATTCTAAAGTATAATATCTATGCAAATCCCATTTGTGTATTTAAAATTCTATCTTTTCTCCTATCCAGTTTTCTAATTCGTCTATTTTTACTCTAACTTGTTCCATTGTGTCTCTATCTCTTATTGTTACTGTCTCATCTTCTAAAGTATCAAAATCTACTGTCACACAGAAAGGTGTCCCTATTTCGTCTTCTCTTCTATAACGTTTTCCTATTGAACCTGTTTCATCATATTCACACATGAATTTTTTTGATAATTGTGCATATATTTGTTCTGCTTTTTCTGATAACTTCTTTGATAATGGCAATACTGCAACTTTATATGGTGCTAAAGCAGGATGTAAATGTAATACTGTTCTTGTATCTCCTTCTGCTATTTCTTCTTCTTCATAAGCATTACATAAAAATGCTAGTGTTACTCTATCTGCCCCTAGTGATGGTTCTATACAATATGGTACATATTTCTCATTTGTTTCTGGCTCTGTATATGTAAAGTCTTCTTTTGATACTTCCATATGACATTTTAAGTCAAAATCTGTCCTATCTGCAATTCCCCACAATTCTCCCCAACCAAATGGGAATGCAAATTCTATGTCTGTTGTTGCATTACTATAATGTGATAGTTCTTCTTTGCTGTGGTCTCTTAAACGTATATTTTCTTCTTTTATTCCTAATCCTAATAGCCAAGCTTTACAATAGTTTTTCCAATATTCATGCCATTCTAAATCAGTTCCTGGTTTGCAGAAAAATTCTAATTCCATTTGCTCAAATTCTCTTGTTCTAAATGTAAAGTTTCCTGGTGTTATTTCATTTCTAAATGCTTTTCCTATTTGTGCTATTCCCATCGGTAATTTTTTTCTTGTTGTTCTCATTACATTTTTAAAGTTTACAAATATTCCTTGTGCTGTTTCTGGTCTTAGATATATTTCTGCTTTTGCATCTTCTGTAACCCCTTGAAATGTCTTGAACATCAAGTTGAATTTACGTATTGATGTAAAATTATTTTTACCACAGTTTGGACAACATATATTATTTTCTTTCATAAAGTTTACCATTTGCTCATCTGACATCCCATCTGCTATCATATCTTTTCCATTGTCATGTGCCCATTCTTCTATTAGTTTATCTGCTCTATGTCTTGTTTTACATTCTTTACAATCTATTAATGGGTCTGAAAATCCCCCAACATGCCCTGAAGCTACCCATGTTTGTGGATTCATTAATATTGCTGCATCTAACCCTACATTGTAGTTATTTTCTTGTATGAATTTTTTTCTCCATAGTTTTTTTACATTGTTTTTTAATTCTACACCTAAAGGTCCATAGTCCCAAGTGTTTGCTAACCCCCCATATATTTCTGAACCTGGATATATATATCCTCTTGCTTTACACAAATTTACTATTGTGTCCATTGATTTTAACATTACTTTTTCCTCCTTTTTGTTTTACATTTAACATAGCTTTTGCCCTATGGAATAAATCAGTCTTTTCTGTATAACAAAAAAACTTTCATTCCTAGCGCATTGCTAGGGACGAAAGTTATACTCCGCGTTTCCACCCTAATTCTTAAGACCTTTTAGACCTTAAGCACCTTAATTCTATATTACTCCAAAGCTCCCCTTATAACTATTATTACTAATCTTCCACCTATGATTAGCTCTCTATAAATAATTTTTATTATAATTTTTCTTTTTCTTCGTAATTATTAATTTATTGATATTATATTACTCATTTTTTATTTTGTCAATATTTTTATAATATCTATTTTTTATTTATGAAAGAAATGTGATAATGTCTTAAGTAAAGAAATGAGAAAATGTCCCAACTAAAAAATATTTGTTCTCTTAAATGATATAATTAAAGAATCATTTAAATTTAAGGAGGACAATATGAGAAAGGTGGAACTCTCATTG
>JAAVXM010000075.1 GCA_022790575.1 Clostridia bacterium | reverse complement strand
ATCTCCTTTATGAATATAGCAATGTAAACAGCCATCACTACATTTTTTACAACCTCGCCAAGGATTCCACATTGCCATAATTTTACCTCATCTTTCTAATTTCTTATTCATTTGTCACTTTAAAACAATTTTAGTTGTTTATTGCTTTTAATTTATTTTGTAAGTATAGTTTTTATTTTTGATATTCCTTTATTCTTCTCTAAACTCCTTTAGCTCTTGATGATAAATCTGCATATTCGTTAAGATTTATATCTAATACTTCTTTATTAATTTTGAAATTAATGCCCTACAAGTGTTCATTTGAATGCAAGAATAAAAATTATTAGTTACTTCTTTACCTTTCCCAATTGTCGTTGCATTATTTGCATCTTCTTCCGTTTCCCAAAGGACAAAATCAGTCCATATATCACCTTGTAAATAATGTTCCCAAGAAATAAATCCCTTTGCTTTAGAAATAATTTCATCGTGTAATTTTTGCGTTAATTCTACAAATTGTTCTTCACTTACACCTTTTTTTAGTTTATATGAAAATATCCATGCTGTTTTATTCATATATAAATTCCTCCTCTACAACAACTTACTTTTGTTCCAATTATATAATAAAAGATAGATAATTTTCAATACATTAGATATCTTAATATGTTTCTAATTTTATTTTTGAACTGGCATATATTTCTCTAAATACTCATCTACTGTTTTCATATATTGTTCAAATACTTTATCATCATTTTGCATACCATGTCCTGAATGTTTACCTTCAAAATATTTATAGTCAACATTGTTATCTTGCAATGCTTTCATTAAATGCCTTACTGTATTAAATGGGCAAACTCTATCATGTGTACCATAGGCAATAACACTTGGAACTGAATTTTCATTTATCCACATAAAAGCTGATATTGGTTTCATAAGTTCTTCATATTCTTTTGTCTTTATCATTTCTGGTGTTAATTCTATACCTGCCATAATTCCAAATAATCCTGCTGCTGCTTTTCGTGATTCATCTGTGTCTTGGTCTAATCCATATACACCCCAATCTTCTGCATAGAAACTTGAAGGTCCAACCATTTCAAACATTAATTTGACTGGTACTGGAGATGTTTCACTATCGCGATAAGCATACAACATTGCTAAAGTTCCACCAGCTGATCCACCACTTATTGCTATTTCATTTATGTTATACCCTAGTTTTTTTGCTTCTTCTATAACAACTGGCATTGCTTGTTTTATTTCCATGCTTTGAGTATATATACTGCTATTGTTTGTATCTGTTCTTAATGTGTAATTAATTCCACAAGCTACATATCCTTTTGAACATAACCAAGCAAGAGTGTTTTTATCATCTATTTTATCTCCTGATGTAAATCCTCCTGCATGAAGATAAATAACTAATCCATAATTTTCTTTTGAATTATCTTTTGGTAATATGCTTAAAAATATAAAACGATTTCTTTTTACAGCACTTGAAGATAATGCTACTGCTGTAAAACTTCTAGGTATTAAACCTATATATACTGTTGCATTTTTAGGAAAAGCAATAGCGTGTAACAATTCATGAACAATTATTAATAAAAATCCTATGAAAACAACTACAAATATAAAACCTATTTTTACTACTTTTTCATTTGCTATAAATGCTTTTATAAACATACATATAAAACAAATTAAAACAGATGGTATCATAAAAGGTAATGCTTTTGCTTGCATTTTTTTCATATCTTACATCCTTGCTAAATTGTAATTTTGTGTGTTACTTATTATTTAATGTTATAATTACTAATTCTGGTCTATTATTTATTCTAAAAGGCAAAATACTATTCCCAATTCCCCTACTTACTACCATTGTTGTTTTATTTTCTTCAAATATTCCACTTGTATATTTAGGAAAAAATCCTTGATTTGGAGCAACAATTCCACCTATAAAAGGGATTCTTATTTGTCCACCATGTGCATGTCCTGTTAATATTAAATTTATTCCTTTTTCAACATAAGTATCAAATAATTCTGGTCTATGGGATAATAATATACTATATTTATTTTCATTATATTTTTCATTAGCCAATTCAACTTTTACTATTTCTGAATCTGATACCCCATTTTCATTAGTCATTCGTGGATCATCTATACCTATTAAATTTATTTCTGATTCATTTATTTTTAGTATTTCTACTTTATTATCTAAAATAATAACATTATTTTCTTCTAGTTGTTCTTTAAATTCTGAATAATTACTAATATTGGATTCGTGATTGCCAGAAATAAAGTAAATAGGTGCAATATTGTTTATATTTTTAATAAAATCTATAGCAACTTCTATATCTGTTTTATTTGAATCAATTAAATCTCCTGTCAAAACAATAATGTTAGGTTTTTGTTTTTCTATTTCTTTTATTAAATCATTAATTAAAGTATTAGATTTATTATTGTGAAAGTCTGATATTTGCACTATTTTATAGTTATTAAAATCAACAGATATATTATTATTTATTATATTATAATTACTTACTTGTAATTTGGTGTTTTCATAGTGTAAATATAATCCACATAAAACTAATATTGCAATTATAACCGAAATTGTAATTATAGTTTTCTTTTTCATTGATACCTCCATACAAAATTGTAATTTGTCAGTTAGACAATATTCTCACCCAAAATTATTTTAGGCATTGTCGTTAAACATCTATTCCAACATTTATAAAATTTTTCTACACCAAGTTTAGATACTCTTGCATGTGCCTCTTCATTTTCTAACACCCAATATAAGACATATATAACCTTCCCTACATTTTTTGTAAGACGAATAGGTAATTCACCATTTTTTACTGCATTAAAATCTTTTTGTCGATGAGTATGTTTTATATAATGTACATCAATAACTCCATCTTGTTTCAAATAAAATTCTGCTACTTCCTCCATTAGTTCTTCAATTTCATTAAGTTTGGTTAGTTTAGCTTCATATATACATATTTCATAAAACATATTACACCTCTACAACTTACTATCTTTTGTTAGCATTATATAATAAAAGGTAGATAATTTCAACTTAATTATCTACCCTATATATTGTAATTTCTCGCTCAGATGTTATTTAAATTTTTTGCTTCAGTTAATAGTTCATCAAAGTCTGAAATATAATTTTTATCTTGTATGACTCTATATTTTTCAAATTCTGTTTCAGCATGTAATTTTGCCATTTCAGCTGATATTTTTCCATTATCTTGCAAAATATTATGATCCCATAGTGTTAAGAAGCCATTTAATCGTTCTTCCCAGTCTGTCATT
>JAAVXM010000045.1 GCA_022790575.1 Clostridia bacterium | reverse complement strand
CTATTCATGATATGCAACTCCTTTCATTTATTTTATCAATTATGCGTCGAAACATATTGATATTATACCATGAAAGGAGTTGCTTTGTTACAAAGCTAAAGCCTATGTTACTACTGGCATAGCCAGAAGGTTATTTACACTAAAAGCACTATAAAAGGATGGCATTTACCATCCTTTTATAGTGCAGTTTAGTTTTTATCTTTTATCACAATCACATCTGTTCTTCCAAAGTTCCTCTATCATTTGTTTACGTATAATTGGGTTATAATTACAATAAAATTCCTTATAAAATTTTTGTAATCTCTCTTTACATTTATTGCAATCCAAAGGATATTGCATGATTGCTTCATCTGTATGTGTATTCTTCCTATTCCCCCACCAAGCAATTGTGAGTTTATCTAGATATTGTTTTGGAATTCTATGAAGAAGTTCCACAAATTCCCAAGAGGAAATTTGATTATAAATCCCAATATCTTGCCAGTGCTTAAGCATCGTATTTTCCTTAATGTTTATAGGAAACAATACTACTTTTGTACTTTCTGGCATATGTTTAAAAACAAAGTCTAGTGAATCCAGACAATCTTGAATTTGCTCTTCTCTTGAAAGAAATGGTGCACCCAAAAGTACATTTAGTTCTATGCTGATTCAAATCCAAGTTCAAGGACTTCAATATCAAATTCTTTTAAACTTATTTCTTCAAGTACAGGCTTTACCATCTACAAAGTAAGATTATAATCAAATCCATAATTGCAAAAAGTACATGCATTATCACATCCACATGATGTGAATAATAGCTGATAAACCTTTCCTTCTACTCTTTGAAGAGAAACTAATGGAACTCCCTCTTCTGCTCTTATTTTTTTCCGCATTTTTAGAATTTCATGTGTTAAATATTCATTCATCACATATTCCTCCATTATTTCAAATATATTTATTCTATTTTAATTATACTTTATCTCAAAAATAAAAAAGTCACTTTTTTGTCTTTGAGATTTCTTAATACCAGTCTATAAATATCTATTTCTCTATTTTTATAGGAATATATAATTTCACTTTATTATTTGGCAAATATTCTTCAATATCTGGTAATGCTTCTAATTCATAATTAGAGTTTGGTATAATAGTTCTATATATTTTACATATCATCTCATATAAAGCATTTGCATTTATATACTCTAATTCAAATACTAAATAACTACTGCTTTTTATCTTTAATGGTTTAGAATTTCTAAATTTCTCTTTAGACGCTATATAATAAACAGCCTCATCTATACTACATGTCTTATCATATTCAAGTAAACCATACTCACTCTTCCCATTAATATCATTATAATGTTCTCTCCAAAATATTGGAGCTCTATTGTGGCAGTCTTTAATTGTTGTTCTCATAGAAATAGCATATAATTCAAATGAGATGTTTGTTTCTACTTTGTAATAAAATTCATCTGTTAACTCTTCATTTACTAATTCATATTGCGAAAAAAATTTTATATTTTTTTTGTTATTGTTTATTTCACTTGGAAGAAAACCCATCATTGATTTAAATGCTCTAGAAAAGGTTTGAGATGATTCATACTTATATTTTATTGCAATATCAATTATTTTTTCTTTCCCTTCAATTAAATCTAATGCAGACATACTTAGTCTTCTTTTTCTTATGTATTCTGATAATGTATAATCTGTTACAAATAGAAATATTCTCTGCATTGTGTATTCATTAACACCAAGTATCTGAGATAATCTCTTACAACTAATTTCTTCACATAAGTTATCTTCTATATATTTAATTACTTCTGTAAATCTTTTATTACTTTGTTTGTTCATATCCCACCCTCTAATACCATGTTCTTTATTAAATTACTTGAATCTTTTACAATTTCACTAACCATACCACAACACTCCTCTTTCTTCAAGATAAGTTCAACATAAACTCAACCTTTACAGTTGATTTCTCAATACTTTCATATTGTAATATAATATAAGACAGGTTATATGCAATATCACATATCCCCTGCCTTATTAAGTTTAATCAGTCGTTAAACTCATGAGGATTGTCGCTTACTTTAATAAGCCACTCCTTCCCATCAGTTCCACCATTTACATGTGCTGTACAAATCTTTTTTCTGTTTACTTCTTCCGATATCCGCCTAGCAATAATTTTGCCTGTGAACGATGTAACTTCTTTCAGTTCATCACAGATGATTTTGATAATCATATCTGCTTCATCTGCTGAAACTCCAATTGTGTCAGACACAATTTTGAATTTGATGTTGTTTACCTGTCTTACAATCTCAGTTTTCTCATTTCCTCGTTCATTGTTCCTTGTGAAAATACCAAAAAAATTACCTTTCATTTTGTACCTCCTAGATGGTAAAGTTCCTCTTACTACTAATAAGCAATCATTTTGCTTATTACATTATTATACATCATTCTACATAAAATTGCAAATTGACATAGCTTAAGTTTTTACGCAATGTCCTTCCTATTGCATTTCTATACCAATTCAAAAGTTACCATTTTATAAATTCTTTTGATTTATCTCTAAATTAAGTTTATTTTTATGAATTATATATTGTGTTGACACTAGTTGATATATAACTGAAACAGCAAGTCCAATAGAAGTGCAAAATGGTGATGCTATAAAAGAACAACAAATTCTAAGTATATTTGCAATTTGCTTACTAATAGTAGCTTTTATAGCAGAGTATTCAAGTTGAATATAAGTTAATTTTGTAACATACATTGGATACATATATAAAGATATCAATTCAATTGCTACTATAACTAATGTAGCAGTTATATCTACTTTATAACTTGGATATAATATTAGTCCCATAATAAAAGTTGATATAATTAATAGATAGATTAACTTTCTGCTATTTTTCATATGTTCTTTGTATGAAAATTCTCTTTTTGCAATATCAATTTGTGCTACAGTTTTTATTGCATTAGATATATCCCATTGGGTATCTGTTATTAAAGTCGCAAATGAAGTTGCCAAAATATATTTTTCTCCAAAATCAAATGAATTTTTAAATCCAAATAGATAAATTATAAACATACTTATATCTGCAAATAAATATACAGAATCGTATTTCACACAATTAACTATGTTAATTTTAATCTTTGTTTTTTGTACTAATCTAGTCATCATAACTATAGTAAAAATAGCAGTAATTATGACTGATATACTTGCAATTATTATTTGTTTTTTGGTAATAATACTCATAATTATTAGTGAAGAAAAATTTATTAAATTGAAACAGAAGCTATATTTATTTGCTCTTTTATTATCATTTTCATAATATAATTTGCACAAAGATAGATTTAATAATAATTGTAGGAACATTTGGATTAGTCCATACAATGCAAATGTTTTATAAATTTGTATATCCATATTCATAAAAGCTATGTATTTATCTATATTTAATGCAATAGCACCTAATATTATCATTCCAAATATTGACCCTAATATTATTCCTGAGAATATGCTTTCTTTGTTTTTATCTCTAATAGCACTTATATTAGCTCCTGTACCAAAAATACTTTTTATAGCACTTATAACAAATTGCATTGGATATATGAGTGAAAATATATTAATTAAGTTTTTATCTACTAAAATCCCTAGTAAAAACCAACTTAAGATAGGAGTAACTGATGTTAATAAAGTATCAAAACTTATTTGTAATAATCTATTCATTTCTTTTCTCTTTCCTTTTCTTTATCTATATGTCATTTAAAATATATTCTTTTAGTAATTCCATGTCTTGGTTATAACACCATATATACTTAATTGTTCCATTAAAAGATAAGAATTTTTCATCAGCAACTTTATATGCGATTGACAAATCATCGTTTGTACATAGCGTGACATGAGGTCTATACATTCTCTTTAGTCTTTTCTCTAATCTATATGATTTTAATTCTTCATCAAATATAGATTTCAAATTTATCAAATTGTTTTTATTATATGGTTCTATATATAAAGTTTCATTATCAAAATTATTCAAATTTCTAAATTCAATATTAAAACTACTTATTTTTTGAACTATCTTATCTAGTTTTTCTATAAATTCGTCTTTATTTTTACAATCATATAAATCAATAGTTATATGAGGTAGCCAATTTCTTTCTCTATCAATAACATTTTTTGATTTTAAAGTGTTTTTAATACTTTGAATATAATCTTGTGTTTCTTTATCGAAACCATATTGTAGTACATAATCATACATTTAATATTTCATCTCCATTTCTTCTTATAGACAAATTTTCTGTTCTTCACACATAACAGACACCTCCATAAAATTTTGCTTTTTCAAGCAACCATTTCTATTATATCATTTTATTTTGCAATTTTTATACAGGTTTACCATATAAAACTTTATATCATCAAATAAATACTCTATCTTATACATTTGATTGTTTCTTAACTTTATCCTATTCCTCTACTCTTTCTATATTCACAATCATTCTAGAATAAATCAATACCATTATGGCTATAATCGCTAATAATCCTTTAAAAACTATCATATTGTCTATCAATCCTACAATCAATATTAAAGAAAATCCAATAAATCTTGATGAACATGTTAAAACTGAATTAAACATTACATGTTCCACATCATATTTTTCAATATTACATTCCTTTATTAAATCACCTTTTTGAGTATTATATACTGCATCAAAAACACATAATCCTGTTGTGCAAGCAAAATTATAAATTATTAAAGTTATTTTTCCTATATCAATAACTAATCCAATAGCACCTATAAAAATCAAGCTAGAAACTGTAAATAATATGTATTTGGCATTATTTTTATTATAAATTTTTTTATATAAATACATAACTACAATTTGAGATATTGAAAAAATAGTTGTTAAAATTCCTAAATTTAAAGATGTTTTAAAAGTCATTATTGTAATAATTGTTACTAATGTTTCCATAGAATCTTCTAATATTCCATATAATAAATTTGACTTATAGTATTTATGTACTTTTAAGTCTTTTTTAGATTTTATTGTATTTATATAATTTTTTAAACTAAACTTTGTTGTTTCAATATTAACTTGACTATCTATTTTTATTTGTAAAGACAAAATTATTTGAATTATTGATAATGCAAAAACATATATTGCAATTTTATTGAAAAAATATAATTCTATTGTTGAACCTAATATGATTGGTGCAACTATATGTACTATTGTACTAGCTATTTTCTTAGTTGCCATATAACTTTTTCTATTACTATTATTCGTTATACCTACAAATATCATTTCATGAGTCGCCCAATATAATGTTTCTGATATACCACAAAAAATTGCTACTATTACAAACATATTTGATAGTTTATTTCCTAATAATACTATAAACAAAATGAATATTGACCTTATTATTATTCCCAGAGATAATATTTTTGTTTTATTATATTTTTCATCTTTTATAAACTTTCCAATAAATATAGAGCCTGTTGCATGTATAAAGTTAAGTATCATATAATATAATGATACTTGTGTCATATTGTCATTTGTTATTTTTAATAAATATGCTACTAAAAATGTTTCTGCAAATAATGCTGTTATTGTATATATTAAATCACTTGAGATTAAAAATATTGCGTTTTTTCCTAATTTCCCTTTGTTCATAATTTGTCACCTACTCTTTTTATATTGCAAATTATAACAAAAGAACAAATAATTCACAATAATTATTCGTTCTTTTAGTTAAATTTCTCTATTTTTTTTCATTTGTAAAAATCTTAGAATATATCAATCTGCTATTTTTCTATGATTTGGTTTATGTTCTGTTCCTTGCAAAAATAATATTGGGATATTAATTTCCTTAATTTTTTCTTATGGTTTTAAATCTCTTGTTTCATACATAAATGTTTTACTAATCTAAATTTAGAATTGTAGTTTGCATTTTTTAATTTTGACTTCTTCTTTAGTTTGTGTATATTAACTTTTTTATATCTTCGATATTCAATCTATTTTCTTATATATTTTCACGTTCTTTTCTTACTTTGTATATTTCAAAACATTTATTTTTTATTGTCAAGACTTTTACAATCTACTACTTTTTATAAAAAATTAAAACTTAATAGATTTTATTTACAGTTATAGTTGATTTTTCAATACTTTCGTCTGGTGCGACGATTTTACTTAATGGAGCGAATCACATACAAGTTACGAACTTTGTTCTCTTTCTAAAAACATTATATATGAATCATAATTAAATTTCAATGGGAGTATGGAAAGTTTTAAACTTTTATATTATAATAATTACTGAAATATGGAGGTTATTATGTTATTTCTAAAGAAAATAAACTATAAAGATATTGATAAAGAATATGAGGCGATAGTAAAAATACCACATAATGAAAATGGGTTTGAGAATAAATATTGGAATGTATCAAAAGAAGATTTTGAAAATGAGGTTATTCCAAATTTATTAAATAATTCAAAGGGGATAGGTCTTTCCAAAGATCGTGTTCCAGATTCTTATTTCTTTTTATGGAACGACCAAAGTATTGTTGGCTTATTTAAAATAAGACATTATTTAAATGATTTTTTAAAACAAGGACCAGGACATATAGGATATACAATTTTAAAAGATTATAGAGGTAATGGATATGCAACAGAAGGATTAAAACTTGCAATTGAAGAATGTAAAAAATTAATAAAAGAGGATGAAATTTATTTATCATCTCATAAAGATAATCCATCATCATTGAAAGTACAAATTAAGTGTGGAGCCTATTTATACGGAGAAACTGAAGATGAATATTTAACAAGAATTAAACTAAGGAATGATAAGAATATTCATTTTGGAATAAGAGATTTAAAGAGGGATGATTGGAGCAGAATAAAAAAGAAAACTATCAAAATAGAAAATGTTAAAAATGAATATTTTGAAGGTAAAATATGTAAATTAACTATGAATGAAGTAGAAGCACCTCTAACGGTAAATTCTCCTATAGGAATGGTAACAATTGCTGATAATAATTATAAAAACATTATAATTGCTCCTAAAAACGATAATTGGTGGTTAACAGTTATGTTTGATGACAATAACAATTTAATAGAGAGTTATTTTGATATTACTCGACTAAATAATTTTTATAATCAAGAAAATCCATTTTTTATAGATATGAAATTAGATGTATGTATCCCATATAATCACAATCCCTCTATTATGGACGAGGAAGAATTGAAAGAATTACTAGACTGTGGTTTTATAACTAAAGAAGACTTTGATATGGCATATGCTACTGCTAATAAAATTATAAAATTTTATAATGCCAATAAAGAGAAATACTATAATTTTATTTTTGAATGTTTGAAAAATAATTAGTAAAAATATAAATATTAACTTTGAGCTGTTTTAACCGTTTTTAAAAGGGTATGGGAAATCCCATAATAGAAAACATACGGGAGTAGGTTTTCAGTGCTGGCTAGGACATAAATTCTAGTTTATCCTCACACAGTTTTAAGGCTAAATCATAAAGGACTGCTTGTGTTTGCAGCCCTATTTTTATAAATAAATTAGTTCTTTAAAGATAACTTCTTCAGCCATATTTTTATAATTATTCATTAGTTTTACCCATTCAATTTGGTTATCCATCTTACTTTTTTCAGACAGTAATCCATCAGAATTTTTGTATTGATTCATTAAAATATTTAGTCTATTTTCTGCTTCAATACTGACTGAAACAAGATGATTATATATTGGTTTATTATTCTTTTTTAGATAGTTAAGTCTTAAATAACCATACTTGTTAATTCTTTCGTTATTTTGTTTTTCAATAGTCAAGCTTGGTAATAAATAATCACCAACATTTATATAAATTAGTTCCATTTTTCATCTCTCCATTTCTTTATTTTTAGTATATTTCTCATAAAAATCTACTGCTTTTGTTTTGTTATTGTATTTAAAATAACCTTGTTCGTTGTTTTTATCTATAGCTTTAATAGTAAATCTGTCAATTAAATATACTACAAATTCATCTATAGATAATTGTTTTTTTAGATATCCTAACACTTTAAATTGTTCTATAGTATCTACTTGATTTTTTAAAATTTTTTCTTGCGTTAATAGTTTCATTTGTAATTACTTTCATTTTTAATTTGCTTTTGATACTTCTTTTTTAGGCACTAATAATAGAAAATCTTTAGCAATATTACCCTCAAAATAAGGACAACCGATTATACCATCTACATAGAAATGACTATGTGCTTTAGCAAAAAATTCATCTACATATCCACTCGGATATTCATTTCTTGTCATCTTTAGAATTGATAAAACATCATAATCTTTTTTCTTTGTTTCTAATTCTTCCTTTGTTATTTCATTTAAATATTTGATTCCAACATTATCATTTTTTAAAACAACATATAAGTATTTGATAAACTCATTGCTACTTTTTGAGATAAATTCATCTGTGAATTTTATATATTTAATGTCAATGTTGTAGTTATCATCTCTTGTGATTTCTATCCCAGATATAAGTCTATGAATCATATCTCGTTTGGCTTCTCTTGATAATAAATTATAGAAAAAAGTGAAGTTAAACATCTTAACATTTTTGAAAACCAGTTTGTCATCTTCCTTTTTACAATCTAATTTTTTTAATAATTCTGTTGTATATTCTTTTGATTCATTATCTGGATCAAGGGTAATTTTCTTTTTGTTTAGTTTTTCAATTTCTTTTTTGATAACATCATTTTTATGGTTAATTGTCTCAACATCTAGGGTAGAACTTAAATATAAATCAACTAATCGCTTTTCTTGTAATTTTAACTTTTCAATGGCTTTTTCTATTTCTTTAACATCATTACTTTTGGTAGAATTACAAGTAATAATTTCGTTATTAGTTCCCATCATAAAGATAGTTAATTCTTCTAAAACTCGGCTTAATTTAACTTCTATTTTCTCGGTATTGTAATGAAGTCCATAGCCACTACAATTATGATTTTTACATCTTAAATGGTAATAGACTTTTAATTTTCCATTTGGATATTTAAATGATTCAGATGAAGCCATAATCTCGCCACATATAGGACATTTTACTAATCCAGAAAACAAATGGATAAACTCTCCATAGTTTTTATGCTTATTTTTTACTAAAACATTTCGAGTAGCATTCCAAGTAACTTCATCAATAATTGGCTCACAATAATCTTTTACCCTTAGAATATCTTGTTGTTTTCTCTTATATTTACCATATTCAAATATACCTATATAAATAGAATTAGTAAGTATTTTATAAACTCTATCTGCTCTCCATTTACCACTTTTTAAATATGCATTATTATCTTTCATAATCATAGCAATACCTCTAGTAGAATGTCCTTCTTGGCAAAGTTTAAATATTTCTTTAACAACTTGGGCTTCAATAGGCTCTACTTCTAAATGTCCTGTATCTTTATTTCTTACATAGCCATAAGGTGCTTTACTAGGGTGGATATGTTCTAGTGCCATTTCTTCCATAGCACGTTTTGTTCTTGCTCCAATTTCTTTTCTTTCTCTTTGACCAAATACTAAGTTCATTCCAAATATCATTTCACCATTAGCAGTAGATACATCATAAGGCTCAAGTATTAACTCAATTTTAACATCGTGTTCTTCACAGTAATTTAAAAGCCAAAATCCATCATAGTTGTTTCTTGTAAGCCTATCTACTTTAATAGCAATTAACTTATCAATCTTTTTGGATTTAATATCAGCAAGTAATCTTTGCATTTCTGGTCGCATTAAATCTTTTCCAGAATGACCTGCATCATTATAGACATCTACAATACTATAACCATTCTTTTCACAATATTCTTTAATCATACGAAGTTGTGAATCAATAGAATAACCATTATCTCTTTGGTCGTCTGTACTTACTCTTACATATACTGCACATCTCATAAAATAATCATCTCCTCACTTGTTTCCTCACTGAAAGACAAAATAGCAAACAATAAACTTAAGAATTTGTAAAAATGTCCTCCCATATGTTTCCTCACTAAAACGGAAAAAGTGAAGTCTAAATTTTAAATTTCTTTAAAATTTGGATAATTTCTTTGAGATTATATTTTTGATTATATTCTTTAATGTAAAATGGCTTATTAGATATTTCATTAACTTTGTACTCAAGTATTATAAGAGTAGTAGGATATGTAATTAAGTATTCAGTAGGCTCTATAACCTGTAAATTAGTATGTATTAAGTGTTTAATTGCACCTTTCTTAACTTTGTAAGTGTAGTTTTTAATTACTTCCAAAATTTCAGTATTTGGTTTTAATGTTTCAATCGTTTTAAATTCCAAGATCAAAAAAGTCCTCCTTCCTAGAAAGAGAACTAAAGTCTTTTATATAAAATAAAACTCACGATACCACATTGGTTCGTAAGTTGTTTTCAAATGGAGCCACCAAGCAGAATCGAACTGCTGGCCTATGGGTTACGAATTAAGTTCTCTATTTCAATATAACTTTCTTATATGAGCACTTTCATTAATTGTTATATATATTGACACACTCATTTGACACACCTTTTTAACTTTTAGATAGGTGTTTTATAGTGAGCTTTTTCCATCTAACAATCCAAGCAAATATATTTTTTTTATGATTATATCATTGCAATTAATTGTTTTCAACTCTTTATCTGCAAATATATCTTTGTTTTCATTAATTCTTTCTTCTAAAATTTCATTTAATATTACATCTTTCATACATCAATTTCTCCTTTTAATATTTTTTGAAGCTTCTGATGTATGAATATAACACTTCCCATCCACTATGGTGGATTTATTGCGAAATGCCCACTTTTTATATATGAAATGTTAAAATATCATTTTCATATATATTAAGGTAGTATTTTGTATAATTTATCAATTTCAATATTTAATGCTTGGGATATTATAATAGCTACAGATAACGAAGGTTCTTTCTCATTTCTTTCTATATAATTCAAATGCGAACTTGATATTCCTGTTAGTTTAGATAATTGACTTAAGCTATAGCCGTTTTTGTTTTCTAATCTCTTTCAATAAAATTTCAATTCTCATATTTTCCACCTTTTATCTTTAGTATGCGCTAAATTTTATATAACATACTTCTTATCCACTATGGTGGAAATATAACTTTTTTCTTATGCAACAAGAGTAACTTTATAAAATAAAAATAACCCCTTCATGTTTTATATAACATTTTGGGGTTATTATACAGGAAAATCTCTTCTAACTAGTAAAAATCCATCTATTCTATATTTATTATATCATATTATGTTTATATTGTTTGTTGGAATTTGTCGAATTAAAAGATATTTATTTTATGTATCAAATGCTACTTTTAAAATCAATTATAAGCGTTTTTCATTACAATTCCATAAACTTTATTCATAAAACGCAAAAAATGGGGCAAACTGGATTTTCATTCCAATTTATCCCCCTCTTCTAATTATATCTTTAATACTTGTCCCACATAAATTTTATTTGGATTTGATATTCCATTTTTTTGTGCAATTGCTTGGTATGTTGTCTTATATCTTTTGGCGATTGCTGACAATGTATCTCCTTTCTTTACAATATATGTAGTTTCTCCTTTTGTCCCCTTAATTTCGTTTACTTTAGCTTGTACCTCATTATATAAAGAACCTAAAGCTTGTCTCCTTGCTTCTCCATCTCCATACTTACCAGCGATAACCTCATTTGCTAAATCAGTTATTGACTTTGTTGTTTGTGGTACTGATGCTACTTTATTTCCAATTTGAGCCACTAAATCTCTATACATATAATTTGTATCAACATTTCCTGCAATTCCATCTACACGTCCTTTTGAAGTGTTTTGCCATATATCATATTCTCCTTTATATTTGTCTATACCATTAGTATATGTTGCTATCCATGTTGTATATCTTCTTTTTATTTCATCTTTATGTAAAAAGTTATCGAACCAATTTCTATTAGCATATACTCCTGCCCATCTTCCTGACTGTTCTATTATTGTATTAAATGCTATACATATGTTTGTTAATACATCTTTACCCCTATCAGCTATAGTTTTATCTTCCATATCTATATAAACAGGTAATTCTAATTGTTTATTTTCTAATTGTCTTAATGTCCAATTTGCTCCTGATTTTGCTGTTTCTTCTGAGTTGCTGTAACAATACACATATACTCCTACAGGTATTCCAAGTCTTTTACATTCGGCATAGTTTCTTTCAAAACACTTATCTATTGTATGGTTTTCCTTATTCCCTATCCAGCCTAGTCTTAATATTGCAAATTCTATTTGTGTCTTTACTTTATCCCAGTTAATATTCTTTTGATGTTCACTAACATCTATTCCATATTTACTCATATCATTGTTCCTCCTCTATCTTAATACATCTATTCTCAAATTTCTTATAAGCATCAAAATATAGTTCTTTTTTATCTCCATTGTATGTAATTTCATAATACATACCATTAAATAATGTTGTGCTTAATAATGCTTTATTATTTTGAAGTGTTTTACAACTCCATACTACAAATACTTCAAATTCTGGTATTATGTCACTTTTATCTAAATGGTCTTTTTCATATTGTTTTACTATTTCTCTACATTTGTTTAAGAATTCATCGTTTCCCATAACTATTGTTCCTCCTTTACTTCTGGTAGCCCTGCTACACTTGTTAATAAACTCAATATTCCTGCTAATATTGATGTCCCTATAACTCCTATCCAACCTACTTCTGTTACACTTACTCCTACAGGTATCAAAGCTACTGCTGTTTGTGCCATTGTTTTTATACATCTTACCCCTGCTGCCTTTATCCATCTTAAAACTTTATTACTCATAATTTTATCCTCCTATTACATTAACTTCTCCCACTTGTCGTGGATATAACTATTTTTGTGTAAATCATTTCTATAATGTTCATACACTTCATAAGCACGTTTTATTTGTACTTCGTCTTTAGGTTGCCCTGCTTCTATGTCTGCTAAGAAGTTTACTAGAAAATTTCGGCACTGATTTTCATCTATTTTGTTAATTTTAGCATGTATTGGCTCGAAACCGCTTATCTATTATCTTCTTGCAAAATATACATATTGTTGTCATAGCTGTTAGAAAACTTCCTATTAAAATTACCCAGTTAATTATTGTTTCCATAGATTATTCCCCCTCATTTCCTGATATTAAATTAGTTATCCATGTTTCTAAATCTTTAATATATGTTACCTTTACTGTTGCTAATTCATTATTTAAACTTATATCTGTTACAGTTTTATATGTATTAAATTTTAAAGCTTCTCTTTGTGTATCTGTTAATTCAAGTGTTTTTGGTTCTGCAAGTTTATAATATACAACTAAAGGTATTCCCGCTTCATATTGTTCTTGTAACCATGTTTTAAAACTTGCTACTGTTGTAAATTCACTAGTCATTATTCTATATATGTTTGCATTATATCTACCACAAATTGTATTGTTTTGATTATATTGATATACTGTTCCTTTAAAATAATTTGAATAAGCACATATTTCTACTTGTGTTGTATTTTGATAAGAATTTGGCAATTTAAAACCAAACTGTGCTATACCATTATAAGTATCGTCTAAAGTTATATCCTCATTCCCTGTAAATATATATTTCCCCCATGTATGATACTCTACATCTTCTATGTAGTCTCCATCTAGCATTTCCTCTTGTGATTGAATTGTTTTTACTTGTGACTTAGAATTATCACTATTTTTTACAGTTACTTGTACACTTTTAAAAGTATCTACTTTTAAAGGATATTTTGGTGTTGGACTATCAGGTATAAAATGTTCATATTTTGTACCTGTAGCAGATGTCCACACATTAATCTTGACATTATTTAACACACTTCCACTTGGTACAGTTATCTTTTCAATTGAATATGTTTTATTATCTAGTTTTGCTGTCATTCCATTTAAAGTTTTTGAAATTGATACACTTTTGTTAGCACTATAATCATCTGTATATAAGAAATATTGGACTGTACCTTGCTCTACTGTTCCTGATAGTTTTGCTATATGTAAATGATAATTCTCTTTTGAAAATTCATTTTTTAGTGTGGTATTGAAAGCTACATCTTCTGTTGCTGTCCCATTTAAGGTAATACTTCCATCACTATTTTTTGATAGTTGTACTCCACTCTTAGTTTCTTCTTTGAATAGTGATGTATCTAAGTAATTATTGTTTTGCACACTTGTTGCCTGATTATGCTTTCCATTTATTCTTAAAGTCATTGGTATATTACTACTATCTTTTATATTTATGGAATTTCCTTCTTTTTCTCCTTGTGGGAAAACTTCTACAAAGTCATCTATTATATCCCAATTATTATTCAATGATTTTTTTATATCAAACTCACTATTATTAGTTTCTAAATTATCATTTTTAAATAATCTTAAATTTGTTGTTTCACTCATACTATATCCTCCTATGCTCTTCTTATCCACATATATCCTACAATCTCATATGGTGGTATAACATCAAATGCTTGTCCTTTACCAGCACTTCCAGTTGACGTTCCTGTTGAGTATATAGCTTGCCCACTTGCGTCGACCCCATTAAATGTTCCTCTAATACCTGGTCCTCCATAACCTGGATTGGATACTGCATATTGTTCATGTTTATGAGAAGGCAAATTTGACACTGTTAATGTTTTTGTTTTACTTCCTCCTATTTTACCTACACTATCAAAATCTTTGTCTTCTTCATCTAATCCTATAGCTATCTTTCCATTAAACCTTTCCCATGTTCCAAATCTCAATATTATAGCTGGATTGCTATCACCTTGTGTTATGTATGTGCTTCCTATTGGGAAAACTAATTTTAAAAGTTCAAGTTGCATATTATTCAAATTTGTATCATTTACTGGCGTTTCATTATTTTTGAAATCTATATAACTCATCTATTTACCTCCTTTCAAGGTTTTTATCTCTTTTTGCATGTCATTCACTTTTTTTATAAGTTCTCTTATACTTGTTTTATCTTCTCCTACTTCTATATCTGTACATTGAATATTATCTGATTGTAGTTTTCTGAATTTTGCTCCAAATAACCCTATATATGATGTTTCATTTCCATAAGAGTCTTTAAAAAGAATAGCTTTTTGAGTTGAATATGCATTAATAGAAAAACTCCCTTTTATTTCTCCATTATTATTGCAAACTGCGTCATTAATGTCTGCTGCATCAAATACATCAACAACTCCATTGCCATCTATATCATACAATTCTAATTCTCTTTGTGTAGGTGTAACATCATCTATATATATATCAAGCGCTCTATCAGCATCTTCCTTTGTATATATGTGGTCTAGTCCTATTTGAGTTGTGAAGTTAACAGCCTTACCACTTATATCTATCTTATCTGCTCTTAATCTCATTTCTGAGCCATTTTTATCTTTTTCTGTACTCATATTAATACTTGCAATTATTTTGTTATTATCAGTCTTTTTACTCAATTCTATGTTTATACTTTCGTCTCTTAGTTCTAATTGTGATTTCATTTCTATTTTGGAAGTAAATATATTAGTAAATTTAGTCTGTAGTACATATTCTGCCGATAAGTTTGCAACATAGTTTTGTATTTGTATTTTATTTTTCCCTGCTGATAATGGAATTGAAAATTCGCCTAAGTCAACTGTCTCTTCTTTTGTCTTTACTGTTCCATCTGAATTTATTCTACGAATTATTTTAGCTTTTCCATCTTTCAATATATATTCATCACATATCTTTCCATTTTGTCTTAATACACTATTTACACCTAATTCATATATACCTGTCTCTACACCTTCTTCTGACTCATCAGTATAATTTATTACTCTAATTCTGCTATCTCCTTTTGGATATAGTGTATTTGAAGGAAATAAATTGTTTGAAGGGTACAAACAATCAAATACAGTGTTATTCCCAAATATATGTAGTTCTAGTAATATCCCTTCCATACAACTCTCTAATGTCAATGTAGTTAAACCTGCTACTTTTGCTGTTATCTCTTGAATACTACTTACCTCATCTTTTATACTATCTATATCTTGTTCATGTTTAGTTATTTTATTTGATGTTTCAGTTTGTTCTTCTATTATGTCTTTTATCTTGCCATCTATTTTGTTTATTGTTCTTTCTGTTCTTCTAAATTTAGTTTTTATATCTTCTGTATTTTTATACGCTGTTTGTGTTTTTGTTATAGCCTCTGCTTTCAATTCTCCATTATAATCTCCTGCATATTCAAACATATAATCAAGTACATATGTATAATATTGCTTATCTTTAATATCTTCTACACATAGCATATCTCCCAAGTCTAAATAAGGATATCCATAATATGTAATCTCAAATGGTACATATTCTAACCCTTTTAAAACATTCCATAAAGGTTCTATGATTTTTTCTCTTTCATTTTTATTAATTAAAAAATAGTTATCTTCAACTTTAACTTCTGTCAATCCTTCTTTTGCTATGCTTTCTGTATCTTCTCTTGATGAGTTTTCTCCTTCTATTCCAGATAATCCTACAACTAATGAATTTACTTTTCCATATTTATTATTTTTAGAGAATTCAAAATAATTGTTAGAATTTATTTGTTCTTCTACAAGAGTATCTTTCCCTACTAACATATTAGTTTGCATTAAATTCAAATCTTTTACCTTCATAAAATGGACATCTTTTACTTTTAGCAAATTACTTCCTGTTTTCAATGTACTTATATATAGTTTGTTGTCTCTACCTATAGTTGCAAATCCTCCAGCCAATTGTGCTATATTACTTAGAACAGTTCTACAATTTTCATTGTTTGTAAATGGATTTCCTAATATCATATAATCTGAATTTGCAAACTCTGTACTTCCACATTTTACACCTGCTTGATTACATACATCTTCTAATAACACTATTGCTTTACAAGGATATGTCACTCTATCTATATATTTTTTATTAAATTTAATCATATAGTCATATCCTGTAAATTGAGTTTTTATATTAACCTCTTGGGTTTCTGGTTTATCAATTATAAAACTTCCCATAGGAATATATTCGATTGAGTTGCCTATTTTAATTCCCGTTTTTACACTTATCTCTTTGTCATCTAAATTGTATTGTCCTTCATTTAATATATCTACTGTTATTTTCTTAGCTACTGTTGTACCTATAATTTTATCATTTACATAGCAACTTCCACTTATTTTAAACTTCTGCAAATTGTTACTTTCTGTTATATCTATGTTATCTTCCTCTATATGTATAGTTGCATACTTTAATGTAGAGACATTTGCTTTACATTTTTCTTTAAATTCATTACTTACTTGTTTATACCTTTAGTTCACCTACAATTCTATTAATGATTGACTTACTTCATCATACAGTTTCCCTACTCCATCAAAGTCAAACAACATACTAGCTTTTCTATCCCCTCTATAGCACTCTATAGTTTTATAATCTCCTGTAAATGGGTTAAAAAATCTAACTGTTATTGCTCGCATTGGAATATGCGAATAAAACTCTGTTAATTGTGCTTGCATTAAAGGAGTAGTTTTTAATATTATTTTGAATTTTTCTGATAGGTACGATAATCTCATTGTTCCTCTAGCATTTCTTCCTGCTTCTAAACTTAAATCGTACCATTCTACCTCATAACCTTTTAGAAAGTCGGGAGTATATCCCTCTATTTCTACTAGGTTTCCTGATACATATGTTTTATCTATAAATTGTGAAATATATCTCCTTGACCTTCTTATCTCTCCTTTTATGCTAAACTAGGAAATGGATTTTCTCCTGTTTGCATTACAAATTCTTTTGCTTTTACTTGTACTTTTTTGAATATTATACCTTCGTCTGTTGTGGCTTCTATCTCTACTGGTATTGTTGCATTACTTATTCCTCTGTATATTGCATTTTCTATACGTCCTTCTATGTTACTGTCAACTTTTACATTACTTTGTGTTGCAATTGCACCACTTATTTGACCATAGTCTATAAACTGGTTTGTATCTATTTTGAAGTCATTTGGGTTTATCCTTATACCTTCTGTAGTTAAATTGTCATGCAATGAACCTACTGCTGACAGTGCTAAATCTTTAGCATTTTTTACAGCTTCTGGTATCATATCTTTTATACCTAATGCAAATCCTTCTCCATTATATATACCTAATTTTCTTGTTTTCTTAGATGGCGATTTTGATAATTGTGCTTGTGCAATATTAGCTAAGGATTTGTTTACCATATCTCTAGCTGCATTTGTTACAAACCCAATTGCACTCTGTATACCTTTTCCATAACCTATACCATTCTCGCTACCTTTTTTATGCCAATCTCCTGAACCATCATCAACACCCCTTGAGGAACTATTTCCTAATTCATAACTTGTATTGTATGCATTTCCTGATTGCGCCCTTATTTCATTAATAGAAGCTGATATTTTCCCTCTTGTGTCTTCTGGTAATTTTGCTAATGCTCTATTGTATCTTTCTTCGCTTTCATTTGCCATTTTACGCCATTTTTCTATATATTCAGGAGAACTTATGTCTACTTTACCTAAAACAGCTGCCAGTATTAATCTCGTATCTTCATCTACATTAGATATTTTTTCGTTATATATTTGTTCTGAACCTTCAGCTAATTTCTTCCAAGCTTCAATTTCATCTTGACCCAATGTTTCAACTGTATTTGTTTGTTCAACTAATTTGTCTGATACTGTTCTAATCCTAGCATCCAACTGTTTTTTTGTTGTTTCGTTAATTTCTTGTCCTGTTTCTTCATAATACTTTTTCCAAGAATTTGCTAAATCTATTTGTTGTGATACTTGTTCTTGTAATGTCCCTACCTGATTTCCACTTTCTGTTTTATAAATATTACTTAATTCTTGACTTATCCTTTGTATCTCTTCTGCATTTTCTGTTATAGTAGATGTTTTTAGGTCTTCCCAAAGTATAATGGTTTTATTATCTTCTTCTATTTGTTGTGTATAATTATTTACACTTTTTGTTGCTTCATCTATTTTATTTTGATAACCTTGTAACTTGTTTACATCCCATAACGCTTTATTAGAGAAAGTTGCTTTTTTCTTAGCTTTTTCTAAACTTCCATATTTCTCTTCTATCTTTTCTAATTTGTCATTATAATCTTTTGTAGCTTCATTTATTTTTTGTTGTTCCTGTGCTTTTAAATGTTGATTTTCAATTTGTCTTTTTAATGCATTTCCATATTCCTCTTGATAAGCATTTAAGGTAATTTCTGCTCTTTTAGTTTCGATAATTTCATTTATTTTACCTTTTAATTCTCTATATTTTTTTATTGTTCCATCTATACATTCATATTCTTCGCCTGTTGCTTCACTTAATTGTGATAAAATAAATTTTACTCTGTCTTCATATCCATCTTTTACTTTTCCATTTGCATCTACTAATGTATCGAGTTCATTTACTAAGTTTTGAGTATAGTCAATTTGTGCTAATTGAGAATTTAAGTTGTCTTGTATAGCTTGTTTTTGGTCTTTTATTGATTGGATATATTCTTCTGACTTCTTCCTTCCTTCTGATATTGATTGGCATAATTTGTCTGTTTCATTTTTATATCCCATAAATGCAGATGTCCCTGATATAGTTAATCCAGTCAATGCTCCTATTGCTGTTCCTGCTGGTCCAAATACAGAACCTATTAATGCTCCACTTGCTGTCGCTCCTGCTATACTTCCTCCAAGCTTTAACATTGCTTCATTTGTTCCAATAGTTCCATTTGATAAATCTTCCATTGATTTATAAGCAAGTATACTTGAACCTGTTAGCCCTGCTATTCCTCCCGCTAATTTTATAGAATTTGGTATTGCATTAAACATTGATTGACTTGTTTTACCTATAGCTGTTGTTACCTTACCTGTCTCTTTATAATAATCTTTGAAACTTTTAATTCCATCTTTAGTCCAATTAATAGTACCTCTAAAGCCGCTCCCTATTAATGCTAAACCATTTTGAAAACTAGTCATTGGAACTACATTTCCTGTAATTACTCCTTTTAATGTTCTTAAATAACCTATTAATTTTAGTACTTTTGTCCCTATATACAAGCCAGCCAAAAGTTTTGCTACATTAAGTATCTTTTTTAAGTTAGTGTTTCCATTTCCAAGTTCCCAACTAACTTCTCCTGTTAATGGGTTTATTTTTTTTGTAAATCCTAGCCACTCCATTATTTTATCTCTTATGTCTGTAGCTTTATTTTTTACTTTATCCATCATATTGTCATATTCTTTCATAGCGTCAAGTAATCTTTGGTCTATTACACCTACACTTGCTCCACCACCAGAACTTCCACTTGTTTTTTCTGGCAATGTGATATTGTTTATTTCATCAAAACCCATTAATTGTTTTTTTAGTTCTTTTGCTTTACCTGTTGCTGTACCTAAATCATTTGCTAAATCATCAGCACCTACACTAGCACTTATATTTACATTTTGTTCTGATATTTTGAAACCAAATAGCTTAGCAACCATTTTTAGCAGTTCATTTATTACCATTACAATACCATTTATATAAGGTAATACTCCTCCTAATAAGCCTTGCCATAGATTTCCCATATTTCTTTTAAAAGCTGTTATTTGCGCATTAAATATTCTCAATTGGTTAGCTGGACTATCCATAGTATTTGCAAAATCGCCTTGTGCTATTTGTGCTTGCCTTAATACTGATATATATCTAAGAATTGATTTTTCTGCTTGTGACATGTTTCTTACATTTCTATCAATTCCTAATTTATCAAGTTCTTGTTTTATTGTTTGCTCTGTTACATCTAATCCAATTGCTCTTAATGGTTCGGTTTCTCCTGCTAATCCTGCTCTTAATTTTCTCATTGCTTCTTCGGGTTTAAGGTTATATAGTGACGCTATATCATATCCTAGTTTTGTAAAATTCTCTGACATTATATAAGCATATTTAGCATTTATATTCATAGATTTTGCCATAGAATTAAACAGTGCCTGATAGTTCATGCTTTCTTCGATGTTGATTCCTAACTTTTCTTGAAGCTTTTCTTGAAATGCAATTGCTTTCTCATAGTATTGATTTAGTCCTTCAAGTCCTTTCCCCATTGAAACATTAAATAAGTTTAACGTTTCAGAATATTTCACACTTTCATTTGTTGCATCTTTAAAAAATCCTACTGTTTTTCTAATACCTAATGCTATTGTTCCTATTCCTAATGCTGTTTTTAAATTACTGCTAAAGTTATTATTTTTTATAGGTGCATTTATCTTTGTGTTTTTAGTTGTATCTCCCACATTCTTTAGCATTTTATCAAATTTTTCTAGTTCTTTTGTTCCAAAACATTCTTTTATATTATTTCTAAGTTTTTTTATTTCATTGCTATCATAAGCAATAGAGGAATATAATTGTTTCATATAATCATCAACTTTTTGTACACCATTATTGTTTCCTATATCTTTCAAAGTTGACTTAAATTGCTTTACTTGCTCTCTAATCTCATTAAAGCTTAAATCTTTGGCAAAACTATCTATAAATTGTTGTGGTTCTGTGCTATTCCAACCTTGTGTTGCTATTTTTTTACATTTCTCTAATGAATTTGTTAATTTATTTACTTCTTTTACTGCATTATCTGTAAATATATCTATTCTATTTTCTAATTTTGCCCTTCTTTTTCACTCCTCTGTTTTAATAACATTTGCGCTCTTGTTTTTTGTTCTTTTATTTTGTGCATTAACTCTTGTCTTTTTTCTTCTACTGTCTTTGGTTTAGCATTAAATTCTATTGGCTTTTCAAAGTATTTTGCATTTTTGCTAAACGCACTTGCAATAGCATTATAATTATAAAAACCTTGTATCCAACACTTATAGTTTATCATTTGCTTTTCTAGTTCAATCTCTTGTTCCATTTTCTGCATATATAAATTTCGGTATGTCCATAGCAAGTCTGGGTCATCGTTCCAAAATTCTTGCAAAGGCATACCGAACTTGTATTGCTAATGGTATAAGATATTTTTTAAATAGTTCACTTAAAGTTTCTATTTTTTCCCCATTATTGGAATTTACATTTTGATTATTTTCGCTTTCTTTTTCTTCTTTCCATTTGGGGATTGTTGAAAAGCCATATATTGCTTAACTAAGAAATCATTAATTTCTCCTACTTCTCCACCTTCTTTAAGGTATTTCTCAAATAATCTACCTGCTTCATCTTCCGTCATAGATGGGTGATTTGCTAATAATCCTGTATAAAATAATTGGTCTGTAACACTTAAAGGACAATTTTCTAATTGTAGAAATCTCAACCCATGTTTCTCGGCATTTACTGCATCCTTTCTAGTAGGATAACCTAACTTATATTCTTTTTCTTCAATTTCAATTACCATTGTTTCCATATTCTTTTTCCTCCATTAAATTAATTAATTTTATAGATTAAGCACCAACTGTTGGCAATAATGCACTAACTTCTGTGCTTGTTTTATCCACAATATTTTGTGGTGTTATTGAAAGTGTTGCTTCTACTGCACTATTTAAAGATACAGCATTTTTTCTTGTTGTAGCACTACCTTCGATTAAAGTTCCTGTATTGTCTTGAAATACGATTAAAAATTCGTGTATATTTCCATCACAATATGGCTTAACTTTTGTAAAGTAGTTCTTTTCTGTATAGTTGTATAAAAAGTTTTGTAGTGTACTATCTTGTCTACCTGCTACATATTGCTTAATTTTACTTTTTAATGTAGTTACTTCAATTTGCTCTGGGTCTGACCCACTTTCTGGTACATCTTTAATTTCTACTAATTCTTCAAATGCTGTTGCACCTTTCTTTTTACCATAAAGCATTATCCCAATGTCACTTTGTCCTACTATTTCAACTTCGTTTTCTCCTGCCCTTCGACATTACCTCCTATAAATTATATTATTTTTTATTTTGCCTTCAAACTGTATAGCTTCTCTTGATACATTTATATCTGCATTTATTCTTGGGGCTGGGTCATTACCTTTAAATCTATAATGTTCCTCAAACACTTCATAAGCTAAATCTTCAAGTTCTTCTATAATAGTTTGTCTGGCTATTTTTTTACTTCCAACAGTTTTATCCGTTGCATATATTTCTATTTCAATTCTAAAATTATATTTTTGTTCTGTATATTTTAACGTTTCATCTACTATTGTTATCTTTGGTTTCTGTACTATTACTAATGGAAATATCTTACTTTCAGTTGGTGCTGATTTTAGAACTTTAGGTGTATATTTAGATTTTTGTTCTATATATTGCTTTGTAAATTTATATATATCGTTATATAGTTCTGTTCTCCTTTACTACACCTACCTAACTGCCTATATATTTTGTAAATCTTCCTGCGTCATAAGTTCCTACAAATTCATATATAGGTTTGTTTAAATTTTCTTCTAATCTACCTTGCAATGATTTTTCTATTGCTTCTTGTATTTCTTTTTGTAAATCTTCCATTATTAAACCTCTCTTTGTAATTCTTCTAGTGCTACCTCTGTAAACATTTCTTCTGCTCTTTTTAAAGCATTGTAGAAATATCTACCTGCTGGCAAACCTTTTGTCCAAGCTCTTAACTGCCCATCTGTATCAGTCCATTTATATGGATTTGGGTCGCTATCAGTTGTTGGATACCACCAACCAGCCTCTCCATGTCCATTTACATCATATTTCCAACCTATCTTTTGTAATTCTTCTGCTGCATGTGGGAATTGCTCTCCTATTACTCCTGTTCCATATTCCTGAAATTGTGCTTTTTCTTCATCATTTATAATACTTGCTACAGCTGTATTGCCTTCCAGCCTAGTCGGAACTTTATATGTACCAGACTGTAAATCACAATCCATCATAATATCTGCTAATCTATCAGCAATTCTCATTGCTATTTTAGGATAATCTTTCTTCTTATTCTCATATCTCTTTATCATTTCATCTAAACTTGATAATGATAAATGTGTTTCAAATTTTGCCATATTATCGCCTACTTATTTGGTAATTTTTCAAAATATATTGCTATTTTTCTGTTTTGATTTCTTATACTGTCTATTCTGTAATTTGCATTATCTCCATAAACCTCTTCACTTTCTGGTGTAGTATCTTCTATATAAGCAAGGTCATTTTCCTTGAACTTGCCTAGATACTTATCATAGTCTAGCAACACCTTTTGCATTTTACTTACTTTGTTTCCATATTCTTCTATGTCTGTACTACCGCTTAAAGGCTGTATATTTTCTTTTCCTATGAACTCTGGTTTATCGTAAATAGTTATTTTATTTCCATAGTCATCTAAACTATCTTTTGCAAAACTTGCAATATACAATGATTTTTTTCTCCATTTACCTCTACTCATTTAATGACACCTACCTCTGGTGGTGGTAATTCATTTAATAAATCTTGTGAAATACCTGCTCTAGCATAAGTTTCGCTTAGTCCATTTTCTGAATAAGAAATTAAGTTCTCATCTTCTGCTAGGTTATATAGTTCAATAGCACATTTTGTTTGCCAATCCCTTGCACAATCATCTGGCAATTCTGTCATTGTTCTATATCTATAAGGGTAAACTAACCTAAGATAACGGAATTTAGCACGCTTTAGTTTTATTTTAAAAACTTCATCTTTGCTATTATCTTCAATATTACCAAGTATTTCAATTCGCATTTCTTTTAGTTGCTCTTCTTCTGTTATCATAGACTAGCCTTCCTCTCTTTATTGATTATCTGGTTTATTACTTCCTATTTTTGCTCCACTAGGTTTTGTTTGACCCTTTTTTGCTTCTGCTTCTAATTCAGCCATCAATTCTGCTTTAATCTCTTCTCGTAGTTCTGCTTCTTCCTTTGCTCTAGCTTCTGCTAATTCTCGTTCATATTTCTCTTTATCAAAGTAATATGGTTTATTTTCTTGTATGTTGAACTTAACAAATATTTCATTTATTGTATATACTTCATAGGTCTTTGGTAGGTCTTTTTCTAAACCTACCTTTTCTATCCCATTTTCTCTTGATATGTTTACAGGAAATATCTTGTCATTTTCAACTACATATACTTTATTATCAATTATTGTAAACATTGTCTGTTTCCTCCTATCCGTTTGTTACTAATTTTGCCATTGGAATTGTTTTATGTGGCATTTTTCTTTTCCAGCTTGCACTCTCAAATAGTTCAGTATCATTATAGATAAGTTTCTTTGTAGTTGGCTCAAAACTAAATCCATTTGGGTGTAGTGCTTCTGTTACTCTTGTAATAAGAGTATCTTGTCCACCGTTCTTAGTTGGCTCTCTCATTGCTTCTACTGGATAACTTTGATTTCCTTTACCCATTAAAATACTTCCTGTTCCTAATAGATAAGTTGTATATTCTTTTGCTCCTGTTGCTGATGTACTGTCAGCTACTGGCATACCATCATCTACTATTACTAATTTACCATTATAGTCTGCAATAGATAATGTACTTGTTATTCCTCTTGGGTCAGTATATTTTCTATACTCTAGTAATTGTAAATTTTCTAATGTTTTTGCTACATCAGAGTGCATTACTGCTAATGCAAAACTATCTTTGTGGTCTCCTAATGCTTTTGTTATAGCATCATTAAGAGTTGTTGCACCAATTTTGTTGTCATCTGTTACATTTGCACCAGTTGTTGCAACATTGTAGATGTGTTGTGACAACTCTGTATCTCCTGTAATTCCAAATATACCATTTAATAATTTTATGATTTGTCTTTGCCTATATTTGTTCCAATATTTTGCAACTCTGCCTATGATATGTCCCATAGGGTCTGCACCTTGAACATCATTAATAAAATCTCTTGCTGTCCAAGCTTTCATTCTCTTATAAGCTGTACCACTTTGTGTATCGCCATCAATTTCACTTGTTGTAATATCTGTTTTGCCATCGTTTACTTGTGGGTCATTGCTATCAATATCCTTTAAGAATGGTATTGTATATTGCAACCCTGCTCCTTGTAAGTTTGCTGTTAATTCAGCACTGTTTACTATTGCACCACTTTCTAATAGTGCTGTTAATACTGGGTCTGGCTCTGCTCCCCATCTATTAACAAAAATTTCTTCATCGAATGGAATACCTAAATATGTTCCTGCCCTTCGACATTACCTCCTTTAATTAAATAATTGTTTATACCCTTCT